>CAZNBA010000006.1:0-52215 GCA_964571395.1 uncultured Muribaculaceae bacterium
AATACAGCACCGAGAACGGTGCGGATGCTCCGCATCCTTTAGCAGTTCATTAGAACTCCCACAGAATGCGTATCACAGTAATTTCGAAAACAGAGCCGAGAGCATCTGAGGCTTTTCCGAGGCTAAACGAGGCCTGTTTGTCGAATTACTGTGATAGCATTCCAGCACCACGAGATCCGCATTATGTTATCTGTGATAGCATTCTAACTCAACGATAAAACCTCCTTAGATTTAGAATTGAACAGTGCTTTTTGAATACGTTCCAAAATAACCTTTGTCATTTTTATCAACACCCATTAATCAATACACCGCAGCTCATGAACGAACTGCGGTGTATTGAATATTATGGAGCATTTTTTGGAACAATTTTTTGGAGCAAAGGACAACCAACTATTTTTAACCAAGGAACATTATTTCTTTTCAAAGAGTAATTTGATTGCGTTTGACAATCTCTTTATTCCCTCAACAATACCCTCATCATTCATAAATGAGAAGTTAAGTCTTAGTGTATTTTGACCGCCGCCATCGCAATAGAAAGCTTCACCAATAACAAAAGCAACATTTTGTTTAATGGCAATATCGAACAACTCCTTTGAATCATACCCCTCAGGCATTGTAACCAATAGGAACAAACCTCCTTCAGGTTTTGTCCAAGTAACACCTGCCGGCATATATTTTTGCATGCTATCCAACATAAGATCTCTTTTCTTTCTGTAAAGTTCAACAGTCTTTGCAAGATTGCTCTCAAAGTAACCACTCTGCATATATTTTGCAGCAACTGCCTGATCGAAAGTAGGAGAACAAAGGTCTGATGATTGTTTTGCAAGATTATATTTTTGAACTATCTCTTTTGGAGCAATAACCCATCCCAGACGGAAGCCCGGAGCAAAAGTCTTTGAGAATGTACCTAAAAGAATTGTCCTCTCAGGAGCCATTGAGGCAATTAACTGCTGATGTTCACCTTCAAATCTAATCTCTCTGTAAGGACTGTCCTCAAGAATGATAAGATCGTATTTACGGGCAATCTTCACAATATATTCTCTCTGCTCACGATTCATTGTAACACCTGACGGATTTTGAAAATCAGGAATAGCGTAGACGAATTTAGGCTTTTTACCGCTTGCACAGAGAGCTCTTGTAACAACCTCAAGTTCCTCATCCTTCTCGCAACCTATAATGTTAGCCTGATACGAGGTAAATGCCTGTAAAGCTCCCAAGTAAGAGGGAAGACCTGTTATTACGGTATCACCCGGATCTATAAATATTTTAGAAGTAAGATCTATCGCCTGCTGAGAAGCTGTAGTAATTATAATGTTCTCCTTTGTGATATTCATTCCCTGCTTATTGTAACGCTTAACCAACTCCTCCCTAAGAGTTACGTTACCATCTGTCCCGCCATATTGAAGAGCAATAGCACCCTGCTCATCCAAAACCTCATTCATTATCTTCTTTATCTCCGGTATTGGAAAAGAGAGAGGGTTAGGGAATCCTCCTGCAAAGGAGATCATTCCGGGTTGATTTAGAACATTCAATAGCGCTCTGATTGGAGAGGGCTTCATACTCTTAGCATTCTTTGAAAGCAATTCATTAATGTCTATAGCCATGATATTATTTTTTTCCATTATTACTTGGATCCATTTGGCGAATCCGAATACAAATATAATAAATTATAATAAAAACAAAAATAAATATTAAATTATTTAATAAATAATCGATTTTTTGTTAAAGTTTATTCTTTTTTGCACAAATTACAGTTTATACCTGTTTTAAACTCGTAATTATTTTGTGTCTCCATTTGTTGTTCTCTACATATTATTATCTTCCACATAACAGCATCAGAGAGATAATGAAAAGGAAGAGATTATTCAGCAGTTATTAATCAATTAATACATAGAGGCTTTTTCTCATAAATAAAAATTATAA
Organism: uncultured Muribaculaceae bacterium; assembly: GCA_964571395.1. Lineage (GTDB taxonomy): Bacteria > Bacteroidota > Bacteroidia > Bacteroidales > UBA932 > Egerieousia. Next base: position 1,924 of record CAZNBA010000006.1, read on the forward strand.
AATATGCAGTTATCAATATTCGACATACACATATAATTTCAAAATAAGTTTATATTGTCATGAGGTAGTTTTTTTTGCTTATTTTTGCAAAACAGGTTCAATAAAAAAACAATAAAATGTCTATTGTAAAGATCACAAAAGAGTTCAGGTATGAGGGCGCCCATGCCTTGCTGAATTACAACGGGAAATGTAAATTTATCCACGGTCATTCATACAAATTGTATGTGACAATAAAGGGAGTACCATGCACAGATAAAACTTCGTCGGGGTACGGAATGATTATGGATTTTACAGAACTTAAAAGAATCGTAAACGAATGCGTGATAGAGAAATTCGACCATGCACTTGTCCTCAGAGAGGATGCTCCTCTCTCCAAAGAGATTGCGGAAGCCTATAAAAATGTAGTGATTGTGAATTTTCAACCGACATGCGAAAATATAATCTCATTCTATGCAGAATCTATCAGAGCACGTCTTCCGAAGAATGTAGAATTATTCTCACTCAAACTTTATGAGACCGCGACATCGTATGTTGAGTGGTTTGCGGAAGATAATTGAGGAAGTTGTAAATTAAATAATTAGGAACAAATAACAAGGAAAGAAATTGCAAGAAAAATAACTCAAATGAAGTAGATGAAGTATCCAAGAAAAGAGTTGTAAAGAAAATGATTTTGATGAAAGAGTTGCTGTTAATTGAGTGATAGATATGATTCTTATGAATAAAGTACTGTAAATTAATATATTATAAGCATAGAGATTACTCAGTAGAAAATTCAAAGTAAGAGAATACAGGTATTAGAATAATAGACAAGGGATTGCGAGCATAGGGATTGCGAGCATAGGGATTGCGAGCATAGGGATTGCAAGCAAGAGAATTGCAGAGAGCAAAACAATATAAAACCAATTGGAATGGATAAGATATTTTTGATTGACGGTCATGCACAGATTTTTAGGATGTATTACGCCTTTATGAGAAGGCCAATGATAAATTCAAAAGGTATGGATACCTCCATACTGTTCGGTTTTACAAAAATGTTGCTGGAGTTGATCAACAAAGAACATCCAACACATATTGCAGTGGCTTTCGATCCTCCGGTAAAAACCTTCAGACACGAGGCCTACCCTCTGTACAAAGCAAATAGAAGTGCAGCACCTGAACTTGTAAAAATGGCTCTCAATCCTCTTCAAGAGATTTTAAAAGCGTTTGATATTAGCGTTGTAATGGTAAACGGGTTTGAAGCGGATGATGTGATTGGCTCCATGGCAAAACAGTGGGAAGGCATAGAACGCAATATATATATGGTAACGCCGGATAAGGATTACGGACAACTCGTTTCAGATCATGTTTTCCAATATAAACCTGCAAAGGGTGGAAATGATTTTGAGATAATCGGGCCCGAACAAATTTGTGCGAACTACGGAATATGCCGCCCTGAACAGGTTATAGATATTCTAACAATATGGGGAGATTCCTCAGATAATGTTCCTGGCGTGCGCGGAATAGGCGAAATTGGAGCAAAAAAGTTGATGGGCAAATACGGAAGCATCAATAATATAATCAAGCACCTCGACGAATTACCGGTAAAACAAAAGGAGGGATTCGAGGAGTTTGGGGAACAATTGGAGATGAGCCGTTTTCTCGTCACAATTAAAACAGATATTAATCTGCCAGCCAAGTTGGATGAGATTAGAATAAAGAGTCCCGATATGAGAAAAGTGTCGGAAATCTTTGAAAAATACGAATTCAATTCTCTTAAAAGATTACTCCCCGATCAGGCAGCTTCCTACAATTCAAAATCCAATTCACAGACAAATAGGGATTTTAATAATGATCTCTTTGCCGGCGCAAATTCTGACAGCCTGCAGATAAAGGAGAAAAAAACACAGCCTGAATATAAAGTGGAAGAGAGTGAATTCGAAAAACTTTACGAGGCGGCAAAGAAATGCGGAGACCTCGCAATCATACAGGATGAGAGCGGATTAAGATTGACCACGGCCATTACTGAAAATAAAAAGAAAACTGATACCTTCCTCTCATTTCATACAAACGGAGAGTATAGCACCTATCGTTCACTTTTGGAGGAGAAAGAGATAAAGAAAACCGGCTACGATCTAAAGTCAATAATCAAACTTCTTGCGGAGGAGAATATAGAACTCGGTGGTACATTACACGATATCGAGATAATGCACTACCTGATTAATCCAGAACGCACACATAAGGAGAATTTCCTTATCAAACAGTACCTCGACATAGATCTGGAATCAACCGCCGGAAGCGGACCAGTGAATACAACCGTGCCCGATTTATTTTCCGCTCAAAACCCAAATACAGATGCGGAGAGAGAGGAGGATTTGATTTTGAATGAACAGCAGAAAAAGCGAGAGTTGCTGGAATGCGCACTGCTTATCCCTTTGGGAGATAAAATAGAGTCCGAACTAATAAAGAACAGCCAAGATAAATTATATGTGGAGATGGAGATGCCTCTTATACCTGTTCTTGCTGATATGGAACGTCAAGGTTTTAAAATAGACACTGAGCATCTTAAAAACTACAGCATGGAGTTGACCTACGAGATGGAAAAGATAGAGGATCACATAAGACGTCAGGCAAATGAGCCGACAGTTAACCTCTCCTCTCCAAAGCAGGTGGGACTGCTCCTTTTTGAAAAGTTAAAAATAGATCCAAAAATCAAGAAAAGCGCAAAGGGAAACTACCCTACAGATGAGGAGACTCTCAACTCTCTCAAGAAGGAGAATCCTATTGTAGAAGAAATTCTGGAATACAGAGAGTTGAAAAAACTGCTCTCAACATATATTGATAATTTCCCGGGGCTAATCTCACCCAAGAGTGGAAAGATTCATACTACTTTCAATCAAGCACTTACTTCCACAGGCAGATTAAGCTCCAACAACCCAAATCTCCAGAATATTCCTATCAGGAGCGAAAGAGGCAAGGAGATCAGGAAGGCATTTATCCCCTCAAGCCCGGATGGCTATATAGTCTCTGCCGACTACTCTCAAATTGAATTACGTTTAATGGCTCATATGAGTGGAGATGAACATCTTATTGCGGCATTCAACAGCGGCGGAGATGTTCACACGGCAACAGCTGCAAAGGTATTCAAGGTAGAGGAAAGCGAAGTTACGCGTGAGCAGAGAAGCCGTGCTAAAGTGGCCAATTTTGGTATAATATACGGAATCTCCGCTTTTGGCCTTTCACAAAGGCTCGGAATGAACAGATCCGACTCCAAAGCGCTGATAGAACAGTACTTCGAAAGTTATCCTGGAGTAAAAGAGTACATGAAACGTACAATAGAAAATGGCAGAATACACGGCTTTGTAGAGACAATTTATGGCAGGAAAAGATTCCTCCCTGATATTAATTCACGAAATGCGAATGTCAGAAATTTCAATGAAAGGAATGCAATAAACGCCCCTCTTCAGGGCAGTGCTGCAGATATCATAAAAATGGCAATGATTGGCGTATGGAACAAGCTAAAAGAAAATAATTTAAAGAGTAAACTTATTTTGCAGGTCCATGACGAACTAGTAATAGATACAGTTGCAGAAGAGTTGCAGACAGTATGCGATATTGTCAAAAGGGAGATGGAATCTGTGATAACCTTAAAAGTTCCACTAACGGCAGAATGCGGATATGGCAAAAACTGGCTCGAAGCACACTAAGAAGAGTATGTCGGAATACTGCACGCACAGCGACAAAGAGCTCGTTGATTTGGCAATCGACGGAGTTCAGAAGGCTTTTGCGGAACTCGTAAGGCGTTATAACGACTCACTTATACAATACCTCGATAATTTTCTAAAAATAAAAAAGGGAGATGCGTTTTTTGCAGAGTCGGCGGAAGAGGCACAAGATATCTGCCAAGAGGCTATGCAAAAGGCATTCAAGAATCTCGATAACTATAACAGTATTTATTCCTTTTCTACCTGGCTCTACAATATTGCCAAAAATACGGCAATTGATTATTTTAGAAAAAGGAGGATTGATGTTGAACTCGACTCTGTAAATGACTATAAGATAATGGCATCAGGTGGAAATTCAGAAGATTCACCGGAGGAGAAGATGATAAGCGGACAGACATACAGCAGCCTCATCGATAAAATAAACAAACTCCCGGAACTTTACCGCACTGTTGCAAAATTAAGATTCATAGAGGAATATGCCATAGAGGAGATTTCAGAAAAACTCGAAATTCCAGCTAATACTGTTAAAACCAGAATTAAAAGAGCCAAAGAACAACTGTCAAAACAGTTAGATAAATAACGACAAGCAACTGATAGATACAATTACTATAAACCGAGCACTTAAGTAAATAAGGATACAAATTATGTCACAGAAAGAAAAAGGTACGGAGATACTTTGTAAATATTTTCCTAAAATAACCACAACTCAAAGAGAACAGTTCGAGAAACTCGGCCCGCTATATGAGGAATGGAATTCTAAAATAAATGTCATAAGCAGAAAAGATATGGAGAATTTGTATCTTCATCATATACTTCATTCTCTATCAATTTCCATGTTAATAAACCAAATTGGGAATAATGGCAGCCCAATACAGATTAGTTTTAGCAAAGAGACAAAAATCTTTGATGTGGGCACAGGCGGAGGATTCCCCGGCATACCGCTCGCCATAATGTACCCCGACACCCATTTTACATTGTGCGATTCTACAGGCAAGAAGCTGAAGGTTGCAGAGGCAGTAGCCAAATCTGTCGGATTAAAAAATGTTGCGGTACTTCACGCAAGAGCAGAGGAGGTAAATGAGAGTTTCGATTATGTTGTTTCGAGAGCTGTAACTGATTTACAGAATTTCCTACCCTGGATAAAGGGCAAGTATGACAAAAGTCTCCTTTACCTGAAAGGAGGAGATATTACCGACAATGATGAGTTCTTAAAACGTGGTGCACTTCTTCAGGAGATAGATGTTGCACTTAAACGCAACGGACTAACAAGGCGCAATCTCAAAATATTCAATTTAAACGATTGGTTCAGTGAGGATTTTTTTAATGAAAAAAGAGTACTGCAACTCACTAAAAGGGAATAATACCACCTTTCTGATGTTAAATTTCTATTTGCACTTTGAGATATTTTAGTTATCTTTGTCAGATTCTTTTTTGGACAATAATATACCCTAAATGAACAATTAAAAATGACTTTAAGCTTACCGTTGGTGGAAGATCTTCTGTTCTCAAACAAACATCTGTCTCTCAATGATCTTCCGATGGAAAAAATAGACAGATGTTATAATTTTCTTAAAGAGTTTTCATCAGATAAGGTAATTTACGGGATCAACACCGGCTTTGGCCCTATGGCCCAGTGGAGGGTTGATGATAAATTCCTAAAAGACCTACAGTACAACATTATACGCAGCCATGCAACAGGGGCGGGAGAACCTCTGCCAGATTTATATGTTAAAGCTGCAATGATTGCACGACTCGGTACCTTTCTACAGGCACGCTCCGGCATTCATCCAGATTTAGTCAAATTATTGGTAGAATTCATAAACAGAGATATTTTTCCTTTCATCCCAATGCACGGCAGTGTGGGAGCAAGCGGAGATTTGGTACAATTGGCCCATATTGCACTTACCCTAATTGGAGAGGGAGAGGTTCATTACAAAGGAGAATGGAAAAAAGCCGGCGATGTAATGAAGGAAAATGGGCTGATTCCCTTTAAAATATATATAAGGGAGGGATTATCCATAACGAACGGCACCTCGGTAATGACCGGCATCAGTTCTGTCAATCAGATTTTTGCAGAAAAATTGTTGGATTGGTCTGTTCTTGCTGCAGTATGGATGAACGAGATAGCCTCTTCATACGATGATCTTATGGCTCCGGAATTAAATGAATGCCGCCGTCATAAAGGACAGCAGGTGATAGCGGAGAGAATGAGAAAGATTGCCGAGGGCAGCAAATGCCTTACTAAGCGTGAACATGAACTTTATAACAATTCGCATTCGGAGGCAAAGACCTTTGAGCACAAAGTTCAGGCATACTACTCATTACGCTGTGCTCCACAGATATTGGGCCCTATTTATGATACTCTTAAAAATTCGAGACAAATTATAGAAGAGGAACTTAATTCAGCATGCGACAATCCGATTATAGATCCTGAATCAAAGAATGTATATCACGGAGGAAATTTTCACGGAGACTATATCTCGCTGGAGGAGGACAAAGTAAAAATTGCAGTCGTTCGTCTTGCCATGACTTCAGAGCGTCAATTGAACTATCTTTTCCACGACCGCATAAACGGAATATTACCGCCGTTCCTGAATCTCGGAACGCTTGGTCTTAACTACGGAATGCAGGCCTGTCAGTTTACGGCTACCTCAACAACTGCGGAATGTCAAACTCTCGCAATGCCAAATTATGTCCACAGCATCCCAAACAACAATGACAATCAAGATATTGTAAGCATGGGTACAAACACGGCACTACTATGCAAAATAGTTATTGAGAATGCATATCAGGTTATGGCAATACAATTTATCGCACTCGCTCAAGCTGTTGACTGTCTGAAAATACAAAAAAGACTTGCTCCTGCAACCGATAGAATATATAATGAAATCAGAGAAATAGTCCCTGTCTTTATAGAGGATACTCCTTTCTATAAGGAGATTGCGGCCGTGGAATCTTATCTTAAAAATAACACTTATAATAAATAAACTGCGATATGAGATATGCTCTTGTTACAGGTGGCTCAAGGGGCTTAGGTAAAGCCGTTTGTATTCAACTTGCTCAACTCGGATTACCGGTCATAATCAACTATCAATCCAATCATGATGCAGCTCAAAAAACATTAGAGGCAATTGTTTCCAATGGTGGAAGCGCAGAATTACTGCCATTTGATGTTGCAAATCCTGATTCTATAGAAAAAGCCATAGAATCATGGGAGATGAAGCACCCCGACGATTATATCGCCGTTTTGGTAAACAACGCCGGCATCAGAAGAGATAATTTGATGATCTTCATGCAGAATGAAGAGTGGCACAAAGTAATCGACACCACTCTGAACGGATTTTTCTACACCACAAGGAGGCTGCTGAAGAATATGATGACCAATCGTTTCGGCAGAATAATAAATATGGCCTCACTCTCCGGGATAAAGGGACTACTGGGGCAAACAAATTACTCTGCGGCAAAAGCGGCTCTTATTGGAGCTACTAAGGCTCTTGCACAGGAGGTTGCACCAAGAAAAATAACAGTAAATGCCATAGCGCCAGGTTTTATCGAGACAGATATGACTAAAGACCTCGATCAATCAACTCTTAAAAAGATGATTCCGGCTGGACGCTTTGGAAAACCGGAAGAGGTTGCCTCGCTTGTAAGTTTTCTCGCCTCTGAAAATGCATCATACATTACAGGAGAGGTAATTTCGATAAACGGAGGATTATACACTTAATTAAAATATGAAACCTAACATGAAATTTTTGGTTCAAAATTGTTTACTATAATGGAACGGAGAGTAGTAATTACAGGAATGGGAATATGGTCGTGCCTCGGTAATAATTTGGAGGAGGTACGTCGTTCCTTATATGAAGGTAAATCGGGAATCGGACTTGAACAGGCGAGACTCGAATATGGATATAGATCCGCCCTTACGGGTATTGTCGAGATTCCAAAACTTAAGGGAGTTATTGACAGAAGACTGAGAATAGGTTTATCCGAAGAGGCTGAATTTGCATATATGTCATCCAAAGAGGCATTTGCGAATGCCGGAATAGATGAGGAATATATGTTAAATAACGAGATAGGAATAATTTTCGGAAACGACTCTTCAGCCAAACCTGTAATCGAAGCGGCAAAGATAATGGATGAAAAACATGACTCGGCTCTAATTGGGTCAGGACTAATCTTCCAATCGATGAATTCAACTGTTACAATGAACATGAGCACCATTTTTCATCTGAGAGGAGTAAACTTTACTGTCAGTGCAGCATGCGCAAGCGGCTCACACTCAATAGGACTTGGCTATATGCTCATTAGACAGGGACTGCAAGATACGGTTCTATGCGGCGGTGCACAGGAGACAAACTACTATTCAATGGCAACATTCGACGCACTCGCAGCCTTCTCAGTTAGAATGGATGAGCCTGCAAAGGCCTCAAGACCCTTCGACCGCGACAGAGACGGATTGATTCCTAGCGGTGGAGCGGCTTCCCTTGTCCTTGAAGAGTATGAACATGCGGTAAAACGCGGAGCTACAATTCTTGCCGAGGTCTGCGGTTACGGTTTCTCATCGAGCGGAGGAGGTATCTCACAACCGAGTGACGAAGGCTCGGTTATAGCAATGTCAAGAGCACTTAAAGATGCAGGTCTGACCACAGATGATGTAGATTATATTAATGCTCATGCAACATCTACTCATCAGGGAGATATGTATGAGGCAATTGCCATTGATAAACTATTTCATGGCAAAAGGGCATTGATAAGCTCAACCAAATCCATGACAGGTCACGAATGTTGGATGGCGGGTGCCAGCGAAATAGTCTACTCGACAATAATGATGAGAAATAATTTTGTGGCACCGAACATAAATTTTGAGAACCCCGACGAATTTTCAGAGAAGTTGAATCTTACGGCAAAGACTGTGGATACAGAGCTGAATGTAATTCTATCGAATTCATTCGGATTCGGCGGTACAAACAGTGCACTCGTCATAAAAAAATTTTAATCCCGATAAAATAAAAACAGATAAATATTATGAACCTATTCCCTGAACTGGAAAAAAGTTATACAAAAGAACATCTCTCCGCAAGAGAGGCACAACGTCTTGCAGAATTCATAGCTTTCGGGCCTATTGTTTTTCAGGTCTCAAGACTTATGATAAAATTCGGCATTCTCGGTTTGCTGCGTGATAGTAAAGAAGGTATGACACAAAATGAGATAGCCTCAAAAACAGGACTCTCCGATTACGCTGTCAAGGTACTTGTAGAGGCTTCCTTAACAATAGGAACAATTCTGATAGAGAAGGAAACAGACAGGTTTTCACTCTCAAAAACTGGCTGGTTTTTACTGAACGATCCTGCAACGCGAGTGAACATAGATTTTAATCACGATGTCAATTATGAAGGTTGGTTTAATCTCGAGGAGGCACTTCTGAAGGGTAAACCGGAGGGATTGAGACATTTCGGCAACTGGAGTACAGTGTACGAGGGTTTATCTGAACTTCCGCCGCAGGTTCAAAAAAGTTGGTTCGGATTTGATCATTTTTACTCTGACCACTCATTCGATCAAGCACTTGAGATTGTCTTTGCCAATCATCCGAAGAGGTTGCTGGATGTAGGAGGAAATACAGGACGATGGGCTCTCAGATGCGTTTCTTACAACAAAGAGGTTAATGTCACCATCATGGATCTGCCCCAACAGCTGAAAATGATGCGCGAACAAACAAGGGATAAAGAGGGAGCTGAGCGTATTGATGGCTACAGCATCAATCTTCTCGATCATGAAGCAGTTTTTCCCACTATAAAGGAGCTTGATGCAATCTGGATGAGCCAGTTTCTGGACTGTTTTGGAGAGGAGGAGATCTTCTCTATATTGTCCCGTGCGGCAAAAGCAATGAACAAGCAGACAAGACTCTATATCATGGAGACCTTCTGGGATAGGCAGAAATATGAACCTGGAGCCTTCTGCCTTACGCAAATAAGTCTCTATTTTACAGCAATAGCAAATGGAAATAGTAAGATGTACCACTCCGAGGATATGCAGAGAGTTGTAGAAAAAGCTGGATTGGAGATAGAAACTATTCATGACTATCTTGGACAGGGACATAGTATAATGATATGTAAACTTAAATAAATAACAGTATAATGGAAAGATCAGAAATTGAAGAAAAGGTAAAGACATTTCTTATTGAAGACCTTGAGGTTGAAGAGGGGAAAATTACCCCTGAGGCAAATTTAAAAGAGGACTTGGGTATAGACAGCCTCGATTTTGTAGATATCGTGGTAATAGTTGAAAAGACTTTTGGCTTTAAGATTAAACCCGAAGAGATGACAGGTGTCACTACTCTCAGCCAATTCTGTGACTATATTGAACGCAAAGTAGGAAATAAATAATTTTCGCTTTGGAGGAGTTAGAGCATAGGAACTGGTCAGGCAAGACAGATGGTATGCCATGGATGCAAAGAAGCCTTGTCATATTTTTCAAATGGATAAATATTAAGGTAATATATGGCATCATGGGATGTGTAGCCCCTTTTTATATGTTGTTTAACCATAAAGGTTATCTGGCAATATATAGCTATTTTAGAAAAAGATTCGGCTACTCTCCCCTACCTGCATTTTTTAAGGTATGGCAAAACCACTATACATTCGGTAAGATCATAATGGACAGGTTTGCTGTTTATGCCGGTAACAAGTTTGATGTTGTAATAGAGAATGAAGAGGTATTTCTCAACTTGTCACGCAACCCGGAGGGCTTTCTGATGATAAGTTCACATGTTGGCAATTATGAAATTGCAGGATACTCACTTGTAGCAGCAGAAAAGAGGGTGAACGCCCTGATTTTTGGAGGCGAAACGCAAACGGTAATAGAGAATCGAGTCAAGATGTTCGCCGACAGAAATATCGGGATGATACAGGTAAAGGAGGATATGTCGCATCTCTTTGAGATAAACAATGCACTGTTAAGGGGCGAGATAATAAGCATGCCGGGCGACAGGGTATTCGGCTCACAGAAAAGCGTTCCATGCAATTTTCTTGGAGAGAAGGCCGAGTTTCCGGCAGGACCCTTTGCAGTTGCGGTTCAAAGAGATTTGCCAGCACTTGCAATTTTTGCAATAAAGGTCTCCACGAAAAGCTACAAAATAAGAGTATGCAAACTCGATACTCCTGATGCTACACTAAAACGAGCTGACAAGGTGGCTGTATTGGCACAATCCTTTGCCAACAAAGTTGAAGAGACAATAAAAGAGTCTCCTGAGCAATGGTTTAATTATTATGATTTTTGGTTAAAGAAGAGATGAATTACAGAGAGTTGAAAATATCCGACCTTATACCGCAGCAACCACCCTTCGTAATGGTGGACTGTATGACAGATTTCGATGAAAAGCATACAGAAACAGAATTGACAATACGAGAGGAGAATATCTTCTATGAAAACGGCAGTTTTACAGCCTCCGGTCTCATAGAGAACATAGCACAGACCTGCGCGGCAAGAATGGGTTATATAAACAGGTTTATCGCCAAAGAAAATGTTAAATTAGGGTTTATAGGATCTATCCGCAACCTTCATGTTTTAAGAAGACCGGTAGCTGGAGAAAAACTTGCCACAGCAATAGAGATTATTGAAGAGGTCTTTAGAATGACACTTGTAAAGGCCACAATAAAATGCGGGCAGGAAATTATTGTAGAGGCCGAGATGAAGATAGCACTGAGTGATATTGATATGAGCAAATAATAATGAAAGAGAATAAGTTAATAGCATCTAAGGAGATAGAGATCCGCTTCAGTGAGGTGGATTCGATGAATATTGTCTGGCACGGCTCCTACTCGCTCTATTTTGAAGATGCGAGAGAGGCCTTTGGTACAAAATACGATTTGGGATACCTGCTGATATTCGAGAGCGGCTATTATGCTCCGCTCGTAGACCTCTCATTTCACTATAAAAGACCTATTATTTACGGAATGCCATGCAGAATAGATATTATATATCATCCTACAGAGGCTGCCAAAATTCTTTTCGATTATGAGATCCACAACAAAAACACAAATGAACTTTTAGCTACGGGAAGCTCTGTTCAGGTCTTCATGGATAAGAATTATCAACTTGTATGGACTAATCCAGATTTTTACGAAAAATGGAAGGAAAAATGGAAAGTATCTTTGCAGTAAGGGTTGCCGATAATATAACTTCGCCGGCAGGACTCACATCGGAGGAGAACTATTCCAATGTGAAAAGGGGAATATCGTGCATAAAAAGATATGAAGGAATGTGGGGGATACCGGAACCATTTGCCGCCTCATTATTCAATCGCAACATAGTAGAATCCGAATTCGCTAAAATCGGTAGAAACGACAACTATACTTTTTTTGAAAAAACAGCCATCATCTCAGCGGCAAAAGCCATTAAAGAGTCGGAGATCGACCCCTCTTCCGAGAAGACTGTATTCATCCTCTCTACAACTAAGGGGAATGTTTCCCTGCTTGAAGAGAACAATTATAACACTTTACAAGAGAGAGTATTGCTTGGGGTTTCGGCAAAGATAATAGCCGATTTTTTCAATAACCCAAATACACCGATTGTCGTATCAAACGCCTGCACCTCAGGTGTTTGTGCACAGATAGAGGCCATGAGACTTATTCAAAACAGATATTATAGTAACATTGTGGTAATTGGAGCTGATACCCAGTCAAAATTTATAATATCAGGTTTTCAATCCTTTAAAGCACTCTCTACAGAACGTTGCAAACCATTTGATAAAGAGCGCACAGGACTTAATTTAGGAGAAGCTGCCGCAACTATTATCTTTTCCGGCAAGGAGAGCGAGGCTTTGGCAGAACAGGATTGGGTCCTCTGTAAAGGCGCCATCAGAAATGACGCCAACCATATATCGGGACCATCGAGAACCGGGGAGGGAAGCTATAGAGTACTACGACAGATAACGGAGGGAGAGAAGAGAGAAAAAATAGCCTTTATCAATGCACATGGAACCTCAACCGCATATAATGATGAAATGGAAGCGATTGCAATAGAGAGAGCCGGACTTACAGAGATTCCTGTAAACGGTTTGAAAGGTATATACGGACATACAATGGGGGCGGCAGGCCTGCTTGAGAGTATAATCTCAATGAAGGCAGTTGAGGATGGAATAATCCCTGCCACAATAGGATATGAAAATTGTGGAGTCTCAGTACCATTGCATATCTCCAATATTAACCGCACAACTGAAAAGAAAAACTTTATAAAGATGCTCTCAGGATTCGGTGGCTGCAATGCCGCACTGCTTTATAAAAAGGGAGGTGAACTATGATCATAACCGAATCGGTGGTAATAAGAGATAACGGAGAGGTTATTATGAACGGAATGCCCGCTCAGTTTAAGGAAACCGGTCTTGAGCTATTGCTAACACTCTATAGAAAAGAGATTAATGATTGGCCAAAATTTTTTAAGATGGACACCCTCTCAAAATTGGGCTTTGTAGCCTCCGAACTTCTCTTAAAAGAGGAGAAAGAGAGGTTTAAACCAAGAGAGGACCGAGCAATAATTCTCTTTAACAGAAGTGGTTCAATTTGTGATGATATACATTATCAGGAGACAATAAAGGAGGGAGAGGATTATTTTCCAAGTCCGTCGATTTTTGTCTATACCTTGCCTAATATCGTAACCGGAGAGATTGCAATCAGGAACAAATACTACGGAGAGACCTCTTTTTATGTTCTTGAAAGACTCGATATGGATGCAATTGAAAGAACAATGCAGGGAGTCTTCACGGACACTATAACAAAATCCGCAATCGGAGGCTGGATAGAATGTAGCGGGGACAATAATTTTGAGGCAAGAATGTTTATTGCACTTAAAGAGGAATAAACGAACAAACAATAGAGGAAATTATTTAATTTTTAAAAATTATAAAACTAAAAAAATATAAAACTTTAAATACAAAAGAATTATGGATGAATTAACTTTAAAACTCAAACAGGAGATAATAGAAGTACTCAATCTCGAAGATGTTAAACCGGAGGAGATTGACAACAATGCTCCACTTTTCGGAGAAGGTCTTGGCCTTGATTCAATTGATGCACTTGAACTGATTGTGCTCATGGAAAAAAATTACGGAATAAAACTAAAAGATCCGGCTGTAGGCAAAGAAATCTTTAAATCGATAAACGTAATGGCCGATTATATAGCCAAAAACCGTACAAAATAGAGAAAAATGGCAGAACCGATTCTGATAACAGGTGCAGGCATTATCTCCGGCATTGGGCTGAACAAAGAGGAGACTCTCGATTCGCTGCTTAATGCAAGGAGTGGTATCGGCCCCCTCAAATATTTGAAAACAAGCCACAAGGAATTTCCGGCCGGAGAAGTAAAACTGAGTAACGGCGAGATGGAACAATTACTTGGTATTGAATCAGGTACACCCACAACACGTACCTCCCTCATGGGAATGCTTGCTCTCAAAGAGGCGTTGGATGAGGCCGGAATTAAAAGCGAGGAACTTCAAAAATGCTGCTTTATCTCAGGAACTACTGTAGGCGGAATGGATAAAAGTGAACAATACTATTTGAATTTTCTCAATGACAACAGCAAAAACGATTTCATTGCAACACATGATTGCGGCGCGTGCACAGAGATGATTGCAGATCATTTTGGCAGATTTGCCTTCTTAAGTTCCATCTCTACAGCCTGTTCATCGGCAGCAAACGCCATCATTACCGGAGCCGAATTAATCAGAAACGGCATTACAGATATCGCTGTTGTAGGCGGTAGCGAATGTCTAACCAAATTCCATCTCAACGGATTCAATTCGTTAATGATACTGGACAGAGAACAATGCAGACCATTCGACGAGACGCGCGCCGGCCTGAATCTGGGAGAGGGTGCTGCCTATATAGTTTTGGAAAGCGAAACTTCAGTACGGGCAAGAAAGGCAAGACCTCTTGCAGTGCTTTCTGGATATGGAAACGCATGTGATGCATTCCACCAAACAGCCTCCTCACCGGATGGAGAGGGAGCCTATCTGGCTATGAAGCAAGCCATTGAAACTGCAGGTCTTCTGCCTGAAGCGATTCAATATATTAATGCACACGGAACAGGAACCCCAAACAACGACATCAGTGAGAGTCAGGCAATGATAAGACTATTCGGCAAAAAAATGCCTTTCGTCTCCTCCACAAAATCATTTACCGGACATACAACAAGTGCCTCAGGCTCAATTGAGCTCGTTATCTCTCTTCTCGCCATGAATAACAGGTTTATCCCTGCAAATCTGAACTGGAAAAAGAGGATGCAAGAGGGAATAGAACCGGTAGCGAAGTTGATAAAAAATATTAATATAGAACACCTCCTGTGCAATTCATTCGGATTCGGAGGGAATGATTCATCCATATTAATTTCGAAATTAGCAGAGCAATGAAAAACAGGAAGATATATATACAGTCAGCTGAACAGATTTCAATTCAGAATCCACTGTGCGAAGATTGGATGAACAATCCTGTTTACCCGACAGAGCCGTTCATGCGCTCAATCGACCCGGATTTCAAAAAATTTCTCTCTCCTTTGGAAAGCAGAAGATTTGGCAAGATATTGAAGCGGGCAATTGCCACTTCACTCAAAACAATGAAAGAGTGCGGAATAGAAAATCCTGACGCAATAATAACAGGTACAGGACTGGGATGTATTGAGAATACAGAACTCTTCTTAAACGCCCTCTGCACCGAAGGAGAATCGCTGCTCAAACCAACTCACTTTATGCAATCTACCCACAATACAATAAGTTCGCTGATTGCAATACAAACAAAATCGCACGGCTACAACGCAACCTATTCGCATAAGGGCATATCATTTGACAGTGCACTGATAGATGCCATGATGCAATTTAATCTTGGAAGGATCAATACAGCTCTGGTAGGCGCACACGATGAAATGACTCACTCCTATTTTACCATCCTCGAAAAGAGCGGCTATGTGGGAGGTGAAATGAATGGTACCTGCGCAGAGGCCTCTGTCTCAATGATGCTGAATTGCAAAAACAATAACGCTTTATGTGAAATTGCAGGAATTAAAATGCTCTACAAGCCTACAGTCAATGAAGTTGCCACCTCACTCCGGGTCATGCTGCAGGAGAACAATTTATCGCTCAACGAAATAGATGCAGTAATGATAGGCATAAGCGGTAACAGAAAAAATGACTCTCACTATGAACAGTACGCAAAAGCCCTCTTCCATGAGAGACCTTTATTACGGTTCAAACATCTTTTCGGAGAATGTTACTCAGCCTCCGCTCTGGGAATTTATGCTGCGGCACAATGCCTCGGCAAGGGAACAATACCTGCTTTCCTCTACTGCAATCCAAAACAGGAGACAGAACTTGCACCCAAAAATATACTGGTATACAATTTAGCTGAAGGCAAGAATCATTCATTAATTTTACTTAAGTCATCATGTGGAAGATAATACCATTATCACTATTGCAGTGCCTGTTGCTCTCCAGCGGACAGGTTTTTCTAAAATTCGCTCTTGACAAGATGGGTAATTTCCACTGGAAAATCGAATTTTTTAAGGGATTGCTAATCAATTGGTGGTTTCTTGCCTGCGGTATCTGCTATGGTATTGCCACAATCCTGTGGATGTACATTTTGAAAAATTTCCCGTTCAGCATGGCCTACCCCATGATAAGTTTGAGCTATGTATTCGGCATGTTTGCCGCAATACTGTTTTTCCACGAACAAGTCTCTTTGACACGCTGGATAGGAGTCTTTTTAATTGTAAGCGGCTGCTGTCTGATTGTAAAATAATATTAATATTAAACCGAATATGAGTAAAACTACTATATCAACTCTGATTTTTTCACTATTCACCTGCATACTTTTTGCTCAGGAGATTAAACCTGTGTCTGAGTATCGTGCAAAAGAGATGATTACTAAAATAAGTGAGACCTCCTCCGTAATAAAGAGTATACAATGCGATTTCGTTCAAGAAAAACAACTCTCAATAATGAATGACAAAATGGTCTCCAAAGGTAAAATGTACTACTCAAAGGCCAACCTTTTGAGATGGGAATACATTACTCCGTACTCCTATCTCTTTATTCTCAACGGGCCAAAGGTCCTGTTAAAATCCTCCAAGACAAAAAATATAGCCGATACAAGATCTAACAAAATATTTCAGGAAATAGCCGGAATAATGATGAACAGCGTTACCGGTAAAAGCCTCTCCGATAAAGAGGATTTCAAAGTAACAATGTATACCTCAGGAGAACAGTGGGTTGCTGTTATGATTCCATTAAAGAAGGAGCTGAAACAGATGTTCAGTACCATCAGGCTCTACTTCGACACCCGCAAATCCATGGTAAACAGAGTAGAACTGATAGAAAAAGGAGGAGATAAAACAGTCATAGAATTAAAAAACATAATAGTCAATAAAGCCATAAATGAAAACGTTTTTGCCATTGATTAGCCTTCTGCTGCTCTTTACCGATGCATATGCAGCCCCTCTTAAGAAGGGGCCTGTGTTCAATTTCACCAATGGTGAAAAGGTGGAGTACGGCATAATATTGCAATTCCGCGATGTGCAAATTACAGGATTGTGTATCATGAAACTCACAGAAGGCAATGTAGCAGGCAGTGTAATCAATGAATTCGGGATAAAGGCCTTTGATTTTGTCTATTTGAAAGATAAAAACAAAATTATTCTTTCCAATATGATCAAGTACCTCGACAAATGGTATATCCGGAGTGTCATAAGGAGAGACTGGCTCTTCCTCATGAATGCCGGAACGGAAGAGGGGAAGCGTGTGGTAAGAAGAAGAGAACTCTTACTTACCGAAGAGGGAAATATAGAACTGAAAAACAATAAACATAAATTAAGCTATACGTTTAATCCATTAATAAAAACAGAGAGTGATGAAGTTGTTAAATGACTTTTTTAAGATTGCAAAAAGAGAGGTGACCGATAACGGGCTCTGTTTTGATATCGTTCTGAATCCGGAACATTTCATTTACAAGGCACATTTCCCGAATAACCCGATAACCCCCGGCGTATGCATAACACAGATGGCTACAGAGATACTCGAAGAGGAGTCGGGAAGAAAATTGCAACTAACGGAGATTTCGAATATTAAATATCTCTCAATTCTCTCGCCATTAGAACACAGATGTGTCAAAATGGAATTTTCAAACCTCACAAATGAGGAGACAGGACGCAAAGCCAAAATAATATTATACGATAACTCAACTCAATTCGCTAAAATTTCAATGACCTGCAACTATGAACAACGTTAATCCGGAGAGATTGAAACAGGAACTAAGGCAACTTTCGATATGCATTGTGGTACCCACGTACAACAATGCAGGAACTATTGTCGGGGTACTTGATAAAATTTCCGAATACGCTGATACTATAATTGTAGTAAATGACGGGTGTACAGACAATACTGCCGAACTGCTTAAGCAGTTTGGAGAGAGAATTAATATTATTGAGTATGGTAAGAACAGAGGCAAGGGTTATGCCTTAAAAAGAGGCATGGAGAGAGCTTGTGAAACGGGATTCAGATATATTATAACAATTGATTCAGACGGACAGCACTATCCCGAAGAGATAGCCACCTTTACCAAAGAGATAAAGGAGCACCCAGATTCACTAATAGTGGGTAACAGAAATTTAAAGAGCGAAAACATGCCTGGCAAAAACACCTTTGCGAATCGCTTCTCCAACTTCTGGTTCTATGTGCAAACAGGGCAAAAACTGCCCGATACACAAACAGGGTTCAGATTATATTCTGCACACAAGTTATATGGACTTAACTTACTTACAAGCAGATATGAAGCCGAACTCGAACTGCTTGTCTTCTCTGCCTGGAATGGTGTTAACATAAGAAGCGTCCCAATAAACGTATATTATCCACCGCATGGAGAGCGGGTGACACATTTCCACCCTGCAAAGGATTTTGCAAGGATAAGTTTGCTTAACACAATTTTGTGTCTTGGCGCAATTATTTATGGCGTACCGGCCTTTATTTACAGAATGTTAAGGGGGAAAAATCATGAATAGGCTTAATAAGATATTTTGGATTTCGAAAGGAGGATTAAGGGAGGTCCCAATTACTGTGGAGAGAGTACTCTTTTCTCTCTTTTCGTTGCTTTTCTTTCTCTTCGGAGTCTATTTTATCTTTTTACCACTCTCCTATCTCTATTTCATTACAGGAAATAGTGACAAAAAGGTGTTGAAATTTCATAATATGCTCATGAAAATCTCAAAATTTGTCATACATAGAGTTCCTGGAGTAAAATTCAACCTTACAAATAAATATGGAGAATTATTCAATGAGCCGGCCGTTATAATCAGCAATCATCAGTCTCATCTAGACCTAATGTGCATAATGATGTTGACTCCTCGGCTCATAATACTTACAAATGATTGGGTATGGAACAATCCCTTCTATGGGCATATAATAAAACGCGCCCAGTTCTACCCTGTTTCTGACGGCATAGAAAAAAATATCGAAAGATTGAATCAACTGATGAACAAAGGCTATTCTGTAATGATTTTTCCAGAAGGAACACGCTCAGAAGCCTGTAATATTCTCCGCTTCCACCAAGGAGCATTCTACCTTGCGGAGGAGTTGAAAAAGGATATTGTGCCAATCTTCATTCACGGAGCAGGACACGTACTGCCAAAAAAGGATTTCATGTTGAGAAGAGGCTCTATCTCAGTTGAAGTGGCTCAGAGAATAAAATACTCCGACAGGTCGTTCGGGGAAACGGCAAAAGAGAGAAGAAACTCCATACGCGAATATTATATATCCCATTTTGAAGAGATTAAGAGAGAGAGAGAGAAGAGTGAATATTGGAGTGAGTATGTAAAGTATAAGTATAAGTATAAGGGATACGGTATTGAGCATAGTATAAAGAGAAACTTTAATAACTGCAACTATACCAATATAATTGACAATTGTACAGAGTGCGGAGGGACGGTTTGGGTCATCAATAGCGGATACGGAGAATTTGCCCTGTTGTACGCATTGGTTCATAGGGAGACCTCTGTCTATGCCTTTGAAAAAGAGATAAGCAAATTTAAAATTGCTACTGAGAACATACTCCCTGATAATCTGCATTTTATAAACGCGGAAGAACCTGGCGAGTCATGTGTTTACCCCTCTCCACAAATGATTTACAAGTTATCAAATGAATCGGCTGCACCACTGCCATGTTTATCTAATCTCCTAAAAAGCAGTAAGATATGAGCAAGAAATGCATAATAATAGGCAGCGGCCTTGGCGGACTCTCCTGTGGGGCAATCCTTTCAAAAAACGGATATGATGTAACCATTATGGAACAGGGAGCCCAAATTGGAGGATGCCTGCAGTGCTTTAATAGAGAGGGAATAAAGTTCGAAACCGGAATGCATTTTATAGGAAGTGCAGATAATGGGCAAACTCTCAATAAATTATTGCGTTATCTCGGCATCTATGAAAAACTGAAACTGAGCCGATTGGATACGGAGAGATACAATATTATCTCATTGAAAGGAGAAAGGTTTGAGATAGCCAGCGGAAAAGAGCAATTTATTGAGAAGATGAGCAACTATTTTCCGAACGAGAAAGGGAATATTGTAAAATATTATAATCTAATTGAATCTGTAGCCGGAGCATCGTCACTTCATTCTCTCAAATATGAGGAATCCGACATGACTATCAATACCGAGTTTCAGTTGAGAAGTATAAACGACGTTCTGGATACTGTTACGGAGAATGAAACTTTAAAAAATGTTCTTGCCGGTGATCTGCCACTATATGCTGCGGAAAAAAATATTACTCCATTTTCGACTCACGCCTTCGTAATGGATTTTTATAATCAAAGCGCTTTCAGAATAGTTGGAGGAAGTAATAAAATTGGCATAGCACTTACAGAACAGATAAAAAAAGAGGGAGGAAAAGTCCTCACAAATCATAAAGTGGTAAAGATAGTATGCGACAATACTAAGGCTACTGGAGTAGAGGTTGACAAAAAGGGATTTTTTGCAGCAGATATAATTATCTCTGATACGCATCCAAGCATAACTATTAATATGCTTGATACAAAATTAATAAGACCGGCCTTCAGGCAAAGGGTTAGCTCCATAAGAAATACTGTATCGGGATTTACCGTCTATCTGCATTTCAAAAAGGAGAGTATGCCCTATATGAACTCCAATCTCTTCAGTTACAACACCTCTTCGCCATGGAATTGCGAACAATATAATCAAAACAGTTGGCCGAAGGGCTTTTTATATATGCATTTTTGCGAAAGCGACAATCAAAAATTTGCCAATGCCGGCGTTATTCTCTCTTATATGCATTATGATGAGGTAAAGAGATGGGAAAATACTCACATAGAAGAGAGGGGAGATGATTATAATGAATTTAAAAGAATAAAAGCAGAGATACTTATTGAGAGGCTCGAAAGGGAATGTCGCGGCACCAAAGCCTGCATTGAGAACTATTATACCTCCACTCCTCTCACCTACAGAGATTACACAGGCACTCCTCAAGGGTCGATGTACGGCATTGCAAAGGATATAACCATTGGTTCTGCAGGAAGAATACCTCATAAAACAAAAGTACCGAATCTTTTACTTACAGGTCAGAACATTAACTCTCACGGAATGTTGGGAGTTATTGTAGGTTCAATTGTAACCTGCTCCGAACTGCTCGGAACAAAGGAGATTTACAAACAAATAATAAACTCAAACTTATGACAAAATCAGTTGTTATCATAGGTGGCGGACTCGGAGGCCTATTTACGGGAGCCATTCTCGCAAATGAAGGCATGAAGGTAACCCTGCTCGAAAAGAACAAAACGATTGGCGGCGGATTACAGAACTTTAAACGAGACGGACAAATATTTGATACAGGAATGCATATTCTCGGAGGATTTCAAAAGGGAGGCTCTCTTAATAAGATTTGCACCTATTTGGAGATTCTCAATAGTCTCGCATTAAAGGATGTCGACAAAGAGTGTATGGACAGTATCACCTATCTATCTGATAATAAGAGTTACAGAATTCCAGGTGGCAAAGAAAACTTCATAGAATATTTTTCAAATGAATTTCCTGAGGAGACAGAGAATATCAGAGCATACGTAGATAGCCTTTATGCAATCGCAAATGAGGTGGATATGTTCTACTTAAGAAGAGGAAGCGATATGATTTTCTCACATTCCGAGCAATTCCTGATGCCTGCCGACAAATTCATCGCGAAATTTATTCACAGCAAGAGACTTCGTGATATTCTGGCATATATGAACCCGATGTACGGCGGAATGGCAGGACATACACCAGCCTACATTCACGCTCTCATAAATGTTTTATATATAGATGGGACAACAAGATTTGTAGACGGCAGTCAGCAACTTGCCTCACTACTCAAGAATTGCATTGAAGGGCACGGAGGAGAGGTAGTTGATAATTGCTCTGTAATTGGTATAGAGACATCGGAAAGAGAGATTGTCGAGGTCTCTGCAAGCAATAACAAAAAATACAGCGCAGATTGCTATATTTCGGCCATTCACCCCTGCGCCCTGATAAAGTTGTTTAACGATGAAAAGGCATTGCCAAAATCATATAGGACAAGACTGTCCGAGATTCCAAATACCTATTCCTCCTTTACTGTCTTCATTGTCTTTAAAAAGAATAGTTTCAACTATATTAACCACACATGCTATGTTCAGGAGGATTACGGCATGGTATGGAATCACGGAGAATACAACAGCACAAACTGGCCAAGAGGTTTTATGTATATGACCCCGCCTGTAAAAGAGCAGGGAGAATATGCCAACAAGATGATTATAAACTGCATAATGGAGTTCGACAACGTACGTAAATGGGAGGAGACAAAGACAGGAGAACGCGGAGAAGAGTACAAAAATTGGAAAGCAGAGCAGGTAGAAAAGATTTTGGCAGTAATGGAGAAACTTCATCCTAAATTCAAGGAGTCAGTACAAAGCATCTATGCTGCATCTCCACTAACTATCAGGGATTTCTACAATGTAAAAGAGGGGTCATTATTCGGATTCAGAAAAGATTGTCAGAATATCGCACTCTCCCAGGTCCCGGTTTACACCAAGATACATAACCTGTATCTCACGGGTCAGAATATAAATTTACACGGAATATGCGGAGTTCCTTTAACCGCAATAAATACAGCGGAAGCAATTTTGGGAACCAACACAATAATTGATAAAATAAACAAAAAATACAACCAACTCTATGGAGACAATTAGGCTAAAACTCATTTACCCCAAATGGCAAAAACTAAGGGGACAGACAACATTCAATTTACCGCCTCACGGGCCTGTAGCCTTTGCGGCCACATTACCGGATTATGTAAAGATCTCTTTCACGGATGAGAATGTAGAAGAGATAGATTTTAACGAAGAATGCGATTTAGTGGCACTCTCAATGATGCTCAGTACGCAAGTAAAACGCGGATGGCAAATTGCAGAGGAGTTCCATAAACGTGGAAAAACCGTTATGGCAGGCGGAATCTCTACTATGCTTCATGCCGAAGAGATGATAAAGCATGTCGACAGCCTGTTTTTAGGCGAGTCTGAGGGAAGAATGGAGCAGGTAATGCAGGATTGGAAAAACGGTTGCCTCAAAAAAATATATAATTACATGGGGCAGCAGCCACCTATTGAGCTTGTAGGCCCCTGCAGAAGAGATCTTTATAAGAGAGAACTATATAATCATAAAGGTGTCCAGATGGTAGATCTTTTCCATGCGAGCCGAGGGTGCCGTTTCAGTTGCTATCCATGCGCCGTTTCCTATCTTGGAGGCAGGATATTCCGTCCGCGCCCTATAGACAAAGTTGTTGAAGACATGGCAGGCATAGACAACAACAGATTATTTATTGTAGACAACTCCCTTGCACAGGATAAACAATGGGAGATAGAACTTTTCAAAGCCATCGCACCTCTAAAGAAAAAATGGATAAGCCACACAATAGAGGATGATCCGGAGGTTCTCAATCTTGCCGCTAAGGCAGGAGCATGGTATGTTTACCAAGCAGTATACGATACCTCAGATTATATCAAGGAGAGAGTGAAACGCTACCATGATTATGGCATAGGAGTAGAAGGCACCATCCTGCTCGGGCTCGATAATCAAACAGAAGATGATATCAAACGTTTGATAGATTTTCTCGGAGAGATAGATCTCGACTTGGCTGAATTTACAGTAATGACCCCGTTCCCGCACACAAAGGGATATGATGACCTTTTCCGTCAAGGCCGAATCTTTGATTTTGATCTTGATCACTATAATGCAGGACAGGTAGTATTTCAACCTAAAAATATGTCACCAGAAAGACTGCAGGAATTGTACGACTATGCCTGGAAAAGTTTTTACGCAACTGAAAGCCAGGAACAGAAGATGTTCAGACTCTTCTGTAATGTTACATTACGTGAGATGGAAGAGGGTACATACCGTCCCCGCGACCGACGACTCGCAAACAGATCATTCGGCAAAGAGGTTAACAGAAAGATTAAAACAAAGTAAAAGAACAATATGAAACAGAACATGAATTTATTTGATTTTGATAAATTTCATGTTCAAAATTGAATAATTGTATGAAAGTATCACCTGACTATTATGATGAAATATTCCCATTCAAAGGAGAATGGGAGATGCCCTCCGCATGCGGATTGAAGATACGAACAAATGGCGAAAAAATATTTGTGATTGTAACCGAGCTATATCAGGAAAATCCAGGTACCTCAGTAACATACGCCGGAGTCACGCTTGCAGAGCAGATATGCAAAGCCAAGAGGTTAAATATTGACAAAATAAACTACATAGAATGTAATCCGAACACAAACTCAAAACTTTCCTTTTACGATGAGGAATATTTCGAGGTGGATTTCAACGCTCCGGCAGAAAAAAAATACAGACAGTTATCAAGGGAGGAGATACAGACAATGCTAAAATAGGTATCGCAATATGTTTATATTCACTTTACTTAAAACAAAATTTGCAATAATTGCAACAATAGTTGCGATAGGGATAATTTACCCTCAAAATTCTAAAGCACAAGAGGTTATAAATATATGGAAAGGTACAAAAAACAAATCTGTAAAGGTAACGGTAAAGGCTTATCCTGCAATTAATTCTCAAAGAAGGGCCGCCGTAATTATATGTCCAGGAGGTAGTTACTTTTGGCTCGGATACAAGATTGAAGGAGATGATGTTGCTCAATGGCTTCAGGCAAACGGGATATCAGCTTTCGTATTAAGATACAGAACCGCAGGAGAGATGGCCCTCCTTGTTCGTTACAGAACGCTCAACAATGGGAATATGTACCCCCTAATGCTTCAGGATATGCAACGAAGCATTCAGATAATACGGGAAAATGCAGAAAAATACAATGTTGATAGAGATAGAATTGGTGTAATGGGTTTCTCCGCAGGGGGACATCTTGCCATGATGTCGGATATTTTTTACAAAAGCAATTTTATTGCATCGTACGGCATTGAGTCCTCTGTATCACTCAAGCCAAATTTCATTGCTTCAATTTATCCTGTTGTAACTTTTAGTGATGCCAGATACGCCCATAAAAGGTCACAAAGAGGATTGCTCGGCGATTCAAGATATTATGACAAAGTCATGCAAGATTCTCTTTCTATCGAAAAACACATAACTCCCGATACATCTCCTGTTTTTTTAGTAAATTGCAAAGATGACCCAACTGTAAAATATCAAAATTCCGTTCTTCTCGATTCGGCACTGACTGCAAACAGTGTTCAACACAAGTATATCTTGTATGAAAAGGGTGGACACGGATTTGGAGTAACTGCATCTAAAACCTCTCCGGAAGCAATTCATTGGAAAGAGGAATTTTTAAAATGGATAAAAACACTGTTTTAACATGATAGAATCAGATATAGAATTTAAATCTCCAGAAGAGATAAAGAGATATCAGGAGAAACTTCTTCACGATGCGCTCGCGTATCTTTGCAAACATTCGGCCTATTACAGAAGAATGTTCGACAAATACGAAATCGATTGCAACAAGATTGTTCATATAGAAGACCTTGTCAAGATTCCTTTCACAGAAAAAAAGGATCTACAACTCTTTAATGAGGAATTCCTTTGCTGTCCTAAGGAGAAAGTTATAGATTACATTACAACATCCGGTACGTTGGGAGATCCGGTAACATTCGGCTGTACCGACAAAGATTTAGACAGGCTCGCCTGTAATGAGATGAAATCTTTCTCCTGTGCCGGTATAAAAAAAGGCGATATTGTCCAACTGATGACAACGCTCGACAAACGGTTTATGGCAGGACTCGCCTATTTTCTCGGCCTTAGAAAACTCGGAGCAAGCGTAATCAGAGTGGGGAACGGTATCCCCGAATTGCAATGGGACACCATTAAAAGAATTCAACCTGATACCATAATGTGCGTCCCCTCCTTCATTCTCCACCTGATTCAGTATGCCGAAGAGCACGATATCGACTACAAAAACAGCAGCGTAAAACGAATAATAGGAATAGGCGAAGGATTGAGAGAACAGGATTTCAAACTAAATCTGCTCGGAAGGCATATCAAAGAGAAATGGGATGTAGATCTTTTTGCAACCTACTCCTCAACAGAAATGGGAGCTACCTTCTCGGAGTGCGAATACGGATGCGGCGGACATGTTCATCCGGAGCTAATAATCGTTGAAATTATTGGAGAAGATGATCTTCCTGTTCACGACGGACAACTCGGAGAGATTGTAGTCACTACATTGGGAGTGGAAGGCATGCCACTTCTGAGATTCAGAACGGGAGATATTGCGGCTAAATGCACAGAAAAATGCAAGTGTGGGAGAAATTCATACCGACTCACCCCATTAATAGGCAGAAAAAACAATATGATAAAATTCAAGGGAACAACTCTTTATCCGCCCGCAGTAAATGATGTCCTCGATAATACAGATTATATAGAAAATTACGTAATTGAAGTGCACAGTTCTGAATCAGGTACAGACATTGTTACTGTTCAGATTGGTTTAAAATGTGAGCAGGATTTCGACATAATAAAGGATTTGAAGGATAGATTCCGCTCACGAATAAGAGTAGCTCCGGCGATAGAGATAAAAGAGGTTGATGAGATAAGAAAGATTAATTTCCCTGCAAAAAGCCGAAAACCTATAAAATTTATTGACAACAGAAAAACTTGTAACTATGATAGACACAAAATTTGACGATATAAGGCCCTATTACGACTGTGAGATTCCTGAAGCAATGAAAAGGATTGCCGAAAGCGAATTTTTTCCGCTTCTTGCCTCTTATGTATATCCGGGCGAAAATGTTGAAAAGATACGCAACCTCTTCAGAACATTCAAAACGATCTCTGATTTTCAACTTGAAGTGATGAGATGCGTAAATGAGCAGGTCATCTCCAGAAGCATCTCAAAGTTTTCATACGGAGGCGTAGAGCAACTGCAAACAGACAAGCGCTATCTGTTTATATCAAATCATAGGGATATTATGCTGGACTCCTGCCTCCTGCAGTATGTTCTCTACAAAAATGGACACGAAACTACAGAGATTACATTTGGAGCCAACTTAATGAGTACTCCACTTATTATCGATATCGGCAAAGCGAACAAAATGTTCAGAATTGAGAGAGGCGGAAATATGAAGGAGTTCTATAGGAGTGCAATGCATATGTCTGAATACTTGAGATATGTACTTACACAAAAGGGACAGTCAGTTTGGATTGCTCAGCGAAACGGAAGGACAAAGGACGGAAACGATTCTACTGATCAGGGTATTATTAAAATGTTCTGCATGAGTAATCAGAGCGATAAAATAAAGGCGCTTGATGAATTGAACATTGTACCTGTCGCCATCTCCTATGAGTGGGAACCGTGCGATATTCTTAAGGCTCTTGAACTGTACGAATCGCGTAATGTAAAATATATTAAGAAACCTGGAGAAGATCTGAACAGCATTATCACCGGTATCATACAGCCAAAGGGAGACGTTCATATAGAATTTTGTCCTATAATAACCAAAAATGATCTTATGCAGTTTTACAACTGTACCAACAATGAATATCATAAAAGTATAGCTTCACTTATAGACAGAAGAATCTATGAAAACTATAAATTAAATCCGAACAACTTCATAGCTCACGACCTGCGCTACGGACAGGAAAGATATTGTGCAAAATATACTCCTCAACAAAAGGGTCAGTTTTTACAATATATGAAGGGTTTCCTTAAACACGGAATAGATATTGATGAAAATGACCTTCTTAAGGAGATATTTCTTGGAATCTATGCAAACCCGATAAACAATATTATTACAAGACTATGACGGATATTTTCTTGAAAATATATGATTATCTCAGACGAAAAAGAGCATTCTGCTTCATTGTCCTGATTCTACTCACGATTTTGCTCGTATTGCAAACGCTTTCGCTAAAGTACAAAGAGGAGATCTCAGATTTCCTTCCATTCGACTCAATACATCAGAAAGCTCTTGGTATTTATCAGGATATCTCCTCTTCAAACAAGGTATTCGTAATTTTCAGGATGAAAGATACATCGGCCATAGATCAGGAACTTCTGACCGAGGCTATCGATAAATTCGTGGAGATAAGTTCGGAGAGGGAGATGTCGCGATATATAAAAGAGGTTACATGGCAGGTGGACTTCAGCAGTTTCCTCACCACAACCGATTTTATTTATAACAATATCCCCTATTTTCTCACGGAGGAGGATTATAAGAGAATGGACACTCTGACCCAACCGGAAAAGATTAGCACTAAATTACAGGAAGCCAAACAAATGCTTATGCTGCCTACCGGTAGTTTAATCTCAGCCAATATCCAAAAGGACCCGCTGAATCTCTTCTCCCCCATTCTTAACGAATTGCAGAACTACGGTAAGAATCTCCAATACGAGCTTTATAACGGATATATCTTTACACCCGATCTGAAAAAATGTATTGCAATTGTAACCTCACCATTCGGAGCAAGCGAAACAAAAAACAATACAAAACTGATTGAGGCTCTGGAAAAGAGTATTTCAACAATAGAAAGCGATATAAAAGGGGTGAAAGCCGAGATTCTTGGAGCTCCTCTAATTGCCGTCACAAACGCATCACAAATAAAAAAAGATAGTATACTTGCGGTAAGTATTGCCGGGATACTGATCTTGGCACTTCTGCTATATTCCTTCAGAAACCTCAAAAATCTGGTTCTTATCGCCTTTTCAATACTCTTCGGCTGGCTGTTCGCAATGGGGCTGATTGCCTTAATACACGATAAAGTCTCTATAATAGTATTGGGAATAGCCTCAGTAATCATAGGAATTGCAGTAAATTACCCTTTACATTTTTCTGCGCACCTGAAGCACAATCCGGATGTACGTAAAGCTCTAAAAGAGATTGTAAAACCTCTCATAATTGGAAATATTACAACCGTAGGAGCCTTTCTATGTCTGATTCCGCTCGATTCTCCGGCTCTGCGCGATCTTGGAATATTTAGCTCCCTAATGCTTGTGGGCACAATAATATTTGTAATAATTTTTCTACCGCAATTTTTCAGAAGTAAAACCCCTGCAATAAATGAACGACTGATGTTCAGCAAACTCTCATCCTTCTCATTCGAGAGCAGGAGATGGGTAATATTTCCTGTTATTATTCTTACAGGAATCTTCGCCTATTTTAGTTTTTACACCTCTTTCGACTCAAATATGCAGAATATAAACTACATGACCACACAGCAAAAAGAGGATTTAAAGGAGTTTCAAAAGATGCTGGGGAGTGATAGTACCACGACAATCTATTGTGTCTCGGAGGGGAAAACTATTGATGCAGCGCTTAAAAAGAGTGAATCCTCCAAAGTGCTGTTAGACAAAATGATCTCACAAGGTATAATCAAAAGTCACAAGGGAATAGGACGCTTTCTGCCCTCATCGGATGAGCAGCAGCGCAGACTTGAAAGATGGAATTCCTTCTGGAAGAGCCGAGGAGAGAAGATCACTTTCACTTTAAAGAGTGAAAGCACTGCTTGCGGATTTCAACAGGCAGCCTTTTCTCAATTCGATTCCATAATAACAAAAAAATATCTTCCACAAGATTTCAAGCACTTTTCTCCGCTCTCCGGACTGCTGTTTGGCAGCTATATTAGACAGGATTCCTTGTCATATTCAATAGTTGATATGTTGATTACAGAAAAAAACAAGGTTAAGGAGGCCGAAAATTATATAAAGAACAATATTAAAGAGCCTTTCTGTTTTGATATTTCAGGCATGAACAGCGCAATATCAAACTCTCTTTCAAATAATTTTAACTACATTGGGTGGGCATGCAGCCTTATTGTCTTTATTTTCCTCTGGATTTCATTTGGCAGATTGGAACTCAGCATTTTATCCTTTCTTCCTATGGCGGTAAGCTGGATTTGGATTCTCGGAATAATGCAGATTGCAGGAATGCAGTTTAATATAGTAAATGTAATCCTTGCAACCTTCATCTTCGGTCAGGGCGACGATTACACAATCTTTATGACAGAAGGTCTTATTTACGAATATGCTTACCGCAAAAAGATGCTTGCATCCTATAAGAACAGCATAATTCTCTCTGCCATAATAATGTTTGTTGGAATAGGCTCTCTTATAATAGCAAAACATCCAGCATTAAGATCCCTGGCAGAAATTACGATAGTTGGTATGTTTTCAGTTGTCTTTATGGCCTATCTTCTTCCTCCAATGGTTTTCAATTGGCTTACCAAAAATAGAAATGGCTATAGAGAAATTCCAATTACGATTGGAGGTCTTATCCGTTCAGGTCTGTTCGGATTATTAATATGGCTGCAGAAAGTTGCTCCTAAACTTCTCATGGCAGCCATAGGAACAAAGAGTCGCTTGGTACCAGGTATCAAGTTTCAAAGGAGAATAGAGACCAATTTAGGCAACAGTGACGGTGCTGTAATACTTTGCAGATGCTCCAATAAGATAGACCTTTTTGCACTTAAACTCTTTTCCAAAAAATTGCTGATAATTGCTCCTGACTCTTGGGATGCCACCGACAGAAGAGCCATGAAGGAGAGAATCAAAAATGGTAATTATCTCTATTTTCTCGGCTCAGACATCAACAGAGTTCATGAGCTCTGCCCCGGCATGCCGCTCCTACCACTATTTATAAGTGGCTCGGAGATGATAATGCCACACAAAAGCGCAACTCTTTGCAAAGGAGAGATTATAATTGAGGCAGGCATCCTCCTCTCTCCTGAAAAGGTCAATGAGATTACAGGCCAGAAAGCAGCAGAAGCCACTGAAATAAATGACATGGCAGCAGATGTCAGGAAAATAAACTCAAATGACTCCTGCACAACCGTAAAATGCGGGGAGAGCCTCATCAACTACTATGGCAGAATTGCGGAGGAAATTGCGGCAAAGAGGAGAAATGCCGCTTATTACTCCGACTACATAAGATACGGCTATTTATATAAAGGCTACGAGATTGAGCGTTCAGTATGCAAAAGGCTCAAAAAATTCAACTACTACTCTAAATGGATAGACAAATTTGAAGGAGAGGGTAATGTCGCGGTAATAAATAACGGCACAGGAGAATTTGCCCATCTGCTTGCACTTGTTCATAAGAAAGCATCTGTTCATGCCTTTGAAAAACAGGGAGATGCACTCGATATAGCCTCCAACTGTTCATATTTACCGGAGAATCTGACGATTGAAGAATCGCGACAATTTTCTGCCTCATTTGTAGCCAATTCATATTGTTCGATCTTCATTATTGAACCAACAGAGGAGGATAAGAAGAGATATGCAGAACTCAACCCGATTTATATTGAATAACATTTTTTAATCCGTGAGTATAATTTTACACCTGCTATTTGAATACGGTACTGATAAATTCTTGCAAGATTTTGTACATTAAAACAAAAACATTATCTTTGCAACCCCAAAAGAAATATATAAAAATATCTAAATATGAAACGCACATTCCAACCATCGCAACGCAAGCGCCGTAACAAACACGGATTTCGCCAGCGTATGTCTACTCCTAACGGCCGCCGCGTATTGGCAGCTCGTCGCAGAAGAGGACGCAAGAAACTTACTGTTTCTTCAGAGGAACAATTTTAATTTACGGCTTAGGCTTACTGCATCTTACTAAAACCGGTACAGATGCAATAACACAGACCGTCAATTAAAAAAAGAGTGACCTATTGGTTGCTCTTTTTTGCTATTATTTACTACCTTTGCCTCGTTATAACGGAGCTATTCCGCAATAGTCACAATAATTATTTCAAATGAGCGCAACAAAAAAAAGTAACGGAGAGGGTATGTTAAGCCATTTTACGAATTGGCTTCAAAAATCAGGTGACAAATGGTACAAACACTGGATAATCAAAAATATAATCTGTGCCTGCGCCACACTGCTTATCATACTTATTATCTTCTTCTCTATGCTCGGTTTGATTACAAGACATAATAAAGAATTGGCAGTTCCGGATTTTACCAACAAAAATATAAACGAGGCAGCTATAATCGCCGATAATAATCACCTCCGGCTTGAGGTTGTTGATTCAATTTATCTACCTAAAATGAAGCCAGGAATGGTCTTCCGTCAGAACCCTTCTCCTGGCAGCAAAGTAAAGAAAAACAGGCGCATACTACTTTCAATCAATTCGACAAAACCAAAGATGATAAATATGCCCTCTACAGTCGGATTTTTTCTAAGACAGGCACATTCCGTTCTTTCATCTAATTCTCTGAAGGTTGGAAAACTTATCTACGTACCTGATATTGCCTCAAACAATGTTCTTGAACAACTGTACAAAGGATACCCTATTTCACCGGGTAGAAGGATTGAGGGAGAAAGCGAAATAGATTTAAAATTGGGTATCTCCGAAAATGAGAATACAACCTATGTGCCGAACCTGTTGGAATTACAATATTCTCTCATTAAAGAGGTGCTTGTAGACAACTCTCTCAATTTGGGAAAAGCAATTTTCGACAGAAATATAAGAAGTTATATTGACTCACTAAATGCAATTGTTTACAGACAAGAGCCTGAAGCCTCAAATACCACGGTAACTTTAGGCACTCCTGTCACGGTCTATCTTAAAAAGGATTCCGCAACAAAGTAACCCTACATGCAATCAACAGGTGAATGAAATGAAACGGAAGGGAAATATTGTAGAGAAGACGGAGGAGGAGCTACCGATACTCTCAGACGACGACAATCTTGCACAAGGGGAGACCCCTGAGGAGGAAAATAATTCAGAACTCTTTGAACATTACAGATTTGTAGTAGACAAGGGACAATCCATGATGCGTGCCGACAAGTACATTACAGAGCACATGGAAAAGACCTCCCGCAACAGAATTCAGATGGCGATTGAGGCCGGTTATGTAATGGCGAATGGTAAGGTGATCAAGGCAAACTATAAGGTAAAGCCCGCTGATATTCTCTCCATTGCCTTCCCTTATCAACGGCATATCTCCGAAATTCTTCCAGAAAACATACCCTTAGATATAGCCTACGAAGACACCTACCTGCTTGTAATAAACAAACCTGCAGGTCTTGTAGTGCATCCTGGACACGGACACTTTTCAGGTACTCTGATAAATGCTCTTGCCTACTATCTTAATCTTGGCTCTCGTCCAATGAAACAAAGTTTCGGATCGGTAGATTCAGCTCTGGAGGGATGCAAGTTCAACAAGGGCGAAGAGAGTGAAAGGATGGGTATTCTCGTTCACAGAATAGATATGAATACCTCCGGATTGCTCGTAGTAGCAAAGACGGAGGAGGCGCAAATGAATCTGGCTAAACAATTCTTTGAACACACCATTGAGCGCAAATACGTTGCAATGGTTTGGGGAAATATTGAGGAGGATTCGGGTACAATAGAGGGGAATATAGGCCGTGATCCAAATGATCGCCTCCGTTATAAGGTATTTTCCGATAATTCCTGCGGCAAGCACGCTGTAACACATTACAAAGTGATAGAACGATTCGGTTATGTGACCTTAGTGGAATGTAAACTGGAAACAGGTCGCACTCACCAAATAAGAGTACATATGAATTATATAGGACACCCTCTCTTTAATGACGACCGCTACGGCGGTGACAGAATTCTTAAAGGCACACTTTATACAAAATATAAACAGTTTATAGATAACTGCTTTGAAGTGATGCCGCGCCATGCCCTTCATGCAAAGACTCTCGGCTTCACTCATCCGATTACCGGCAAACATATCTTCATTGAGAGCGAGCTACCACAAGATTTTAAAGAGCTGATTGAAAAATGGCGTAAACGCACCTCCCAATCAACTCTTTAGAGCAAAACAAAAATTACTTTTCCATCCCCTCCTCTACTATTCTGCTACACCACACCTATTCACTACCGCCTAAGTACTATCTTCTGCCTCCGGGACCTCTTCCAGGGCCACCAGGACCATGACGCATACTACCGGCATTAAATTTACCAAACCTATATACCAGTGAAACCATTACATATTGTCCCAGCGTATTGTTTTCAACATCCTGAATGTAGTTATCAGTCGTAGATCTATATATGCTTCTCGCCTCTTTCAGTATATCATAAATCTTAACCTTTAATGTTGCGGCGCTTTTAAAGAGAGTCTTGGAGATTTCAGCATTCCAAAGAGTCTTTGAATCACCGTATCCCTCCCCGTATCCGAAATAAAAATTGTGACTTATATCAGTAGTTATGTTAAAGCCGCCGGGTATGTTG
The DNA here is from genome assembly GCA_964571395.1 of uncultured Muribaculaceae bacterium. Taxonomy (GTDB): domain Bacteria; phylum Bacteroidota; class Bacteroidia; order Bacteroidales; family UBA932; genus Egerieousia. The sequence continues at coordinate 36,363 of CAZNBA010000006.1, forward strand.
AGATTAATAGAGCCGGTAACAGCGTTTGCCCATGTTGCAGCCTTGCTGTTTCCCTTTACACTGTACCACGCATTGTTATATGTAGCCCTGCCTCCTGCAGTTACCTCAAAAGTATTGTTTCTGTAGGTAAAACGCAGATTTTCTGTAAAACTCAGATTCCTTGTAATATTTTTTATATACTCCTTAGCACTGTTTACATAACTCACGCTGTTATTAAACCCCGCCCTTGTAAAGGTAAAAAAACTAAAATCGGATTTGCCGAGCCGCGAATTAAACATCACCATCGCATTTGTAGAATAGATACCGGTATTGTCGTTATAGGGCTGCGTATATCTTACGCCATTATCATCGTACCACATCTTTGAAACTATCTTGTCTGTGGTATAAGAGGCACTAATGTGCGTACCGAACCAACTCATATTTTGAGCATTATTGGTTCTGTATTCAAGATCTATATTATGTGAAAACTCAGGATTAAGATCAGGATTACCCATAGTGATATTCAACGGATTAGAATTATCCGGGATGGGCAACAACTGATTGATTGATGGTTGAGAGGTTCTTCCTCTATACCTAATTCTCAAGAACTTACTGTCAGAAAATTTATAATCAAACCTTGCCGATGGCGCAAAATTCAAAACGGTATAGGTAGTATCCCTGCCTCTGCCTGTACTTGTTGTGGAACTCGGCTGCAGACTACCTCCTATAGTAATATTGTACTTCTCCTCCTGCTTCATAAAACTCAATTCCGCCCTTTGTGTTATGAAAGTATTCTTATAATGGCTGGAATAATCCTCATCAAGAAGAGAATAGTTACCATTATCATCCTTATTATATGTATCCTTGTCTGACTTGCTCTGCTTATAATTATATCCATATTCTCCCTCAACGAAAAAATTATGGCCTAATGGTTCGGTATATGACAGTCTTGCTCCCAATCCATAACTATTATTGTCAGCCTTATATTTTTGATCTACAAGAGAGTTGGAATCATTCACAAAGTAGTGTGTATTTGAATAGTTAAAACCTGTTATGTTATTATCAGAATAACTGTAGGTCAAATTCAACGACATTGTTCTTCCAGGCTTACCGAGTCTCTGTCTGAAGAGAAGATTACCACTCATATCTTTTGAATCGTTGTCTCCGTAAGAACGACTATAACCACGGTTTGTGGAATCTACTCCTGTCAAGGTTGAAAACCTGTTTTCGGAATTAAAATTTCCGCTTCCGAAATTAAATCGAGGTCTGAAAAGAATTGAGGTATTTTTGGATATTTTATAATCCATCTCCGCCCCGAATCTGTGACCATCCGTTCTTGTCTTGTCAAATCCTTCCGAGTTATTAAACAGAGATTTACCATCGGAAAGGAAGGTCTCTTTATTGCTTCTCTCCTTAATATCCTTGTCCGAACCGGAATAAAGATAGTTACCAGAAAGTTTCATATCCCCACCTATAACCTCTGTATTGGCATTTACTCCACCCATCCAGGAAGAGGTGATACCGTTGCCGGAAAAATTGAATCCGCCAGGGCCACCGCCTCCACGCATATTACCCATCATTGAGGCGGCAAGATCATTGAATCCTCTATTATTAGTATTGTTACCGTTACCTATAAAACTTATCTGAGCCTTTTGAGTAAACTTTCCAAACATACCGGCAGCTTCATATCTCTCTTTTGAACCGTAGCCTGCTGAAAAATTGCCAAACCATCCATCCATCATTCCCTTTTTTATATTAAGGTCAAGAACTGTCTCCTCCTCTCCGTCATCAATACCTGTAAATTGAGCCTGATCTGATTTGCGCTCAACGACTCTTACCTTATTAACTATTTTTGCCGGAATATTTTTGGTGGCGAGTTGTGGGTCATCAAGGAAAAAAGTCTTGCCATCTATCATTATCTTGTTTATAGTCTTACCATTGGCTGTCACAGTTCCATCCGATGAAACCTCCACGCCGGGTAATTTTTTCAGCAATTCCTCAAGCATGTCAGAGTCATTAATCTTAAAGGATGCGGCATTATACTCTATCGTATCCTTTTTAACCTGCATCTGATTTCCTACATCGGAAACGACCACAGCATTCAGCATATTAACATCCTCCTTCACCAGCAGACGTTCCATCTCATTTCCTCCCTTTTTGATCTCATAGAGAAATGATTTAGGTTTATAACCCATATACTCAAATTTAATGGTATATTTACCCGGTTTAAGCCCTTGTAATACTACAACACCTTTAACATCGGATAACGCATATTTAGAGGGCTTTGTCTCACCCTGATATACAGCTGAAAGAGTGGCAAACTCAAGAGGCTGCTTTGACAAGCTGTCGATAATAACGGTCCTGAAATAGTTACCTTTTGCCTGCGTACCAACCTGAGGTTGCGGAATATTATCGGCAAATATTAAATCCGCGGCAAAAAAGGAGAAAAAAAGAAGTAGAAATGTACTTCTAAACCATCTAAACATAATAAGTTTTTTATCGTTATACTTCATTTAAAACGATAATTTGACTCATCAGAAGAAGAAAAGTTAAATCTGAAATCTATTTTTTAACTCGCGATGGATTATTTTTAACAAAAGACTCCCACGAAGAGTTGCCCTTACAGGTCAAAGCAGGAGCAGATCCCTCCAAATAATGGCACATCGCAATCGCCAGAGCATCCGTAGCATCAAAAAATTCAGGATGAATATCTATTTTGAGCATGCTCATAATCATCATTGCAACCTGCTCCTTTGAGGCAGCACCTTTACCTGTAATCTTCAATTTTACTCTCCTTGGCGCATATTCAAAGATAGGAATATCCTTCAGAAGAGCCGATGCAATGGCAGCTCCCTGCGCTCTTCCAAGTTTAAGCATAACCTGAGGATTTTTACCATAAAACGGAGCCTCAACAGCCAATTCATCAGGCATAAAACGCTCAATGATCTTTGTGACTTCTGAGGAGATAATCTGAAGTTTCTTGAAATGGTCACTCTCTTTCTTAAGATTTATGACACCCATGTAAAGATATTTTACACTCTTCCCTGATATAGATATAAGACCGAACCCGAGTATTCTGGTACCCGGGTCGATTCCCAATATTATTTTATCCTCTTTTTTTTGCATCTCTGAATGCTGTCTCTACACACACATTATAACATACCTGTAGTTTATAGTACAATATACAGTACCACGATATTAAATAAATGCGAAACCGGTATATTGTTGCAGAACCTTTGGTATCCTGACATGTCCCTGCTCATCCTGATTATTCTCTATAAGAGCGGCAAGAATACGTGGCAAAGCTAACGAGCTACCGTTAAGAGTGTGGGCCAACTGTGTCTTTCCCTCATCATCCTTATATCTCAATTTAAGACGATTTGCCTGATACGATTCGAAATTTGAGACAGAACTTACCTCAAGCCAACGCTGCTGAGCTGCTGAATAAACCTCAAAGTCATAAGTAATGGCTGAGGTAAAACTAAGATCACCTCCGCAAAGTCTTAATATTCTATATGGAAGCTCAAGTGCCTGAACAATCGTCTCAACATGTTTCACCATTCCTGCAAGCGCATCATAAGAATTTTCAGGGAGGGAAAGTTGAACTATCTCCACCTTGTCGAACTGATGAAGGCGATTCAAACCTCTTACATCTTTGCCATAAGAACCGGCCTCCCTCCTAAAACACTGAGTGTACGCTGTCATCTTAACAGGAAAGTCCTGCTTATTAAGAATAACATCTCTATAAAGATTGGTAACAGGTACCTCGGCAGTAGGAATCATATAAAAATTATCAAGATTAATATGATACATCTGTTCACCTTTATCAGGCAACTGTCCTGTAGCATATGCAGAAGTCTCATTCACTACCAACGGTGGCTGATATTCCGTATAACCGGCTGCAATATTCCTGTCAAGGAAGAAGGAGATAAGTGCTCTCTGAATCTTTGCGCCTTTGCCTTTATATACAGGGAATCCGGCACCAGTTATTTTAACTCCAAGATCAAAATCTATAATGTCGAGGTTCTTGGCAATCTCCCAATGCGGCTTACACTCCTTAGGAAGAGCAGGTTTGATTCCACCCTCTCTTACAACCACATTGTCATCAGAATTTTTACCAAGCGGAACCTCCATGCATGGAATATTGGGAAGTAACACCAACATCTCATGCATCTGCTGCTGATAACTCTCCATCTGCAACTCAAGTTCACCCGATTTAGCTTTAAGCAAGGAAACCTCCTTCTTCAGCTTTTCAGCCTCCTCTTTTTTACCCTCGCGCATCATTGTGCCTATCTCTTTGGCCTTTTTATTCTGCTCTGCCAATACAGAGTCCATTTCGGTCTGATTAGCACGCCTGCACTCGTCTGCTTTGAGGATTTTTTCAACAGTCTGTTTAGCATCAAAATGCTTTACCGCCAGCCTCTCTATTACGAACTGAGGCTGCTCTCTTAATAACTTGAGCGTTAACATATAGTATTGTTTTATTGTTACTTATACAAATAAAAAGGGGCAGCCAAAATAAATCAGCCAGCCCCTTTAATATTAAAATAAATTTACCGGCCTTCCTAATTATTGAAAGGAATTACCGATACATACGATTTTCCCTCTGCCTTTTTAGTAAATTGGATAGTCCCATCTACCAATGCAAATAAAGTATGATCCTTTCCAAGGCCTACATTCAGACCAGGATTGTGAACAGTACCCCTCTGACGAACTATAATGTTGCCGGCTTTGGCAACTTGCCCGCCAAAAATTTTAACGCCTAATCTTTTACTGTGTGATTCGCGGCCGTTCTTTGAACTACCTACACCTTTCTTATGAGCCATAACTTATAATTTTTAAATTAAGCAATCGATTCAATCTCAATTTGTGTCAAGCACTGGCGATGACCATTCTTCTTGTCAAAGCCTTTATGTTTGATCTTCTTGAAAACTATAACTTTATTTCCTTTGAGATGCTCAAGAACTTTGGCCTTTACAGCAGCACCCTGAATATAAGGGGCACCTACTTTAACAGCGCCATCGTTATCTGTAAGCAGTACCTTCTCAAAAGAGACGGATGAACCCACCTCATCTTTCAGACGGTGAACATAAATCTTATTGCCTTTCTCTACTTTAAATTGTTGTCCGGCAATATCTACAATTGCATACATAAACTGTTGTTTAACGGTTTTAGCAGTAAGCGGTTAATTATGTAATTAACTCTTATTCAAAAGCTTAACTGCTTTTCATTCATTTTTTGGACTACAAAATTAATCTTTTTATCCCATACTGCAAAAAATTATTGATTTATTTTTGTAACTTTGATGTTATTATTAATGCGTCCTGCCGCATATACGTTACTGGCAAAACGCTATTATGCCTGCTTATACATTTTACTAAACACACTATATACCTGATAATACCTAAAAATTATGGAATCACCGTTCGAATACACCCACTCAGTAAAAGAGATTAACTTTGTTGGAAGAACAAATGAGGTAAAGGCACTTACATCTCTTTTGAAAGAAAAGAAAAATGTACTTTGCTATGGAGCTCCAAAAACCGGGAAACGCTCAGTAATAAACAACTCCATTGCCAAACTTGTTCACGAACAATACAAATTTACGCTAATAGAACTTGACCTGTTCAATATAAGGTGTGTAGAGGCCTTACTCCTAAGATTTGCCAACCTCATATTTATGCAAATGGCTAAAAACAGTATGGACTGGGTAAAGCTCAAAGAAAATTATATTCCATCAGCGCCTTATGAGATTGAGACCGGGGAAAACGGTAACATAAGATTCACCTATAAAACCAAAGAGTTACTTAACAGTATTCAGATTGAGGAGTTGCTAAACTTACCACAAAAATTTGCAATTGAAAGCGGAAGGCATATCATAATTTATATTAGAAATTTTCAGGATATGTTACTTCTGGAGGATGCTACGCATTTTTTTAAGGTTACCGAAAATTCATGGTCAAAACAGCCGAATGTGAACTACATAATTACAGGCGAATACACCAACGCCATGAAGAGCATCTTTCATGTATACAAGTATTACTACTGTTTCGCAGAAGAGTTCCAACTTTCACCTATAGATGATAACACCTTTGCCGATTACATTACAAAATGCTTTTTAAAGACTGGAAAGGTAATACAACAAGATATTGCTCTTAACCTATATCAAAAAGTGGGCAGAAATCCATGGTATGCACAACATCTCTCCTCTCTTTGTTATGATATGACACTCGGATACGTAAATGAGAATATACTGAACGAAGGCATAAAATCACTGGTAAATATTCACGAATTCAGGTACCATTATCTGATTAGCGGGTTAAGCCGGCATCAACTCAGGTTTTTGCAAGCTATAATGAACGGCGTCACCAAATTCAGCAGTTCTGATATTCTCGAAAAGTATAAACTCAATTCCTCTGCAAATGTAAACAGGGTTAGAGATGCACTCGTAAAGAAAGAGATAATAACATTTAACAATAATAAAGAGGGGGTTTTCATCGATCCGCTTCTTGAATACTGGCTCAAAAACTATTTCTTTACAAGACAAAGTATAGTAAACTTTTAACCTGATATGTCATAAATTTATAATTGAATGAAAAAAATCGTTGTACTTAGCGGAGCCGGAGTCAGTGCTGAGAGCGGAATCAAAACATTTCGTGACAGTGACGGCTTATGGGAAAATTACCCGGTAGAAGAGGTTGCCTCAATTGAAGGATGGTATAAAAACAAACAGTTGATGATTGATTTTTATAACGCAAGGAGACACGAAATAGAAAAGGCGGAGCCCAACGAAGGGCACAAAATAATTGCAAGTCTCGAACGTGATTTTGATGTCGCGGTAGTAACTCAAAACATAGATAACTTACACGAAAGGGCAGGCAGTACAAAGGTGATTCACCTGCACGGTGAGATAACAAAGGCAAGAAGCGAAAACGACCCGGATAAAATTGTTGAAATTGGATATAATGATATAAAGTTTGGAGATAAGGCCTCAGACGGCTATCAGTTGAGACCCTTCATAGTTTGGTTCGGGGAGGCTGTTCCAAAGTTGAATGATGCTGCAAGAGAGATTCAAACAGCGGACATTCTTATTGTAATAGGGACATCACTTGTAGTCTACCCAGCAGCGGGACTCGTGAACTATACTAAACCTGGGTGCAAAATATATATTGTTGACCCAAAACCTGTAAATACTTGCGGAATAGTTGCATTCCAGATTCAGGAAAGAGGGTCGGTAGGAATGAAAATTCTACAAGAGAAGCTTAAAAAGGAAATAGTTGCTAAATAAAATTATTAATGACAGATCTATATACTACACCTCTTAAAGGGAGCATAGCATTGAGCACTGCCCTGCATAACGACCATACTTTACTTAAAGACAAAACATTGTATAAATTCATCTGGATTACGGAAGGTACCGCGACACTTGTAATAGATCATATAAAAACCGTAATGGAGAAGAATGATATTTTGGCACTTACTCCACTTCAACACATTGCTTTTGAAGATATTAATGGAAAATACAACTCCCTGCTTTTCAATAGCAACTTTTATTGTATTTTCGGACATGACAACGAGGTATCGTGCAACGGACTGCTCTTCAGAAACAACGGTTCCCTCATAAAAATACACCTCAACACCTCTGAGGCGGATGAACTTGGAGAGATACTCGGCAATTTGGAGAAAGAATACTCTACGCCAGACAATTTGCAAGAGGAGATGCTGAGAATAATGTTGAAAAGATTTATTATTAAGTGTACTCGAATTGCCAAAAATCATCTTGATATAACACCTGAAAACGAGAATATGTTCGATATTGCAAGACAATTCTATATTCTTGTAGATATGCACTTTAAGGAGACAAAAAAAGTGATGGATTATGCAACCATGCTCAACCGCTCTCCAAAAACGCTAACCAATATCTTTGCAAATTGCAAACTTCCCTCTCCTCTGCAGATAATTCACCAAAGAACTGAGACTGAAATTAAGCGTTTGTTACTATATTCTAAAAAAAGCGCTAAGGAAATTGCAGATATACTTGGATTTGAAGATATTTCAACACTGAGCCGCTTTTTTAAAAAACAGACCGGAGAGAGTATTTCAGAATTCAGAAAGGCAACTGTCTCAAATAGGGAATAATTGCCAACACTCAGTGAATAATTGCTATTCCGCGCCAATACAATAAGCAGCACCTTTGCAAAAAATAAAATTACAGCAAAATGAAAACTATCAACACTCTTTTCAACTGCTTTCTGCATACTGCAGCATCGGCAAAAAATTTAGGCTACGGAATGATGAGGGTAGCCATACTTATTATCTTCTTATGGATAGGGGGTCTTAAATTCTGGAACTACGAAGCGGAAGGAATTGTACCATTTGTAGCAAACAGCCCTTTCATGAGTTTCTTTTATAACGAAAAAGCACCGGAGTATAAAGATTTCAAACTAAAAGAGGGTGAGGCGAATACCATTAAAAACGAATGGCACGAAAGGAACAACACATACGGTTTCTCAAAGGGTTTGGGTATTCTTATAATGAGTATAGGAATCCTGACATTCCTTGGCTTTTTCTCAACCAGGGTAGGAATGGTAGGTGAACTGCTTGTAATAATAATGACTGTCGGTACTCTCTCATTCCTCGTAACCACGCCAGAATGCTGGGTTCCGGATTTGGGAAGCGGCGAACACGGCTTTCCGCTACTTACAGGAGCAGGACGGCTTGTAATAAAAGATGTCGCGATAATTTCAGGAGGAGTGATTCTACTCTCTCGCTCCGCTCGTAAATTGCTAAAAGCGCGAGAAGAATAACAGAGAAGAGAAGTATCTACTTAAAGAGACAGATATAATGAGAGGCCGCAGAGTTAAATCAATGCGGCCTCTCATTAATTTTCATACATTCAATATGGTAGCTGCAACAATGCCACTACCCCATCCATCGTACTTACAAGCAATTTGTTTTTACCCACAGGTTGAATATAATTTACAAGAGCGAACCCTACTCTGTGCCTCCATGCGATTGAACCGTCGGTACAATTTAGGGCAACTATATTACCTTTATCTGTAGGAACAAAGAGAAGACCTTTCCCCTCCTTTCCAACACCTCCGACAGAGGTTATAGGAGTAGGCGCTATTTCATAGCCGAAACCAACATTTGAGGTCCAAACCTTTTCCGGTAAATTGCGCTGCGTATTATAGGCAATTACAGTATCTTTCATTGTTTTAACATACAACTGCCTTTCATCGGGAGAAAGACCTACCGACTCACGCCCGCCCTTGGCCTTCCAAAATTGCCAACCTGTTTCAGCACCTATAGCGTATGTAATCCTCTCGGGAGTTACAAAAAAGATTTTACCATAAGCCTTTACAGGCCAGACAGCAGCAGGAGACAACATTCGGCTTCCCTTGTTTGTCCATGTCCATTGAAGTCTACCATTGGAGGGCTCAAACGAGTATAAAGTATTGGCCCAATCTCCAATTACAACCTGCCTGGAATCTACATATGGTTTCGCCTCCATAAAGCCCTTTACCTGGTCATAATTCCATACGAGCCTTCCTGATTTGAGATCTATTGCCCTAAAACGATTATCGGAGGCACCAATAAAGACCTTTCCTCCTAATATTGCAGGAGAACCAAGCACAGACTTTTCACACTTGAATCTCCACAACAGTTTTCCGCTTCCCTTATCCAAAGAGTAAATAATGCCGTCCGTACAGCCGAACACTACACTGTTTCCTGAAATTTCTGGAGTAGAGAAGATCTTTCCTCCCGCTCTAAAACTCCATTTTTTGGCACCGTTTCCTGCATTCAGTGCGTATACGATTCCCGATGTATTGGCATAAATAACTATCTCGCCGGCAATGACAGCACCACTGCCAATATCGGAACAATCCTCAACTCTCCAGAGCTCTTTTACAGCCGGATATTGTGCATTTACAGAATAATCAGGATGAGGATATTGCACATCGTTTGCAAAAGGAACACCATTGCTCATTCTGAGAGTATGCCATGGAGCCTTAGTCTTTCCTGCGATTACATACTTCTCTTCATTCCTTATCTGAACCTGAGGCGCTACTCTCTCTCTGAATGTTACAGTAGAACCGTCGATGGTAATAATATTATATCCGGCACCCTCCTGACCATTTCTCAATGAAGATCTGCCTATAGCAGCAGGAATTCCCTCATAATCCATCGCTCTGTTCTGATGCCAGTGACCACTTAAAATAAGCTGGGTGTTCATTTTTTTCAACTTGTCAAGCACCTGAAAATAGTTGAGCATGGAGGTATCCATAGGATAGTGATTCACAAAGAAAACTGGTTTTGCCGAAGGAGTAACCTTAGCAAGAGAATCAAGCCATACCATACTCTCTCTCGGGAGCAATGCAGGCGCCATCCTCATATTTGGACCGCAATTAGTACCGATAAATTTTATACCGCTCTCCTCAAACTCAAAATGCTCCCGCCCGAATATCTTTGCAAAGGTATTGCATCCGCTTTCAGACCACTTTGCATCATGATTGCCAGCAACTACATAATAAGGCTTATTCAAGTTATCAATAATAGATTTTGCCAGTTTCAATTCACTGTCCGAGCCGAAATCGGTAATATCGCCGGCAAAGATCACGAACTTCAAATTGGGGTTATCATTAATATCCTTTATACAGGCCTGCAAATCCTCAATTGCATTCGCCCCCTCGGAAATATGAGTATCAGAGAGGTATGCAAAGGAAAAATGTGGTGTCCCTTTTATTTTCTGCTGCCATGCAAAAGAAAAACCGACCGCTCCAAAAAGAGAACCTGCGGTCAGTAAAACAAATAATATTTTTTTGGAAATCTGATTCATAAATAAATAACTATTTTAACAAATCCATCAGGTATTTTCCATACTCATTTTTCAACATCGGCTCGGCATCCTTTTTAAGACGTTCATCATCTATCCAGCCATTATTGAAGGCTATCTCCTCCAGGCAGGCAATCTTAAGACCTTGACGTTTTTCAAGAACCTCGACAAAATTGGAGGCCTCAGCCAAAGATTCATGTGTCCCGGTATCAAGCCAAGCGAAACCTCGGCCAAATAGTTGCACCTTAAGCTCACCGTCCTTTAAAAATTCCGAATTCACAGTTGTTATCTCCAACTCCCCCCTTGCCGAAGGCTTTATTGATTTTGCAACTCCGACAACCTTGTTCGGATAAAAATATAATCCGACAACAGCATAATTACTTTTAGGAAATTTTGGTTTTTCCTCTATTGTCTCGGCATTGCCTTTAGAATCGAACGAAACAACACCATAACGCTCAGGATCATTGACATAATAACCGAAAACGGTAGCCTTAGACTCTCGCTCAGCATTAGAAACACTCTCATGAAGCATCTTTGTAAACCCTGGCCCGTAAAAGATATTGTCTCCAAGAACAAGACAAGCGGCATCGTTGCCGATAAATTTTTCACCGATAATGAATGCCTGCGCCAATCCATCAGGAGAGGGCTGCTCCGCATAACTGAATTTTACCCCATAATCCTCACCATTCCCCAAAAGCCTTTTAAACCCTGGCAAATCCATCGGAGTGGAAATAATCAATATCTCTCTGATTCCCGCCAACATAAGAACGGAAATAGGATAATATATCATAGGTTTATCATAGATAGGCAACATCTGTTTTGAAACCCCTCTGGTTATGGGATATAATCTTGTACCCGAACCTCCGGCCAATACAATACCTTTCATAAATATGTTATAAGTTTTTTAGTTTACACCACAAAAATAGTAACTAAAATCCAAACAACCTATTTTATAATAATCAGATAGTACCTATCGTATTCGTTTCAATCCAACCTTGCCTGCCGTCTGCAAGCTCAACCTTCTTCCATGGACCCACATCCTCAAGAATATTAACCTTTGTTCCCTCGTGAAGAATAAAGAGATTATTTCCGGCAACATTGGGAGAACTTTTAATATTGCTCACATGTGAGAGGACGACTGCAGTATCATTGCTTGTCGCACGAATTTTAAGACTTGCAGCAAATAAAAAGGTCACAATCATAACAAAAAGAAAAATGCATGCAGAAATAAAGGAGAGCTTTCGTATACCTGTACGCTGCGAGAAACGGTAAAGCAGCAACAAAAGACCCGTAAGTGCAAGTGCTACAATGCCTATCCATGTCCAGCCGTCAGAATGAATCATGTCACGCAAATCCTTTACCCATTCCGAAAGAATAAATTCGGGAATGGCCTCAATTTTATCGAGAGTCCTTAATTGGACTATCTGCAAATTATTATAAGCATCTGCATAGGAAGGGTCTAATTTCAAGGCCTTTTCATAATACAGCACAGCTCTTCCCTTATCACCGATTTTATAACAGGCATTCCCCATATTATAATACAAATGCGCTGAGATATTTCCTCCCTTTGCAATACTCTCATAGAGAGAAAGAGCACGGTTCCACTCTCCCATAGAATAGGCATCATTGGCCTTTACCCACACGGAATTTGCCTCACTTGCATTACAGTGCACGGCGGTAAAAAGCAAAACAGCACACACAAGGCCGGCAAGTACCCCCGAAAATCCAACTCTTTTATATCTTAAAATTATCATAACCAAATTGTTTAAAGTCTGTTTTCAAATTCAGAAATCACCTCTATGGCTCTGTTATACATAGTGTCCATTGAGGCTCCCTCGGTTTCCTGAGAATATCTTGCCATTTCACAATCATCCAAAAGAGTCATAAAGGAATCTATATTATTCTCCTCCACCCTCTTGCCCTCCAAAGTCTCCTTAATGGTATCTCTCTGCATATCTGCAAATTGGATAGAAAGTTTATCACTTACATAGCCGAGCAAAGCCTTATGTATCTCCTCATAGAAGGGAGCGGGAAGATTCTCAGTCATATATGTTTGCGCCTGTTTGAGCCTCATTTTGGCAATCTTGTTAGCCTTTCTGTTCTTTACCCTACGCACATCTCCACGCAATTTTGCGCGCGATAAAAGCAACCTGTACGCTAAATACAAAATTGCCAACAGAATCGCAATAATTACAAAGAATAACAGACCTCCAAAAAGGAAACCACCACTTCTAACCAAGTGAGGAGCCCCCATCTCAATATATCTTATATCGCTATCCAAATTTACAACATCCTGTTTATTGAGTCCTGAGATCATGGAACCGTTATTGCTATTTGGATCACCCTTGGCAACCTTCAAATTAAGAGGAGAACTTTGAATCGTAACATATTTCCCGGCACTGATATCATAATAGCTGTAAACAATAGCAGGAATCTCAAATGTACCCTCGCTGCGCGGAATAAACGGATACTCAAATCTCTTCACACCTGAAATACCGGAGGAACCGTTACTTAAATTATTATCTGTCTTTACATCATATTTTTCAAAATCTGCAGGTAGCTCAACCTTTGGAGCCTCAATAAGATTCAAATTACCTTTACCGGCAATCTCTACAATCAATGATGCAGCCTCATGAGCCTTGACTCCCTCTCTGCTCAACTTTACATTCATTGAAAATTTACCGACAGCACCACCGAAAGTAGCAGGAGCCCCACTAGGGAGCGGCGTAACATAAATATTTGCCTCTTTAGAATATATCCTTTTCTTTACTGTCTGATAACTGTCAAAGAAATCGTCAAACATACTTCTGGAGCCGCCACCAGAACTTCTCAACTGAATCTGGCAAATCATCTCTGCAGGATCTATCCTAATATTCCCGCTCTGCTGAGGAAGCAATAGATATTTTCTGAGTACTGCCGCATCGTATATTTGATTACCAAACCTCTCTCTACCAAAATTGATATTTTGAGGAGTCTCTATCTCCTGGCTCCAAAATCCATTGAATACAGGGAACTTAATATCTTCAAATCCTGTAATTGGAACTCGTGTATAGAGTTTGAGCGTCACAATAATAGGCTCACCCTTCACTACCCTTGTCTTGCTAAAGTTGAGGCTCAAAAAGATATCATTTGCACTCAACTTTCCGGAACTCCTCGATACACCTCCTGGTGCCATATCATCCTCCCCGTTAGATTGACTCTTAGAAGATTGTCTTCCTGATCCGGATGAGTTGGCTACAATATCTATATCAACTCCGTTAACATTATAAGTTCTTCCATCTATGACTGCCGAAGCAGAAGAGACCCTGGCCTTTCCACTACTCGATTTTGCTCTTAGGACATAAGTATAACTTATCGAATAGGTATCGGTACGCTTGCCGTTAATTATCTGAGTACTGCTCATCCTTGAGAGAGTAGGCCCTGCAAGCACCTCTAAACCTGTAAACGAAGGCTGATTAAACTTGGAAATCTCTGAATTTGCAGTATAAACCACATTAAAAAACTCATTCTGTTCAACAACCCGCGGAGCATCCACCACAAAAGAATGTTGCGCAAAGGCAATTATTGAAACCAATGCAAAGAGCAGCGTAAGCAACCATTTTATCTTCCGCCCCTTTCCTGTAATGTAATAAGTAATGTTCATAGTGTTTTACCAATTTTTCTCCTTCTGTCTGGATTTTAATGCTCTGGCCCTTTTTACCTTCTCCTGTGTCTGATTCTCCTTCTCTTGCATTGCCTGCAACATCTGTTCGGCTGCCTGAGGAGTTATCTTTGGCGGAGGGGTCTGACCATTACCGTTATTTTGGTTATTCTTGTTATTATCTTTGTTATTATTCTTGTCCTGATCATTCTTACCCTTATTCTTATCTTTATTCTGATCCTTGTTCTGGTCCTTTTTCTGATCCTTGTTCTGATCCTTATTCTGGTCTTTATTCTGATTATTTTTCTGCTGATCCTGCAACTTCTTCTGAGCATAGGCAAGATTCGTCTTGGCATCCATATCGCCAGGATTCCTTCTCAGAGTATTTTTGTAGGCCTCCACCGCCTCTTGATATTTTTTTTGAGAAAGTGATGCATTACCCAGATTATAAAAGCAGTCGGCTGCCTGCAAATTCTCCTTCTGAATTCTCTTTTCTACCCTGTCCTTTGACCGTTTAACATCAAAAGGTATTCTCACTCGCGCCAAAGAGTCTGTCATCTTTGAATAAGCTGCTTCCGCTGCGGCAAAATCGCCCATTTTAAAGAGAGTATTGCCAAGATTATAGTTTGCAGGTACGGAGGTTGAATCCTTAATCAAAGCCTTCCTGTAATTCACCTCAGCCTCCTTATAATTTCTTTTATCAAATAACCTGTTACCCGTTCGTATCTCTTTCCTATCTGTTTGAGCAGACATCTGGTACCCCGACAACACAAGGATGGCAATAACCGAAAAGAGTCTTCTGCCCACACGCCGGCTCCCTACCAAAATTTCCAATATCAAAAAGAACAATGCTATCCCTAAAAAATACATAAATTGTTCATCATAATCCTCAAACACAACAGATTTAAAGTGAGTTGTATCCATTTTTTTTATCTTGTCAATAATCGGATTGAGGCCGAATTCCTCATTCCCGGCTCTGATATAAGCACCCTCACCTGCCTCGGCCACCTCGGTAAGAGTCCGTTCGTCGAGTCTTGTAACTACAATATTACCGCTTCTGTCCTTCATCAACTCACCGCCCGCAACAGGAATAGGCTGCCCGTCCAAAGAGCCTACACCTATAGTAAAGACCTTGATCCCAAGCTCTGCAGCCTGTTTGGCAGCTTGAACAGGATCATCCTCATGGTTCTCTCCATCGGTAATCAATATGATTGCCTTATCGTTTTTCCTTTGTGCTGTCTCGTTGCTAAATGATTTTATTGCAGTTGTAATTGCATCTCCCATTGCTGTTCCCTGCACGGGTACAGATCTGGTATTAATGGTATTGAGAAAAATCTTTGCAGAAACATAATCAGTGGTGATGGGTAACTGTACAAAGGATTCTCCAGCAAAAACTA
>CAZNBA010000007.1:0-51627 GCA_964571395.1 uncultured Muribaculaceae bacterium
ATAAAATAATCTATTCGATTTCATTTAATAACTGCATTAGAACTCCCACGAATGCTATCACAGTAATTTCGAAAACAGAGCCGAGAGCATCTGAGGCTTTTCCGAAGCTAAACGAGGCCTGTTTATCGAATTACTGTGATAGCATTCCATACAAAGAGGTTAAGCACAACCTGTTTGCTGAATTAACGAAATAGCAACTCCAACAACGGAGAGCTACTTGTATCACAGACATGGAACTCGTTAAACAGGCCTTAAGCCTGAAATACAGCACCGAAAGGGACAAAAGAAAAAAGGCTGCTGATATTTTAACTATCAGACAACCTTAACTTTGTACTGGATAGGAGAATCGAACTCCTATTTGAAGAATGAGAATCTTCCGTCCTAACCGTTAGACGAATCCAGCGTTTTTGGGTTTGCAAAGGTAAAAAGATTTTTTTATTCTGCAAACCGCATATATTACTTCACAAGCAGTTTTTCTCCAGTATCCTTTGCAACAGACTCTTTCCACTTTTCTGAATATCCAGGTTGAGAAGGCATTACAGGAATATTTTTTCCATTACCATTATCTTTGAATGAACCGTCCGGGTTCTGCTTCTTTATATTACCATCTATATATTTTACAAGCAAATAGTTCTCCAGATCCTGCCATTTTTTGAATAGTCTGTCTGCAAAGCGATCCGACCACTCGGTAAGATACTCTTTTACTCGCTCCGGCTCAGAATCATAGATTCTTTTTGCATCTTCATCTACGGTGGGAATAATCTTCATTGCACCGTATTCATGCTCGTCAGCAACCTTTTTTATCTCCGGAGCCATATAGTTGTATCTCAAATAGGCAAATTGAGTTACCCTGTTAAAGAGCCAGAAAGCAGACTCGGCCGAATATTGCATCATATTTCCATTCCCCTCGGCAAAGCAATGAGGAGCATGCAGTCCGCTTGTATAGACCGGTGTAAGGCATGAAGTAGATGCATCATCAACACCAAACCAGATAATACCCCCGATTTCATCAGGCAACCATGATCTTGCCTGTCCTATCATCCAAAAGCCTGTCTGTTGCGTTGCTATGGCTCTCTCATTCAGATAGGTCTTTCCGTTGTAGGTAAACTCCATAGGTCTCCATCTGTAAGGAAGTTGGAAGCCGCCTGCACCAATATCGTTACGCATATCGAGCGGCGTATTTTCGTAATGATCGCGCATTACCTCAGCAACATCCTTAACTGTAATCAAATGAGCGGGCTTAATAAATAAAGGCATTCTGTTTGACAGATTCTCGCCTTTTGCATAATCTATATAATCTATGGCGTTCTTATCCCCCATTTTTCCGCCGCCTAAAATATTAAAAGCACTCCATACTCTTGCATCACATCCTCTGACAGTACCAAAATCTGCCGGAGCAAAGGCATCGGCAAAGCTAAAATCCTCGTCTTTACCGGAAAAATAACCGTTTTGTTTTGCAAAGGAGATTATATCACTGCTATAAAGACAATTTTCCGGATCATTCAAAGGAAATCGTGTAATTCTCGACTGGTTCGCATGGGCACATATATAACCATCAGGAATCCTCATGGCTACCCAGTTAGCTCCCTTATTAACATTGATACCTTTTTTATTCAACTTGACACCTTTACCAACAATCTCCATTATCCACGCCTCATTCTTATCTGCAATAGAAAAAGTCTCCCCCTCAGAGGCATAACCAAATGCCTCTACAAAATCGGCAATAACTTTTATGGCCTCGCGAGCCGATGCGGCACGCTGTAACGTCACATAAATAAGTGATCCGTAATCCATTATTGCAGTTGTATCAACAAGTCTTTCGTCTCCACCAAAAGTTGTCTCGGTAATTATCAACTGATGTTCATTCATATTTCCCATCGTTGAAAAGGTCTTTGAAATTTGAGGTATTTCACCCTTGTAACTTCCTGTATCCCATTCATAAATCTTAAACAGGCTGCCTTTGGGATACATTGCAGCAGGACGATGATAAAGTTCACCATAAAGTTGGTGAGAATCAGCTGAATATGAAACCATTACAGAACCGTCCTTAGAGGCTCCCTTTGTTACGATAACATTTGTACATGCATCGGCAACACCATAGCTGTATATTGATGCTGCTGCTAACAGTATAAATTTAAAAATTCTCATATAAGTATTATTATTTATTTTTAATTGTGTACAATTCCTCGCATAACAATTCATTAGGGATGATTACTTCTTATACGCAACCCCTTATGGCATCATGCTCGATTTATACGTTTATTATACGTTTAAAATACCGATTTTTACGGTACCCCGACAAATTTTGGCGCTCTCGGAGAAATATAGTATCTTAGCGTTTTGCAAATATAACTATTTTAGAGAACAAATCTACTGCGAAATGAAAAGAGTTGTCGCAATACTTCTATTGGCAGGCGGTTGCACATTATCAACCCTCTGTATCGCTCAAAACCAAGAACAAAAGGAGAAAAGTCCGGAAGAGATAGCTACCGAACTTACCGAAAGAATGGGAAAAGATCTCTCATTAAATCAGACACAACTATTCTATGTCGATTCCATCTTGAGAAATAACTACACAGCTATGTTCGATGAGATTCAAAAGATGAAAGAGATGGGTATGCAGGATAGTCGCAACTATAAAACAGTTTACGACAGATGGAACGACAAAAATTTGGAGGCCTTCAAAAAAATTCTGCAAGAACAGCAATACATCTCCTACCTCAAACTGATAGGCAAGGGAAAAGAGTATAAAAAGGGAAAAGACGGAAAATATTATAAAAAGGAGTCCAAAAAATAGTAAATCATGGCTGTAATAGGTGTCGATATCGGCGGAACTAAAATTTCCGCAGCCCTGTTTGACAATCGCGGCAATATGGTTAGCAAAGAGGTAAAACTTCTTGCGGGAAGAACCGGAAATGCAGCAGGAGAACTTGCCGGTGAAATAGTCTCGGAGATAGTTCGGAAATACGGGTATGACGAAATAGAAGGAATAGGCCTCTGCGTACCCGGGATTGCCTACTCAAAAAACGATACAGTATGGGCACCGAATATTCCCGGATGGGAACATTTTCCTTTAAAATCCACTATACAAAAATATACTGGAGAAAAGATTCCGATCAATATCGACAGCGACCGTACCTGTTATATTTTGGGAGAGGTATGGATGGGCGCGGCAAAAGGTTGTACTGATGCCATATACTTAGCTGTAGGAACTGGTATAGGAGCTGGCATCCTTATTGACGGTCATGTGCTTCACGGCAAAAGCGATATAGTTGGAGCAACTGGATGGATGGCATTGGAACCTCCGCATAAAGAGGAATATCTCTCTGTCGGTTGCTTTGAATATTACGCCTCAGGAAACGGTATAGCGACACAGGCAAGAAATGCTGTAAAAAAAGCAACAAAATACAACGGAATACTCTCGCAAAAACCGGTGGAGGAGATTTTGTGCCAAGATCTCTTTGAAGCTTATCGGCAGAATGACCCTATTGCAATCGAGGTAATAGACAAGGCCATACAAATGTGGGGAATGGGAAGCGCAAATCTTGTGAGTCTTTTTAACCCCGACAAAATTATCTTTGGCGGCGGCGTGTTCGGACCTGCATCAGAATTTATAGAGCGAATATATGCAGAGGCATGCAAGTGGGGACAGCCAATTTCTATGAAAGAGGTTACCTTCTGCGCCACAACTGTAAAAGACAATGCGGCACTCCTCGGAGCAGCCTATCTTGCGATAAATAATAAATAGAATGGAACAAACAAAATCAGTAAATTCTCCTTTTTACTCAGTTAAAAAAGTCTTTGCGGCAGCCTGCTGCGCACTTGCAATTTTCGGCGTTACAATGTTTGCTCTCGGGGCACTGCTTCCACCTCTCACAAAAGAGATTCCAGAAGCGGTGACACTTCCCTCCATGCTATCAATAGGTATTCTTATCGGTACAATGTTGTTCGGCCCGATCGTTGACAAGTGGGGATATAAGTGGTTGCTGGTAGGAGCTGTCCTCATGACCTTCGTGGGTCTTTTAGGTCTTATGCTGCTAAGAGACCTTAATCTGTTGAGAATATGCATAATTCTTTTCGGATTGGGAGGAGGAATCATTAATGGGGAGACCTCCGCACTCGTCTCTGATATTTTTGACGATAACAAGCGAGGAAAGATGATGAGCCTTTTCAGCACCTTCTATTGCATAGGTGCTCTTTTATGGACATTCGTCTGTTCCTTTATCGATTACATGATTCCACTGACTGTTGTACTTGTGCTCATAGCACTTCTGGCAATGTTCTGTACAAGTATTAAATTTCCGGCGGCAAAACCGAAAGAGAATGTTTCATTTAAAAAATCTGTCGGGTTGCTTAAATATCCGATACTGCTCCTCTTCTCCGCCGTTCTCTTTTTTCAAAGCGGATTTGAGGGTATAACAGGAAATTATACCTCCTCATTTTTGACAAACAACGGTATGGAACAAAATATTGCTACTTTTTCTCTTACAATGATGACAATCGGCATGTTTGTAGGACGTTGGGTGCTCGGAAGTCTGATGCAAAAGTTAAAACTGATTGAAATTATTACTGGCTACTTGCTACTTGCACTTTTGGGCTCAGGATTGATGTGGATTGCACCAAAAGGAATTATTTTAGCCTATCTGAGCACTACTTTAATCGGATTCGGAGCAGGAGCAACTTTCCCGGTAATTTTAAGTTATCTCGGAGGTGCCTTCAAGCAACTGTCGGGAACAGCCTTCTCAATTGCCATGTTCATTGCTCTTTGTGGAAACTTCCTGTTTAACTTTACTACAGGTGAGACCTTTAAAGCAGGCAATCATACGATTTTCCCGGCATATCTTGTTATTGCCGTAGCCATTATGCTCATTCTACTTCCGGTTGCCACAAGAAGCGCCTCAAGGTTCAAGAGCAAAGAATAGAAACCAAATAGACAACACTATAATTTTAAAATTTTACATTATGTTAGCTAATGAATGGAAAAAGAACGCCATTGGCGTGATGGACAAAATTGAAAAAACCCAGATGGAACAAATTAAAAAGGTTGCTGAAGTGATGGCCGATGCGATACAGGCAGGGCGCTGGGTTCATACTTTCGGCTGCGGACACGCAAACTTACCGATTGAAGAGATGTACCCTCGCATCGGAGGATTCGTGGGATTCCACCCTCTATGCGAGATTCCTCTTACCTTCTTTACTCACATAGTAGGTGAAATGGGCATTAATCAATTTCTCTTCCTCGAAAGAACAGAGGGTTACGGAGAGGCAATAATGAGCAGTTGGAACTTTGACAAAAGAGATGTAGTATGGATTTTCTCTCATACAGGTATAAACGCAGTAAATATCGATGTTGCTCTCGAAGCCAAAAAACGCGGAATGAAGGTTGTAGTTTTCGGCTCTGCACATGAAACAGGTGACAAGAAACCTCGCCATTCCGGAGGTAAAAATCTCTTTGAAATAGCTGATTATGTAGTAGACTCCTGCTGCCCGCTGGTAGATGCTTCTGTCCAACTGGAAAAACATAAGGACAAAATAGGTCCTCTCTCCACAATGGCCTTTATTACAACAGTTTGGATGACCATCTGTACAGTTGCAGAGATTTTGGAAAAGAGAGGAGTAAAATTATACATACATCCTTCTCACAACGTTCCGGGAGATACTACGGCTCATGAACGTCTCGAAGAATGTATCAAGGAGTACAGAGAACGCGTTAAAGGCGTATAGGCAATGATTTCGGAATTCGACATAACATACGCTAAATGGGGTAATGTCAAAAAAATATCACATTACCGGATGGCAATTTTACCATGGGGAGCAACAGAACCTCATAACATGCATCTTCCATACTGCACAGATATGCTTACGGCACAAGCCGTTGCGTTTGAGGCAGCAGAAAAGGCTTCTGCCAAAGGAGTAAATGTTATGGTGCTCCCCGGAATTCCACTCGGTTCTCAAAACCCAGGACAAATTCAATTACCGTTCTGCATTCATACCTCTCAAACAACTCAACTTGCCATCCTTGGGGATATTGTTAATTCACTTGAGCATCAAGGTATTAATAAACTATTAATAATGAGCGGGCATGGCGGAAATAATTTTAAAGGAGCGATTAGAGATCTTACCATCAAAAATCCATCATTTACAATTTGCACATGCGAATGGTTCTCAATAATTAAACCTGACGGTTTTTTTGAGGAGAAGATAGATGATCATGCCGGAGAGATGGAGAGTTCCGTTATGCTACACTACTATCCGCAGGCTGTAGAGATGGATCTTGCAGGAGAGGGCAATGGCAAAAATTTTGCTATAGAAGGTCTTAACAAAAAGGTGGCATGGGCTCCAAGAGACTGGTCTAAAGCCACATCAGATACCGGAGTTGGCTTTCCTAAAAAAGCCACCGCAGAAAAGGGGAAACGCTATATGGAGGCTGTATTGCCAAAGATAGTAGACTTTATCGTAGATTTTGCGACAAAGGAATTATACTGAATTGTTACGACAAGCTTAAAAAAGTAATCGGCATTAAGAGATCCCTTTGGGGAGAATGCACCAGAATGTAGAACCTGCATTCTCATTAGAATCTACTCCTATTGAGCCGTTGAGTTTTTCAACAATCATCTTACAAATGGGCAGACCAAGTCCTGTCCCCTGAGCAAAATTATTCAACTTTACAAACCGTTCAAAAATCTTATTTTTATTCGCTTCGGATATTCCTATGCCTGTATCGCGTACAAAAATTTTAATTTTATCCGAAAACTCCTCCATGCCGAGTTCGATACTTCCATTGGAGGTGAATTTTAGAGCGTTAGTCATAAAATTACCCACAACCTGATTAAGCCTTATTTTATCGCTATATATCATTATCGACTGCGGTTTTACACTATAAATAAGAGTGATGCCCTTGTCTTCGCATTTCGATTTAAAGACACCGGCGATACTGTCGAGCATTGCAACCACATCCATCTTCTCAATAGTGAATTCAAGCGTACCTGCTTCAATTTTTGAGATATCGAGTATATCGCTGATAAGTTGCAAGAGCAAAGCGTTGTTGGCCTCTACAATACGTTTGTATTCAAGCTTTTCCTCCTTATCATCAGTATCCGCCAATAACTCCGAAAAGCCGATAATCGCATTGAGAGGTGTACGTATTTCATGACTCATATTTGCAAGAAACAGAGATTTGAGTTTATTGGCATTCTCCGCCTCCTCTTTAGATTTAATTATCTCTATCTTACTTCTCTCCCTCTCCGTAATATCCTCCACTCTTGCTATAATACCGTTAAAATCACCCAACCGCCCGTATACAGGACGCAGGGTAGATTGGACAATGGTATCACCATGCCTGTCTACATATTCGAATTCAGAGAGCGTCTTATTTGAAAAGGCTATCATAGGACAATTTTTACAGGGCTTGTCATAACCGAACTTGCTACTATAACATATGGTACCACGACGGATTTTATTATAAAATTTAAATGATTTGGTAGAGGAGATGTTTTCATGTTTGATTATATAATCTTTTGATATTAAGATCAACCCGATACCAACATTATCCATTATTGTTTTAGTATGATGTTCGGCATCTAAAAGAGATTTATTCATTCTTCTGGTACGTACCATTACAATAGTGATAAATACGGCAAAGATTAGTAAAATAAGACCTGAAGCAAGAATAACCCATTTTGCATTCGGATGCTTCTCAAACCACGAAATATCCTCATTAACAAAAGAGGCATCAGGAAAATCAGCCTTCACAAGCCCCAACCGCTTTAATACCAAAATATCATATTGTTTTTTATTCGGAATAGTCTTAATAAAGGCTCCCTTACTCTCATTGCTCTTATCATCAAGAATATCATTCACGGCAGCCGCCAACACTTTTCCCTGCATTTGATAATCAGGTAGTACTCCTCCTGCCGCCCAGTTTCCAAGTCCAATAGAGGCAACAGAGATTGCAGGAAGATCAACATCTTCGGGCTTTAAATCATACACATCGTTTCTCAGGTAATAATTCTCATTCTTATCCACCCTCCATGTTCCTATAAGAAGAACGGTATTTTCCGGCAACTCCTTTATTTTTTGTTTAATCTCCTCAAAATTATTGGTTCGTCCATCGAGCAATATTGGTGTCAAATTTTTATACAAACCCATTACATCAATAAAATGAGATTGCATTACAACCCCGCCCATAGTATTGTCTGTAAGTAAGGCAATATTCTTCAGGTGTGGAGAAAAATATTTAGCCATCTCTATATTAGCCTTAAGATCATACTCATAGACAATGCCATACATATAAAGGTGGTTAGTCATGTTAGAGGGGAGTTGAGAAACATAGACCGATTCGGGCCTCCATGTAGAAAGATCTACATTATCAAGACTATCTGGGATGAAGATTCCATTACCACTTATAAGCCCGGCCAGAACAGGTATGGAAAGATCAATATCCTTCTCTGAAATATACGAATTCCAAGCCTCCTGCCCAAGGCAAACCACAGCAGCCGCATTTAAATAACCGTTATAATAATATTTTTGAAGAATGGTTTTCAACCTCTCTTTCCATAGTTTGGCCTCCGAAAAGTTTTTACAATTCATATTCTCCACAGATATAGGGTTCCTTATCCCAAGCGAATCGCAGGCCTCCTGAAATTGTGCTATATTATTTGACACTGTATATGTCTCGGGATTGTAAGAACTTATCACTATTATCGGACGTATCTGCCGACCTCCAGCAATCACTCCGGGTGCGCCTGCTGTATCTGTTTTTTGAACTATGCCTTGATGAGAACGTGCCGTAGCACCAAACGTATCACAAAACAATGCAATTAAAATAACGCATTTAACAACAACAGGTACCAACTTGTGCAATCGTACTCTATAAAACATATTGACCAACAAAGATTAGAAGTAATTAAGTATTAAATTTTTATTTCATGATTTCCTCTATCTCTTTTACAGAGATTGGAAGTCTTTTTGAGCCCAATATTCTACAGCCCCTATCTGTTATGAGAATATCATCCTCAAGACGTATACCTCCAAATGTATAGTACTCCTTCAACTTTGAAAAGTTGATGAATGCCAAATTTATTTTCTCTTTTTTCCATTTCTCAATGAGAGCCGGAATAAAATAAATACCTGGTTCGTCTGTAATCACATGTCCGGAGACCAACTCTTTCCCCATACGTAAAGAGGCAAGTCCAAATTGTTTTGAACGCTTGTGTGTTGCATCATACCCAACATAATTCTCTCCGAAATCCTCCATATCATGAACATCGAGTCCCATGTTGTGCCCTAACCCGTGAGGCATAAAGAGAGCCTGAACGCCCGCTGCAACAGCTTCATTTGTATCTCCTTTCAGTAACCCGACAGCTTTAAGTCCTTCAACTATTATTTTTGAGGCTGCCAAATGTACCTCTTTATATGTAATTCCGGGACGAGCAACCTTTTGAGCATAATTATTGGCTTGCTCAACAATTTCATATATCTCCTTTTGTTTAGCAGTAAATTTTCCACTTGCAGGAAGAGTACGGGTAAAATCGGAGCAGTAGTTCATATTGTTCTCCGCACCCGCATCCATCACAAAAAGACGTCCCTCAGTAAGAATTTGATCATGCCTGTGATTATGCAAGGTCTCACCGTTCTGAGAGAGTATTGTTGCAAATGAGGTCATTGCACCCTGTGAATGAGCTATTCCCTCCATTACGCCCACAATCTCCTGCTCCACCATACCGAGTTTGGCAATTTTCATTGCCGTATAGTGCATTGCATAACCGATATTACATGCCTTGTCTATCTCTGCAATTTCATATTTATCCTTTATGATTCTTTGTGCTACAACTGATTTTATTAACTCTTCGGAGGCATGTTTAGAGAGATCAGGAATGGGTAAACCGAGCATTGAATTTAACAGAATTTTATTATAACTCCTGTACGGAGGCAGAAAATGAATTTTCAACCCTTTATCCGCCATCTTTTTGAGATATGCCTGAAGTTTTTTAAATGGTTCGCTCCTCTTTACACCAACAGAAGCAGCCTTTTCAGAGATTAACGGCTGCGGGCCCATCCATATAATATCATCTATATCCACATCTGTACCGAACAGAATCTCCTCGCCCTTTTGGGTATCGAGCACCGCAGCAAGACCCGGTTCATTAAGACCAAAAAAATAGAGAAAACTGCTGTCCTGTCTGAATTTATAAGTATTATCAGGATAGTTGCACGGAGCGGAATTATTGCCCAAAAGCAAAATAATACCATTGCCAACCTCTTTCATAAGACGCTGACGTCTTTTCACATAAATATCTTTTGAAAACATTGTTTGAATTTTGATTAATTTTTCAAAATTAAAAAAAATAATCCAATTCCATACTATTTGTTTTTTATCACAAGATAAACTGCCACAAATACACAAATAACACCTCCAAACTGCTGCATATTGAGCTTTTCTCCAAGAAAGACAATCCCCATAATTAGAGCAGTCAAAGGCTCAAGGCAGCCAAGAATTGCAGTTGTTGTGGAGCCGATGAATCTCAGAGCATAAACAAGGGTAAGATCGGATACCAATGTTGGCAATAAAGCCAATCCAATAACACACATCCAGCTATTTGCACCGTTAATAGGTGAAAAACCGGCACCGCGCACCACAATATTAAAAAAACAATACATACAGGAGAACATAAGAACATAGAAAGCCATCTTTGCACTGTCTATCTTTTTTAAGATATCGATATTGTTCACCCCTACAAGGTAGGTAGAATAGGTAACAACAGTAATCAATACTATACCAAGACCCTTTAAACTTATATGCCCGCCGGATGAAAAGCCCCCGCTAAGGAAAAACACCCCCGTAATTGCACCTATAATTGCAACAGCCTTCATCAAAGAGAGATGTTCCCTAAAGAAAATCATCATCCACAAAGCAACGGCAACCGGATACAAAAAGTGAATGGTAGTGGCAACGCTGCTTGCTATATATGCGTATGACATTGTAAGGAATAACGATGTGGCAGCATAAAACGATGAGATTAGAAAAGCAGCCACAAATTCTCTTTTGGAGAGCCTTAAATTCTTCTTCATATACTTCATGCATGGCAGCATCAAAATTGTAGCAAAGAGGAATCTGTAAAAACAAACCGATTCAACTGTCATGCCGCCTTTAAGTAATGGTATGGAGAATAACGGAATAAGTCCGAATGTTGCTGAGGAGACAAGAGCAAGAGAAATTCCTTTTGATTTTAACATCTTATCATAAAGTTTTAATACAGGGGCGCAAAGATACAAAACATTACACCCCACGGCACATAAAACGCAAAAAATAATTTTGAACGAAAAGTTATTATTAATATTTTTGCGACCTTTTATTAACAGGGGCAACCGCCCCATAAAACATTCAAGATGTATAAAAATTCTAACTTAAAAAAGCCGGTCCCATGCTTTAAGCGCTGGTCGCGAAAAAGTTATGGAATCTTTGCGTCGCTTCATCGCTACGTAACTATCGGCGTCCTTTCTGTTGGAATGTCAATCATCTTGCTGTCAACGACATCGCATAAATGCTTTGCGACCGACACTGTTTCAGTATTTAAAATTCAGAAACTTGATTCGGTCGATGTTGTAGGAAACAAAAAAAGTCCTACAAGAAGTGCAATGTCGCAGAGCGTATTCTATAACAAAACAATTGAGGCCGCGGCCCCGTTCCAAACTCTGGAATCGGTTCTTCGCGTTTCACCCTCATTTGATGTCAGAGAACGCGGAGGCAAGGGGATTCAAACCGACATTTCAATTCGTGGAGGGTCATTTGACCAAACCATGGTAATGCTTAACGGCATTAATTTCACTGATGCCCGCACAGGGCATCAAACGCACTCACTTCCCGTTGATATAGAAACTATTTCCGGGATGGAACTTATAGACGGCATATGCGGAACTGGAGCCTATGCCGGAGCCATAAATTTCAGGACGCAAGCACTGTGGCCAAAGTACATAAGGGCTGAGATAACAGGTGGAGATCACGGTTATTTTTACACAAATGTAAATGGAGCATATAGTAAAAACGGATTGAATATTTTAGGTGCCGCCTCTTACAGAAGAAGCGACGGTTACCATCACAATACCGATTTTAGAAATACGAATGCCTATGTAAGGGCAAATTATGAGACCTCCGTACTTGGCCTGATCGATATTCAGGCCGGATACCAGAGCCGAGATTTTGGGGCAAACGGCTTCTACTCCCTCAAATATTTAGATCAATTTGAGCATACCGATACATGGATAACCTCAGCAAGATGGGTTAAAAATATTGGCAAGCATATTACAATCAATGCCATATCGAGTTACCGCAGAAATCGCGACAGATTCGAACTGATAAAAGATATGCCCAATAAGGTACCATACAATTACCATCTTACAGATAACCTTGGTGAAGAACTTTGGTTAGACTACAGGTCTATTGCAGGAACTACTTCATTGGAAGCAGATTATACATATAACCATATCTATTCCACAGTTTTAGGTGAGACACTCACCTCTCCAAAGAGCTCCGGTATAACCCAAACATATCCGCTTGATAACGGAACATCCGAGGAGCGAAAGATAATGTATACAAAAGGGAAGGGAAGAAATACCGTAAATGCATGGCTCAGACATGTAAAGTACTTTAAAAACTTTAATATTGCCGCATCCGGAGGAATCAGTTCAACCTCTTACGGAGAAACGGCAATCTGGAGCGTTTCAGGAGGTTATACAATTTTAGATGGCAACAGACAATCTGCATGCGGCTCATGCAATGCCGTCTGGACAGTGGATGCAGGGGCAACACAATCTATGCGTTTGCCCACCTTCACTGATCTGTACTACACCGCAAAAGGCTATGTCGGGAATCCTGATTTAAAACCTGAGAAGGCTATTACTTACAGAATTGGCACAAAAATATCCAAAGGTAAATTTTCCTCTTCGTTGACAGGGTATTACAGAAACGGAAAAGATATAATAGACTGGGTAAAAAAGAAACCGGAAGAGGACTGGAGGTCAGAACAACTCACAAAACTTAATACATATGGGTTGGAATTAGCTGCAAGTTACAGATCTGAAAACGGCTTTTTAAGGAATGCTTCCATCTCTTACGGATACATCTGCACAGACAAAAAGGCAAACAGCTATATCTCCAAATATGCATTGGATTATATGCGCAACAAAGCCTCTATCTCACTGCAAGGAGCAATCATGCCAAGTCTGAAAATAACTGCCACGGGAACTCTGTACGACAGATGCGGTAATTATTCCATTCTCTCCTCAACATCTACAACAGGAAGTGAAACAAAGGCATATAAGCCCTATTTTCTCCTTGATGCAAGAATAAGTTGGGAAAAAGGAGCACTTACCCTATACCTCGATGGCACAAACCTTACCTCAACAAGGTATTTCGATTATGGAGGGTTGATAATGCCCAAGATATGGGCATCTGGAGGAATTGTTGTAACCATCAAATAAAAAAACTATTTATTTAGACGATTACTACGCAGGACATTTACTCCTGCTGCATTATTTGCAGCAGGAGTTTTTTTTACTTCTCTCTATCAACTCACCGGGAGGACAGCCAAAGGCTTTTTTACAGATTCGATTCAACTGCAGATAAGTAGGAAGATGCAGCTGTAGCGCCATCATTTGTGGCGTAGCCCCTTCCCTCTCTGCAAGCGATTTTAACAGCATGGCTTGCTGGCGTTGCATCCACTGTTTTGCCGGCATCCCAAATTCTTTTTTAAATTTAAGTTGGAATCCACGGGAAGAGAGCCCCGATATCAACTGTAAGTTTGTGATATTTCCGCTTACCTCTTTATAATTATTGTATATCAAGGTCTTAAAATCTGTATTGATACCGATAATTGGATAAAGAAAATTTGCAACATCCTGCTGTGAATAATAACTTTCAAAATAGATTAGAAGTTCTTCATTTTTATTAAGATAGTACTTCATATCCTTTATTTTATCCATTTTCATATTATGAATCAGAATAAGCAACTCATTGTAAATCTCATCACAAATTGGCAGGGCGCAAAATTTATATGGAAAACGGGCGGTATAATCAGAACAATATTCCAGCAACCTTGTATTTTTTTTTATGATAGGCACTTTAAAGGCAAGTGTCAAAAATTCAGTCTCCTCAACCGCAATAGCCTTTAAAGGGCTGTTTATTGGGATAAGAAACATATAACCACATCTGACAGTTTCATTTATACATACCGATGTAGTGATACGGCAGGCCCCGGATAAAATAAATACGACATAATTGTATTCAACCGATCTATTCTCATGAAATGTACCTTTTTGAACACGTTTCAATGCAAATCCGGTTGTTATGTCAGCAACGCTGTATCTCTTTTCAAGCGTATCGGGAAATGTTGTCAATGCCCTTTGAAAACTCATATTATCGTCAAATTTCCGCAAAGTTAAGAGTCTCTCTCAAATTTATGGCAAGTTTGCAAAAAAAAGCGGGCGCATATTAATGCAAGCCCGCCATATTATGTAACTACAATTTGAAATTAATCGATAACTTTTTTGCGTTCAAAATAAGCCTGAGGATGCTGACATGCAGGACATTTCTCTGGTGCCTTTTTCCCTTTGAATACAAAACCGCAATTGCGACACTGCCACTCTATCTCCTCCTCTCTTGAAAATACGGTACCTGCTTTCACCCTTGACAGAAGCGCACGATACCTCTTTTCATGTTCAGCCTCAACAGTAGCTATTTTTTTGAAAGTATTTGCAATCTCTGCAAAACCTTCTTTTTCTGCAATTTTTGCAAATTCAGGATACAACTCAGACCACTCCTCATGCTCTCCGCCTGCGGCAGCCTCAAGATTTTGAGCTGTTGTACCGATAACTCCGGCAGGGAACGATGCTGTAATCTCAACATTACCTCCCTCAAGAAATTTAAAAAACTTTTTAGCATGTTCTTTTTCCTGATCCGCTGTCTCAGTGAAAATAGCAGCTATCTGCTCATAACCCTCTTTCTTTGCAACACTGGAAAAATAGGTGTACCTCATCCTTGCCTGTGACTCACCTGCAAAAGATTTCATAAGGTTTTTTTCTGTTTCTGTTCCTTTTAAAGTACTCATAATT
The DNA here is from genome assembly GCA_964571395.1 of uncultured Muribaculaceae bacterium. GTDB lineage: Bacteria > Bacteroidota > Bacteroidia > Bacteroidales > UBA932 > Egerieousia. The sequence continues at coordinate 15,109 of CAZNBA010000007.1, forward strand.
AAATATATTAAAGTTTTAAAATTAAATTATTTTACATATAATACTACTGGCTATATTGATGTCCCAACCAACTGTATCTCAATATTTCTAAGGTTAAAACCAGGGATAACCTTTGAAGCCATATACTCCTCTATCAACCTTATTAATTCAGGGTCATTATAATCAGCATACGAATGTTTATTAACATCATACAGATGAGCATGTTCATATGTATTTACATCAAAGTACATCTTATTGTTGGAACTGTATCTGCGAACAAGTAACCCGACATTTACAAATGATTCCAGAACATTATATATCGTGGCAACTGTCAGAGAGGGACATTTCTCTTTTATAGCCTCTTCAACGGCATCTGCAGAGGCATGACCCAGATCTTTCATAGCCTGATATATTGCCAGCCTTTGAGGTGTAGCCTTTAGACCGCTTTCTCTGATTATCTCCTTGATAGTTTGCATAACATTCCTTTTTTTGTTAATTTAAAAATTACTTTATTACTTTTCAATTTTGAATTTGTATTTCTACATTTTCCCAAATTCGCTAAATTAGTTGCTGCACAAACACAAACCGACCCGAATTATAATCGGGCACAAAGTTATTTATAATTATTCTAATTTGCAAATCTTAATCACGCTACAAATATGCAAAATTTATACCCTCCTTCAAAAAGTTTTTTAATGAATATGAGCTCCCAGCATAGTCAAGAGCTACTCCTGTTTTGAAAAACAGCCATATACCCGCATAAAAAAATGAATAAAAAACAATGATAATAATACCAAACAACTTCTTATATTTGCAACCTAAAAATCAGGGCATGGCGACAAACTTAAACGATATCAACAAAACAGCGGAAAATACAAAAGAGAGAATCATAAGATGCATTAGGGAGGTACTCCCTTCCACTACAAAAACATGTATCTGGCTACTCAAAATAACAATTGGCATCTCCGTGCTCATATTGTTTTTAAGATACCTCAAAATTCTTCCGTGGTTTTCAGAGGCAATCAGTCCAATTTTTAAACATATCGGATTACCGGGAGAAGCTGCACTTGCATACGTCACTGGTTATTTTGTAAATGTTTATGCCGCAATTCCAGCTGCAGTTGCCTGCAACCTCGACATACGAGCAATGACAATTATTGGGGTAATGGTTCTATGCTCTCATAATATGATCACAGAAACTGCAGTGCAAAAGAAGACAGGTTCATCCGCCTTAAGAATAGTCCTTTCACGAACTCTTTCCGCTTTCGTACTCGCTTTTATTCTGAATCTTATACTGCCGGGCAAAGCAGCTGACGGAGTGATTAGTTCACAAGCAACAGCAACCTCTCTTAAAGAGATGTTGTCGGCATGGGGAGTCTCAACACTCACAATAATCATTAAAATGTCAGTTCTTATTTACACTCTTGCAATAATGCAGAGAATATTGTCGGAATTCGGCATTATAAGATGGATATCAAAGTTTTTGAAACCGCTGCTTGCCTTCTTTGGACTTCCGGCGAAAACCTCATTCCTATGGATAGTTGCAAATATTCTCGGTCTGGCATACGGCGCTGCCGTAATGATGGAGGAGGTTAATGCAGGAAAGGTAAATAAAAAAGAGATAGATCTTCTTAACACACATATCTGTATCTCGCACAGTAATTTTGAAGATTTAATTCTGCTCTCATCGGTAGGCGGAATTTGGTATGTACTTCTGCTTACAAGATGGGCCGGTTCTTTTGTTCTTGTCTGGGGCCAGAGATTGGAATATTACATTCTCGGCAATAAAAAACAAAAAGAGGAGAATATCTGATATTTTTATTATTTTTGCAGTTTGATTTATTATGGACATTAATTGTCCTGCAAAAGATAATAATATGAATGACAAGATAATAAAATGCCTCATTATCGGCAGCGGGCCTGCAGGCTATACTGCAGCAATATATGCAGCAAGGGCCAACCTAAATCCTGTTCTATATGAAGGAATGCAGCCGGGAGGACAACTTACTACAACAACACTTATTGAGAATTTCCCCGGATACCCCAAAGGCATCGATGCCACCGAGATGATGAGTAATATGAAACAACAGGCAGAAAATTTTGGCGTGGAGATACGCTATGGTTCGGTTACAAAGTGCGATCTCTCTTCGAATCCATTCAAAATTGAGATTGATGGTGACAAAGAGGTTATCACCAAAAGTCTTATCATTGCCACTGGAGCTGCCGCAAAATATCTTGGGCTTCCGAGCGAAAAGAAGTTCAGAGGTATGGGTGTCTCCGCCTGTGCAACATGTGACGGATTTTTCTATAGAAAAAAAGAGGTAGCAGTGGTGGGAGGTGGTGATACAGCATGTGAAGAGGCCTCTTATCTCGCAGGACTATGTAAAAAGGTTTATATGATTGTAAGACGAGATGTTCTAAGGGCATCAAAAGCAATGCAGGAGAGAGTTCAAAACACTCCTAATATTGAGATACTTTGGAATACAAATACAAAAGAGATACTTGGCGATAACTCTGGAGTAACAGGTATCGCGATACTTAACAACAAGACAGGAGAAGAAAGAGAGATAAAACTCGACGGTTTCTTCCTTGCGATTGGTCATCATCCGAACTCAGATGTATTCAAACAATATCTCAACACCAATGAGGAAGGATACATTCTTACAGAGGGAAAATCATCTAAGACAAATGTACCGGGCGTATTTGCAGCAGGTGACGTTCAAGACCACTCATACAGACAAGCAATTGTCGCGTCGGGAAGTGGCTGCATGGCCGCAATGGATGCTGAAAAATTTTTACAGCAAAACTGATATCAGTATTTTGGCTTGTTATTTGCCTAATGCAAAAAAAAACTGAAAAATGAATTTGATTACAAAAATTACACTGCTTGGAGCCGCGCTCCTATCCACTGTTTCCTGCAAGAATTACTATGATTCCCTGCGTAAAAGCACCGATGTGGATTACAAATACAAAGGAGCATTCGATTTCTACAATAAAGGAAAATTCAAAAAGGCGGCAGATCTCTTTGAAGAGTTGATTCTTGTCAGCCAGGGTACTCCAAGAGAGGATACCGTTCAGTTCTATACCGCATTAAGCAATTATAAGTACGGAGATTATTCTACAGCAGAGAGCGGATTCGATAAATTTACTCAGGTATTTCCGAGAAGCCCCTTTACGGAGGATGCTCAATATCTGAGGATTATTTGTCTATATGAGGGAACATTCAGATATGAATTAGATCAGGTTCCAACAAAAAAAGCAATTGTGGTTATAAGAGAATTTATGCTAGAAAACACAAAAAGCCCTTACTACTCACTTTGCCAGAAATATGTTGATGAGCTAAACGAAAGACTTGACAGGAAGAGTTATGAGGGAGCAAAACTCTACTATAAGATGGAGGATTACAAAGCAGCTAACTACTCTCTCAAATCTATACTGAAAGAGAACTCAAACAATGTTTACAGAGAGGATATCCTTTACTACGCAGCTATGGCCTCCTATAAATTTGCACAGAACAGTATCCCCACAAAACAAAAGGAACGTTACCTCTCATTTATAGACGATTATTATAACTTTATTGGAGAATTTCCAAAATCCAACTACAAAAATGAGTTGGATGATCTATACAATAAAGTCCAGAAGATTTTAAAAAAAGATAAACAATCAAAAACAGATACGACAGATGACAACAATGGAGAAAATGGAAAATCAATTCAGTAAAGTTCCTTCAAATACGATAACAAGGGATTTGTCTGAGATTTCTGATCCTACGGGCAATATTTATGAATCTGTAGTGATTATTGCTAAAAGGTCTAATCAGATAGCAGCAGAGATCAAACAGGAGTTGAGCGCAAAACTCGAGGAGTTTTCCAATTTTGCAGATACTCTCGAAGAGACATTTGAAAATAAGGAACAAATTGAGATCTCAAAACGCTACGAAAAAATGCCTAAACCGACTCTTACTGCGATTAAGGAGTTTCAAAACGGAGAGATCTACTATAGGAAAATAGAGGGATAATCCTTACGACCGGATGCTCAGGCGATTAACAATAAAAAATTATGCGTTAATTGAGGCTCTTGACATTGAATTCCCAGATGGCCTGATTATCATTACCGGCGAAACTGGTGCCGGTAAATCTATTTTATTGGGTGCATTATCGCTTTTACTTGGTGGCAAAGCTGAAATATCGGCGATTAAGGACAATCAAGAAAATTGTATGGTCGAAGGGCTTTTTGTTACAAAAGAACCTATTCAAATAGTTTGGCAAGACGGTACCGCAACATTAGAAGAGAAATTGGTACTCAGAAGAATTCTGACACCCTCCGGAAGAAGCAGATCATTCATTAACGATGAGCCTGTCACAAACGGGATACTTTCCGAAATCTCCTCCAAACTTATAGACATACATGCACAAAATCAGCACCTGCTGCTCAATGACAATTCATTCAGAATGAGCATACTCGATTTATATGCAGGCACTGCAGCGGAGTTGTCGGACTATAAAAAGAGTTTTAACTTGCTCAAGAAGAGACAGGAAGAGAGGAGTATTCTTGAGAAAAAAATTTCTAAAGCTAATCAAGAAGCGGAATATAAACGGTATCAATTAGAAAAAATATCTGAGCTGAATCTCAAAGAGGGAGAGATTGGAGAGCTTGAAAATGAACAGAAACAACTTGCAAATGCCGACTCCATAAAGAGTTCCCTGCTGCAAGCCACCGAACTGCTGCAACCAATGGGAGAATCGATTGTACAAAACATGAAAGAGGTATCGCAAATTCTGTCCAAATATTCCTCTTTTATTCCCTCATTAAAGGAGCTATCGCAAAGATTGGAGAGTTGCAGAATAGAGTGTAAGGATATTGAGGAGGAGATAGATCAAATCCAGGAGAAGACCAATGTCTCCCCGAAAAGATTGGAGGAGGTTGAATATAGACTTGGGGCTATATACGATATGCTGCGAAAATACGAATGCGACAATGAAACGGAATTGGCAGCATACAGACAAAGTTTACAGGAGGAGCTTGAGGTAAGCGAAAGCGACCTACAGGAATATGCCAAACTCAAGGAGGAGGAGGAGAGAACGGAGAGAGACAGAAATGAAGCAGCCGTAAAACTTTCCGCAAAACGGGAATCTGTCTGCATAAAGTTGGGTGAAATTGTACAGGAATCGATAAGAGAATTGGAAATGCCACATGCAATTTTCAATATTCAGTTGGAGCGTAACAGGGATTTTAGTGAAAACGGGACAGACAATATTAAGTTTTTATTCTCAGCAAACGGCAGCGATAGAACCAATGAACTTTCAAAAGTGGCGTCAGGTGGAGAATTATCCCGTATAATGCTCTGCCTTAAGGCTATTATGGCTAAATATACGGGGATGCCAACAATGATATTCGATGAGATAGATACCGGAGTTTCAGGCAGTATTGCCGACAAAATGGGTAAAATAACGGATGAACTTGGAAAGCACATGCAGATATTTGCAATTACGCATCTCCCGCAAATTGCCTCAAAGGGCGAAACTCATTTGCTCGTATACAAGGTGTTCGAAAATAAATCTGCAAAAACATATATAAAAAGAGTCAGTGGTAATGAACGAATAATGGAGATAGCAAGAATGTTAAGTGGAGAGCAACTTTCAGAAGCCGCAATAGAAAATGCAAAATATTTATTAAAAAAATAATGATATGAGATTAATTATTCAGGAATCATATGCACAACTGTCAAAATGGGCAGCAGCATTTATCGTCAAAAGAATCAATGAGTACAAACCATCAGCTAAAAATCCCTTTGTGCTCGGTCTTCCTACCGGTTCCACTCCTCTCGGCACATACAAGGAGCTTATAAATCTGTATAAAGCCAAAAAGGTCTCTTTCAAGAATGTAATTACTTTTAACATGGATGAATATGTCGGGTTACCGGAAAATCATCAGGAAAGTTACCATTCGTTCATGTGGGATAACTTTTTTAAGCACATCGACATTAAAAAGGAGAATGTTAACATTTTAAATGGTAATGCAGCAGATCTTCAGGAGGAATGCGAAAGATACGAGGCTAAAATTCAGGCTTGTGGAGGAATAAAACTTTTCATGGGCGGTATAGGTCCAGACGGACACATCGCATTTAATGAACCCGGCTCCTCACTAAGTTCAAGGACACGAATCAAATCTCTTACAACCGATACCATAATCGCAAATTCGAGATTTTTTAACAACGATATTAATCTTGTACCGAAAACCGCTCTTACTGTTGGTGTTGGGACAATTATGGAGGCCGAAGAGGTGCTTATTCTTGTAAACGGACATAATAAGGCACGCGCACTTTGCCATGCAGTGGAAGGAGCAGTTAATCACATGTGGACAATAAGTGTGCTTCAGATGCATCCGAAAGGAATTATAGTATGTGATGATGCCTCAACGATAGAATTGAAGGTTGGCACGGTTAATTACTTTAAGGATATTGAGAGAAAAAATTTGAACCCTGAAGCACTTATAAAATAAGAGATCATGGAAAAACAGGCAGCATTAACTATTTTAAGGAAGTCCCTTATACAAAAGGGACTTCAGGCAATAATAATTCCCTCCAATGACCCTCATTTTGGAGAATACACACAAGAGCACTACGCGGTAAGAGCATGGTTAAGCAATTTCTCAGGCACTGCAGGAACTCTCGTTGTAACGGAAAGCAATGCTGCCCTGTGGACAGACAGCAGATATTTCATTGTAGCGGCAGAAAACATAAAGGGTTTGGACATTGAGCTTATGAAACTCAAGATGCCAAACACCCCGACTGTTTCTCAATGGATTAAAAGTTTATACCCGAACGGAGCCAAGGTCGCAGTTGACCATGCTCTCTTCTCCGTCTCTGAATACAATGCTCTATCAGAGGCTCTTGATCCATGTACAATAGAGCTTCTCCCCGACCCTTTCGATTCAATCTGGGAGGGAAGGCCGGCACTCGTATTCAACAAAATTCTTGCTTTAGACAAGAAGTATTCCGGAGAAGAGACCTATTCCAAGGCCTCCAGAATAAGAGTTGCACTCAGAGAAATGAATGGAGGTAAAGAGAATTTTGCCTACATAGTTTCAGCTTGCGATGAGACAGCATGGCTGTGCAATATTAGAGGAAGCGATATTGAATATAATCCTGTAGCACAGGCCTATTCCATTATTACAGACAACTCACTGCACTTGTTTGTAAACATAGATTCTCTCTCTACGGAGGCACGGAAAAATCTTAAGAAACAAAATGTTGAGATTCACCCATATAACTCTTTCACCACCTTACTTAAGAATTTAAGCAATAAAACGATTATCTTCTCAGAGGATAAGATGACTATAAGAGAGTATAGAATTCTAAAAGAGGCTGGAGCCTCTTTCATACACGATACCTGCACAGGCGGTATCGTAAATATGCTTAAAGCAATAAAGAACGAGTGTGAAATATCTGGATACCGCAAAGCTTTCCTGAAAGACGGCATTGCCTGGTGCAAATTCCTTAAATACATAGATGACTCACTAAAAAGCGGAAAAGAACTTGACGAGTACTCTTTAGGACTCAAATTGATTGAGTTCCGCAAAGAGTGTGAAGACTACCGCGGAGAGAGTTTTGAACCAATTATAGCCTTTGGCAAGGGAGCGGCACTACCTCATTACAGCGCTACCGCCAATAATTCCGCCAAAATAGGAACCAATAATTTTCTTCTTATGGATACTGGAGCCCATTATTGGTTCGGAACAACCGATACAACACGAACTATTCCGATAGGAACTATCACAGAGACTCAAAAGAGGCATTACACACTTGTCCTAAAGGGAATGATTGATCTCGCACGCGCAAAATTTCCCAAAAATACAAGAGGCTCACAGTTGGATATTCTTGCAAGGGGGCCACTATTCAATGAGGCTTTAATGTATTTCCACGGTACCTGTCATGGCATAGGTCACTATCTCTGCGTTCATGAAGGTCCGCAAAGCATACGAATGGAGGAGAATCCGGTAACCATCTCTCCAGGAATGATTATGTCAGATGAACCCGCAATTTATTTTGAGGGTGAATACGGAATACGCACCGAAAACGTGATACTTGTCAAGAACTGGAAGAAGAATAATATGAATGAATTTTATGAGTTCGAAACAATGACACTTGTCCCGATAGCTACCTCCTGCATAATAAAGGAGCTGCTTACCAAGGAGGAGAATGATTGGGTTGAGAACTATAATAAAAATCTTCGTACCTCACTTGCACCATATCTTTCCCCCGAAGAGAATGATTGGCTGGCAAATCTATCTTACCTCAATTGAGAAATCGGGACGGTAAATTATATTGCGCATAGCGATATTTTCCATACCCTTACCTTTTCTTGAGAAGTCGAAATCTACCTGAAGCATCTTTGCCTTTGGAAGATATTTGAGAAATTTCTTTGTACCTCCGCTGTAAATGGCATTAGAGAAGTATTTTACTATATCATACCCTTGGAAGGCAAATGGAGAGGGTTCACCGTTAAACAATGCACGAAACTGCATTATAAAACTCTTTACCTCCTCACTATCATAATTTACAAAATATGGCAAAGAGAGATGAAGATTCATCTGATGAAATAACTCCACATTAATGGTCTCAAAATTTCTCCATTTTGGTAATCCAAAAAGCGTAACTTTGTAGCTTTGTTTCATACTTAAAGAGAGATTCCTCAAAACATCACTCACAAAAGCCTCATTATTAGAGGGAACAATCACTATATTCTGCTCAGCCTCCTTATCGAGGAACGAATTGATTTTTGTAAGAATACCTCTCCCCTCCAAAATACCATATGCCAAAGAATTATAGGGAATATTCAGAGAGTCCATCATTTTTATCGCTTCACCAACCTCAGCAACATCTTTTCCGCTCCTCTCGTGAATCAAGAGAACCTTGCGTGAATGATTATGAGAATACTCCTCTGTCAACGACTCATATAAATATTTGGAATGTAACCTGTCGGAGGGCGGTACCTGTATAAAATTATCATAACTTTCCACAAAGGCCTCAGAACTCTGATCCATAGGAGAAACAATAACTATCCCCCTCTTTGCTGCAAAAGGAAGCACCTCTGCAATAGCTTGCTTTTTTACCGGTCCAACAATGATATCATTATCTATAAAGTCTTTGGTATTCTCCATTGCTGCCATTGAGGAGTAATCAAACTGATCATAGAGATTCAGCACAAGATTCTTATCATTCTCTTTCAACTCTTTTGCCGCAATCAAAGCACCTGCATAAAAATCATAATAATTTCTATTAAAACGGAGAGTGTCAGAAGCATGAATCGGGAGAATTAGTCCCATTCTCACAAGATCTACCTTAACAGGTGCCGATTCCTGTGCCGTAGCACCGTAAAACTCATTCCAAAAAGCATCATCTGCATTATTTGAGGTTTTACGCTCAGCCTGCCGGCTACTCTCATTATTGTTATAGGCAACTGCTTTGCGCTCATCGTGCTTATTCCCCTCTTCTCGCTTAACAACGGGTTTACCCTCTGTAACCCTCTCTCCATTATTAGAAGGCAATTCATCGAGTATCTTTACTATAATTATCGAATTTGCCTTTAAGCCAGAGGCCAATGTAGGATTCAGAGTCACAAGATCCTCCACGGTTACATTATATCGTTTGCTTATAGAATAAAGAGTCTCCTTCGGCATCACTGTATGAGTAATGAGATATTTCCCATCTACTTTTACAGGTTGATCCTTATAATCAATCTCCGTCTTAATCTGTTTGTTATCCTGCGCCTGGACAACTGTGGAGGCCATCAAAAGAGACGCCACAATATAATAAACAAACCTCATAACTTAAAATTATAATCTCGCCAACATATTATTGACATTACATTCGATTCTCTCATATACGGCATCATCATATACTGCCTTATTGAATCTCTCTCCTGTAATATGCTCATACAACTCAATATATCTTTCACTTATGCTCGTAACAATCGCATCGGTCATCTCCGGAACCTTCTGCCCCTCCTGCCCGCTGAAATTATTCTCCATAAGCCACTCTCTTACAAACTCCTTTGAAAGCTGTCTTTGCTGCTCACCCTTATCAAACTTCTCCTGATAACCCTCTGCATAAAAATAACGGCTCGAATCGGGTGTATGAATTTCATCAATCAGATAAATCTCTCCATCATGCATCCCAAACTCGTATTTAGTATCCACAAGAATTAGCCCGCGCTGAGCAGCAATCTCTGTACCGCGTTGAAAAAGAGCATAAGTAATTTTCTCCAACTGCTCATATATCTCTCTTTTTATCAAACCTTTGGAGATTATCTCCTCTCGAGAAATATCCTGATCATGCCCGCCTATATCAGCTTTGGTTGTTGGAGTTATAATAGGATGCTCAAATTTTTGGTGTTCTCTCATTCCGTCAGGAATCTTGACACCGCATATCTCACGAGCTCCAGATTTATATGTCCGCCACGAACTTCCGGTGAGGTACCCGCGAACAATCATCTCAATCGGCATAGAATCGCACCTATATCCCACGGTAACCATCGGATCAGGTGAGGCTATCTTCCAATTTTTGACAATATCCAGCGTACTGTCAAGAAATTTTGAAGCTATCTGATTTAAAACCTGCCCCTTATATGGAATACCCTTGGGCAGCACTACATCAAAAGCGGAAATTCTGTCTGTAGCGACCATTACCATATATTTATTGTCGATTGTGTAAACATCCCTGACTTTACCTGTGTACTTTGCAGTCTGTTTGGGAAAATCAAATTCTGTGCTGATAATAGAATTCATATTGGTTATAGATTTAAATATTATTCAAAATTAATATTGGTGCAAAATTACAAAGAATTGCAGAACTCAAGCAAATCTTTGCAAAAATTACTCCACGAAAGACGCTCCTTTTCATTGCCTATATTCTCTTTCATCTCCTTTTCAGTAATGCATTCAGCACATGGCCCCTCCCCAAAATAGTTCAGTATGGAATCGGCTATCGCCTCAGAAGTTATTTCACTGACCACAAGGCCGAGCCCCTTATCCGCAATCATCTCTTTTAACCCTCCCACATCGGTGGTTATCAGAGGAAGATCGTAATAAAATGAGATATTGCTTATTCCACTCTGGGTTGCAGATCTGTACGGGAGTACACATACATCGGCGGAAGAAAAATAGGCACTTACCTGAGAGTCCTTTATATAGTTGGTATTGGTATAAATCCTTTCACGATTAGGCGAGGCCTCTATTAATGCCTGATACTTATCGAAACTCCCATACGGTTCTCCTGCAATCACCAGTGCAAATGTACTGTCGAGTTTTTCAAAAGCCTTTAGAAGGATATCGAGACCCTTATAATCCCTTATAAGTCCAAAGAAGAGCAAAGTCTTAAGATTTTCAGGTACTCCCACAATTTTACGCGCCTGCCCTTTTGGAAGTTTCTCTCCAAACTGCCCGTAGAGCGGATGGGGTATCTCAACATATTTTGCCTTCGGTTTTATTGAAACAAGATCTTTACCAACTGCATCACACAAAACAACATATCCAGATTGTCCTCCAAGAAAATAGTTGGTAAACGGCCGGTCGAAAAAATGTTGCTCGTGAGGTATGACATTATCCAATACAGAGACTACTTTACAGCCCTTTTTCATGTGGTGAGCTACATACCCGAGAGAAGGAGCGAAATAGCTCATCCAATATCTCATAATAAGAAGATCTGGATTCCATTCCCTGATTTTTCGCGCAGTTAAGAGATAGGATAAAGGATTTGCCGTATCAAGCAGAGCCTCTGACTCTACCGGTACGGCAACATCGTCTTCTGTTACGTATTGGGTCTTCCCTGGGAATAAAATGTCGGGGTACTGCCTTTTGAAATTAAACGCCTTCACCGTATGCAGTTTGCTCAATTCTTGAAACAAGCAGGAGTTAAACTGCGATATTCCTCCCCTGAAGGGATAAAAGCATGATAAAATAGCAATCCTCAATACCTTATTCCTTATTATTTATTTGAACTTTTCTTCTCTTTTACATACTCGTCATTCAATCCCACAAGAACATCATTGGTGATATCAAGTGAAGGATTACCTACCAAAACGGTATTTGTGGTTCCAGAAGTGGTAAGAATAAGAGCATAATTATGTGTAGTATTATATTTAGTCAGAAATGTTTTTATGGATTCCATGACCTTCCTATAAAGTACTTGCTGTTCCTCCTCTATCTCCATCTGTTTCTGCTGTCCCAAATTCTGCAAAGATTGCTGGCGTTCAACCAACTGACGGTTCTGCAGTTCTGCCTGCGATTGAGTTAAAAGACCTTTTTTCACTTTAGAGTCAAAATCCTTTGCATCGCTTTCAAATGCACGGCCCTGTTTCGCCAAATCACCCTGTATGTTAGCCACTTTTGCCTCAAGTTCCGACTTAAGATCATTTGTCATATCATACTGATTGAAGAGCGAATCCATCTGAACATAGACTATGCTCCCTGCCGGTGCCAATTCTGCAGGAGCGGCCTGAGCTGACTTGTTATTTCCCTTTTGATTTGAGTTGCATGAGAAAATCAGTGCGGCTAAGGCTACAGAAAGGATAAATTTCAATTGTTTCATATTACGATTATTGGTTTTTGTTAATATTTCAAATTGTTTACAAATATAATTAAAATTCGGATAACTCCTCGCGATAGGCCTTAATTGTCTGCTCTAATCCCATATATAAAGCATCACAAATAAGGGCATGTCCTATAGAGACCTCTTTTAAGCCAGGTATTGTCTCCTTAAAATATTTTAGGTTTACAAGGCTCAGATCATGCCCTGCATTTAAACCGAGCCCGCTCTTTACCGCCTGCTCAGCCGCCTTGAAATAGGGTTCAACGGCAGCCTCCCTATTTTTGGAATAGTCTCTCGCATAGGCCTCGGTATAAAGTTCTACACGATCGCACCCACAATCTGCTGCATTTTTTATAAGTTCTATGTCGGGGTCTATAAAGATAGAGACTCTTATGCCGGCCTCTTTAAAATCTCGACATCTCTTTTTTAAAAACTCCTTAAATTTTATAGTATCCCATCCGGCATTTGATGTAAGCACATTCGGGGAGTCAGGAACCAGCGTAACTTGGGCTGGATGCACAAGTTTTACCAATTCTATAAAGGCAGGTTGAGGATTTCCTTCTATATTGAACTCTGTATGCAGCACAGGTTTAAGGTCCAGAACATCCTGACGCCTTATATGACGTTCATCCGGTCTCGGATGAACCGTAATGCCCTGCGCACCGAACCTTTCACAATCTATGGCACATTTAATTACATCAGGCATGTTTCCACCTCTGGCATTTCTTATTGTAGCTATCTTATTTATATTAACACTTAATCTTACCATATTCATATTTTGTTTTGGTTATGCAAAAATATGCATATTTTATCAAAAATGCATATCTTGCGTTAAAATTGAGGAATCGGTCTCTACATCGCTTACTTTTAATAATAACCACAATAAGTAATGACGAATCAGACAAATTATTACTAATATAATTAAAAATTTATGAACATAGCCCTATTTGGCAGAGATATTAATGAACAGGATTTCAACAGACTTGCCGATTTTTTTAAAGTACTGAAACACTATGCAGAGACTGAAGGAAATGTCGGGATACTGTATCACGCCAAATTTTACGATTACCTGAAAAATAAAGGGGTGACAATGCCACAGGGGAGATGCTTCAACTGCACCGATGACCTCCCGCAGGATACGATTCTGTTTATATCATTAGGGGGTGATGGCACTTTTCTGGAATCATTGACACTAATAAGAGATAGAAATATTCCTGTTGCAGGCGTGAATTTTGGCAGATTGGGGTTTCTTACAAACTCCTGCAATAATTTGGAATGCCTGCTACAGAAACATTTTTCCATTGAAACACGAACAGTCCTTAAATTCAAAAACGATTCCATCCCGCCAGGATTTTATCCATACGCTCTGAATGAGATAACAATACAGCGAATAACCCCTTCCATGCTGGAAATCAATCTCTCCGTAGATGGCAATACACTCCCCACTTATTGGGCCGACGGTATTTTGATAGCTACTGCAACAGGCTCCACAGCCTACTCCCTAAGTATAGGAGGGCCGGTTGCGATGCCACAAAGCAAAGTTTTGATCATATCACCTATCGCTCCGCATAATCTTAATGTACGACCACTGATTGTTCCAGATTCTTCAGATGTAAGAATGACATTCGGAGGCAGATGTGAAGTTGCAATTCTTACCGCCGATAACAGATCGTTTACATTAAATGCAGGAGAAGAGGTTATTGTTTCTAAAGCAGAATTTGAACTGAACTGCGCAACTGTAAATGACAATTTTATTGAGGCCCTGAATCAAAAGTTGCTTTGGGGAGAGGATAAAAGAAATAAAAATTAGAAAATACTGCTAAAAATATTAAATTTGCAGATTATCTCGGTTTTACAAAAGTATATTAAGTATAATAATAGAGTTCAAGATATGACTGACAAAACAACCATTCCCGCTCACGTCTCCATTATAATGGATGGCAACGGAAGATGGGCTAAACTTCGCGGGCAGGAGAGGATATTCGGGCATAAAGAGGGATGTGAGAGTGTCAGAGCCTGTACCGAATTCGCCATTCAAAATGGAATCAGATACCTGAGTCTGTTCGCTTTTTCAGAAGAAAACTGGTTAAGACCTAAAGAGGAGGTTGAGGCTCTTATGCAGATTATGATGAAATCTGTGAAAGACGAAACTCCCTCATTCGAAAAAAACGGAATAAGATTTATGGCGTTGGGCGATTTCAGCCGCCTTTCTCAGCCGCTTCAGATGGAGATTAAAGAATGTATGAGCCTTACAGAACATAATAGTAAATTAACACTCATAATATTTATCAGTTATAGTGGTAAATGGGATATAGTGCAGGCTGTAAACAGAATTATTACTCAAAGTAAACAGGAGGGTTCAGAAACACCTGTAATAGATCAAGAACTAATAGATAAATATCTGTGCACAGCCGGTATACCGGACCCAGACCTTTTGATAAGAACAAGCGGAGAAGAGAGAATCAGTAACTTTCTCCTATGGCAAACGGCATATTCCGAATATTATTTCACAAAAACTCTTTGGCCCGATTTTCGCAAAACCGAATTTCAGAACGCTTTGGATGCATATTCCAAAAGAGACAGAAGGTTCGGAAAAGTTTGATTTCAGCCAATTTAATTTA
Source organism: uncultured Muribaculaceae bacterium (assembly GCA_964571395.1). GTDB lineage: Bacteria > Bacteroidota > Bacteroidia > Bacteroidales > UBA932 > Egerieousia. The sequence continues at coordinate 30,298 of CAZNBA010000007.1, forward strand.
GACATATAATATTAAATGAAAATACTTAAAGCACTTCTCATTTTCGGTTTTTTGGTTCCCTTAAATTCTTTTGTGGCTCCCGGAGCACTTATAGCACAAAACAGGGATAAAAATGACAACATATCCGTTGATTATAACAATCCAAAGTCCTATATCATTGGGGATATCAAAGTCTCTGGAATAAAATATCTCGGTGAGGAGAGAATAATCTCTCTAACAGGTTTAAGGAAAGGTGACGAGATTACTGTACCAAGCGAAGAACTCTCTGCAATCCTTAAAAGAATCTGGATGCAAAAATACTTTTCCGATGTTAAATTTTCTATTGACTCAATCAATAAGACAAAAGATACGATTGTTCTCGGTATTCATCTGATGGAGCGTCCGAGAGTCTCCCGTTGGATTTTCCATGGAATTAAAAGCGGTGACCAGAAAGACCTTGACGAAAGACTGAAACTTAAGAGAGGCTCGGAATTGTCGGAATATGGAATAAAATCCTCAACAGATATTATTAAAAGGTACTACAAGGAGAAGGGCTTCATGAAGACCGATGTCAAGGTTACTCAGGAAAATGATACTATAATTAAGAATGCCGTGCGAGTGACTTTCAATGTTGATCGTGGGCCAAAAATCAAGATATCTAAGATAACTTTTGAAGGTAACGGCGAAGTTTCAGATTGGAAACTTATGAAATCCATGAAAAAGACAAGGGATATGCGCCTGAAAAACTTTTTCAAATCAAAGAAATTCAATGAAAAGGAGTATGATACAGACAAAAGTGCAATGATTTCCACCTTTAATGAAAGAGGATATCGTGATGCACGAATAATAAAAGACTCAATGTATTATGTTTCAGATGACAGACTGCAAATCGATTTCGAATTTGAAAAGGGTAAGAAATATTACTTCAGGAATATAACATGGACAGGAAATTCCGTCTATTCTACCGAACAGCTAAACAACGTGCTCAGAATTAAGAAAGGTGATATATATGACGTTGTTACAATGGATAAACGCCTTTACGGTGATCCAAAGCAACAGGATTATGATGTTAGAAAGATGTACACCGATAACGGATATCTGTTCTTTAATCTCTCACCGGTGGAGGTAAATATAGAGGGAGACTCAGTTGATGTAGAGATGAGAGTTGTTGAGGGTAAACAGGCAACATTTAACAATGTGATAATAAACGGGAATACCATAACCAACGAAAAACTGGTAAGAAGAGCCGTCTTCACAAGGCCCGGTTATCTGTTCAGCCAGTCAGATTTTGAAAGATCGGTAAGAGAGATTGCTTCAATGGGAAATTTTGATCCTGAAAAGGCTCTATCTGACAAGGGATATAACATACTGCCTAACCCGATGAATAACACGGTTGATGTGGCATATAATGTAGAGGAGAAGCCGAACAGTCAACTGGAACTCTCCGGAGGATGGGGGGGCAATACATTTGTTGGTACTGTAGGTGTAAGTTTCAACAACTTTGCAATAAAAAGAATACTGGAGAAGCATGCATGGCGTCCTGTTCCACTTGGAGACGGTCAGAATCTTGCAGTAAGATTCCAGACAAACGGAACATATTATACTGCTCTCTCCACAAGTTTCACTGAGCCATGGCTGTTCGGTAAAAAGCCAACCTCACTAAGTATATCGCTGTACTTCACAAGACAGACAAACTCTACATACTATTATCAAAACTCAAACCAGTATATGGAGGTATTCGGAGCAGCAATTGGACTTGGTAACCGTCTGAAATGGCCAGATAACTATTTTGTTCTTTACAATGAACTTAGTTGGCAGACCTATAAATTAAAGGATTGGAACTATAACTTCCTGTTCAATACAGGTGTATCTCATAATGCAAGTTATAAGATTTCATTAAGCAGAAACTCCACAGATCAGCCAACCTACCCGAGGTCCGGCTCTGAGTTCACTCTCGCGCTTCAACTCACCCCGCCTTATTCTCTTTTCAGATCCAAGAATACAGATTACAAGAATATGTCGGATAATAAAAAATACAGGTGGATAGAGTATCACAAGTGGACATTCAAGAGTAACATGTATACCAAGCTAATAGGTGACCTTGTCCTTAAGACTTCGGCAAACTTTGGATATCTTGGTTATTATAGTAAAAAACTCGGATACTCACCGTTCGAAGGATTCGTTTTAGGAGGAGATGGAATGAGCGGATACACAACATACGGAGAGGATATTATCGGATTAAGAGGCTATCCGAACAACTCCCTCACTCCAATCATCGATGGTGCATACGCAGGAAACGTATATGATAAATTCACTGTGGAACTGAGATACCCTATTGTACTGCAACCTCAATCTACAATATATGGTCTTGTATTTCTCGAAGGAGGTAATTGCTGGTCAGATATAAATAAATTCAATCCGTTTGAAATTAAGAGAGCAGCAGGCGTGGGACTTAGAATACAGTTACCGATTGTCGGAATGCTCGGTATTGATTGGGGATATGGATTTGACCCGGTTCCTAATGAAAATATGAAAAGAGGCGGAAGTCAATTCCACTTCTTAATAGGACAACAATTCTAATTTAATGATATTGCCCGGCAGAAAAACAAACGTTTATTCTACTATACAAATTAAAATCAAATACAGATAGAAAAAGATAAATTTTATAATTATGAGAAAGTTATTAATCATTGCAGCATTGTTAGCCGTATCTTTTCAGTTGGGAGCACAAAAAATCGGCTATATGAATACAGAGACAATCCTTTCCAAAATTCCTGCATATACTGCAGCCAAAGAGAAACTCGATGCTCTAAACAGCCAATATAAGGCAAAGGTAGAAAACGAATACAAGGCTATTGAACAGATGTACAACAGGTATCAATCCTCAAAAGCAAGTCTGAACGAATACCAGAGGAGCCAGAAAGAAAATGAGATAATTAACAAGGAAAAAGCCGCAAAAGAACTTCAAAAAAGCTATTTCGGACAGGACGGATATATGCAAAAGAAAACAGACGAACTGCTCTCTCCAATTAAAGACAGAGTTCAGAATGCAATAAACCAACTTGCAAAACAGGAGGGTTACTCTCTCGTTATTGATCTTGCAGCTGCACAAGGTGTCATATATAACAACCCACAACACGACCTCAGCTCAAAAATTATAAACATGCTTAAGTAAAGTATTACAGAATAAGTATTATCTTTGTACGAATTGTCTAAAAAGAAAAACATAATAATAAAAGAATAAAAATGAAAAAAGTTACTAAGTTATTAGCGGTAGTCTTAATGTTCGTTTCCGCACAATCTTTCGCCCAAGTTAAACTTGCACATGTTAATATGCAGGAACTTGTGGCTCTTATGTCAGAAAGCGATTCAGCGAATGTAAAACTTGAAAAATACGGTAAAGAACTCTCAGATCAGATGCAGGATATGCAAAAAGAATTACAGGGGAAATATGAAACATACCAGCAAAAATCAGGTACCTGGACAGCATCTGTACTTGAATCGAAACAAAAAGAGTTGCAGGATATGCAGGGTAGACTGGAGCAGTTCCAACAGAATGCACAAAACGATTATCAACAGATGAATCAGAAATTATATGCTCCTATCGTTAAGAAAGCAAATGATGCAGTAAGCAAAATTGGGAAAGAAAATGCATATACTTATATTTTTGATCTCTCAGGAGGCTCTCTTATTTATGTGAGCGAGTCGCTCAGCACAGACTTAATGCCTTTGGCCAAGAAGGCTCTCGGAATCCCAGCAGATAAAAAATTAAGAACTTCTAATGCGCAAAATGCTCAACCTGCACAAAAAACAGGTAAATAATAAGAATAAATAATCTAAATATACTGGAGGGTAACTAATTATCAGTTGCCCTCCTTCTTTTTACAGATATTGCGAAATATCTTATTATTCCCTGAACAACTACAATTAAGCACGGGTAAACAGCGTAACCATATTAACTTTATGTTATATTAACCAAATAACAATATTATCAATATGACATACGGGTACATACGGGTCAGCACTGACAAACAAACAGTAGAAAACCAGCGTTTCGAAATCAATAATTTTTGCATAAACAACAGAATTAAAATCGACCGATGGATAGAGGAGACAATCTCAGGAACAAAAGATATTGATAAACGCAAATTAGGCAAACTGCTAATTAAAATGAAGAGTCAGGATGTCCTTATTTGCGCAGAACTGTCGAGATTAGGAAGAAACCTTCTTATGATTATGGGAATACTTAACGAATGTATGAAGCATGATATAAAAGTATGGACCATCAAGGATAATTACAGGCTAGGGAACGATATAAGTTCAAAAGTCTTGGCTTTTGCATTCGGATTAAGTGCTGAGATTGAAAGAAATCTCATATCGCAAAGAACAAAGGAGGCGCTTGCAAGAAAAAAGGCGGAAGGAATAATATTAGGAAGGCCTAAAGGGAAAAAAAGCAATAAAAAGAAACTTACAGGTCTGGAGGCAAAGATAATATATTATCTTAAAAAAGAGTTCTCGCTCACAAGAATTAGCAAAATACTAAAGGTTCACCGCCATACACTTACTGTATTTATAAAGGAGAATAAATTAAATATATATCAATACGTGAATACGAAAAGTAACAAACCCCCGAAAGTATTATGAAACTTTCGGGGGTATATAAAGTAAGTTCTCTCTTTTTATCTCACTATTCTGATAAAATTAATCGTTTAAAGAGTATCTTCTGAAAGCGACAACCTTAACTTGGGGATCAATTGACTTTAGATAATCTGCAACAGAAATCTTACCATCCTGAACAAATGTCTGAGCCATAAGGGTATTTTCCTTAAAGAACTTGTTTAATTTACCGGTTGCAATTTTTTCTGCCATCTCCGCAGGTTTACCTTCATCGGCAATCTGCTGACGATAAATTTCCATCTCTTTCTCTATTACCTCTTTTGGACAATCCTCGGGATAAATAGAAACCGGATTCATTGCAGTAATCTGCATTGCAATCTCTTTACCCACATGAGCATCAATTGCCTTGCTAAAACCTACAATAGTGGCAACTTTACTGTTCATATGAATATATGATGCAATAAAGGGAGCACTTAAAAATCCATAATAAGGAATAGCATGTTTTTCACCGCTTTTACCTGTTTGTTGTGTGATACCCTCCTCAATCGTACTGCCTGAAGGCAATTTTGAAGCCTTTAAGGCATCTATATCAGCAGGCATACCGGCAAGAGCAGCCTCTGCAATATTGGCAGCAAGTGTCTGAAAATCCGGAGTTTTTGCAACAAAGTCAGTTTCACATCCTAGACATACCAAAATTGCTTTGGTTTTATCGGAGTTAACTTTGGCAACTACAGCTCCTTCAGTGGTATCACGGTCGGAACGTTTAGCAGCAACCAATTTACCTTTCTCGCGAATTATCTCTTTAGCCTTCTCATAATCGCCATTGGCCTCTACCAACGCTTTCTTACAATCCATCATACCGGCACCGGTCATCTGGCGAAGTTTTGCTACATCAGCAGCTTTTATTTCCATGATAAAATCTCCTATCAGTTAAATTATACTATTTTTCCACTTCCTCTTTTGTCTCGGCAGGTTTTTTATCATCAGTTTTTTGAATTTCTGCTTTTGGTTCTGCCTCTTTCTCCTCTTTTCCCTTGCGTGAACGCAATTTTTTTCCTACCGGAGCCTCGCTCTCCTTGTCTTCGTTAGCGGCATTGGCAACTGCTTCCTTCTCCTTCTCCTCTTTTTCTTTATCTTTCTCAAGTTTTCTATCCTGTAATCCCTCTGCAACAGCATCACAAAGAGTTCCGGTTATAATTGAGATTGATTTTGCAGCATCATCATTTGCCGGAATAACATAATCGACAGGGGTTGGATCGCAACAAGTATCAACAACAGCGATTACCGGAATTCCCAAACGGTTAGCCTCTTTTACCGCATTCATCTCCTTTTGTACATCAATTACAAATAATGCTGAAGGCAAACGGTTAAGATCGGCAATTGAGCCGAGATTCTTCTCTAATTTTGCCCTCTGACGGGTAATTTGAAGTTTCTCGCGTTTTGCAAGAGTCTCAAATGTACCATCTGTCATCATCTTGTCAATTGTATTCATCTTCTTTACAGCTTTACGGATGGTAGGGAAGTTAGTCAACATTCCACCCGGCCATCTCTCTGTAACGTAAGGCATATTTACTGCCTTTGCTTTTTCGGCAACTATATCTTTTGCCTGTTTCTTTGTAGCTACAAAAAGTATCTTCCTCCCTGCGTGTGCAAGTTGTTTCATTACATTTGCAGCATCATCTATCTTGATAACGGTCTTGTGCAGGTCAATGATATGAATACCGTTTTTCTCCATAAAAATATAAGGAGCCATCTTAGGATTCCATTTTCTCTTCAAGTGACCGAAGTGTGAACCTGCATCAAGTAGTTCTTGGAAATTAGTTCTTGGCATTTTTTCTTTTTTTAAATTTGTTTTAACTCTTTTTGTCAATCTCAGGTAGCGGCCTCGCCGATCCCGAAAATTTTCCGCGGAAGGGCAAATTGGGAGTAGTTTGTTAGGATTTAAAGATAGTATCCCGATAAAATCTCTTCAATTTTTAACCCTGACCGTGCAAAATCAGCAATAATAAGTAACTGTTAACGTTTACTGAATTGGAAGCGTCTGCGTGCACCCGGCTGTCCAGGTTTCTTTCTTTCAACCCCACGAGAATCACGGGTCAAGAAACCACTGGATTTAAGGATATGGCGGTAAGCCTCAGTATCTATCTTGCATAAAGCGCGTGATATTGCAAGACGAAGAGCCTCTGCCTGTCCTTTTACTCCACCACCGTCCAAATTAACCTGAATATCGTAATTTGCCTGAGTGTTGGTAGCAACAAGAGGTTGATTTACAATATATACAAGAGACTCGTCACCGAAGTACTCCTTTACGTCTCTACCGTTTATTGTAATGTTCCCCTTTCCAGAGTTCACAAAAACGCGAGCAACTGCTGATTTACGTCTTCCAAGGGCGTTAATTAATTCCATGCTCTGTTTAAATTTCGTTTAAATTAATAACTTTTGGTTGTTGTGCCTGATGTGGGTGCTCAGAACCTTCATAAACATGAAGATTACGGAACAACTCGGCACCTAATCTATTCTTAGGAAGCATTCCTCTTACAGCCTCCTCAACTACGGATAACGGTTTGCGTTTGAGCAACTCCTTAGGAGTGGCAAAACGCTGACCTCCGGGATAACCAGTGTAGCGAACGTACACTTTGTCTGTCATCTTCTTGCCTGTAAGACGTACCTTTGTGGCATTGAGAACGATAACATTATCTCCGCAATCCACATGTGGTGTATAATTGGTTTTATTCTTACCTCTTAGAATTAAAGAAATTCTTGAAGCAAGTCTTCCCAACACCTGATCGGTAGCGTCAATCACAACCCATTCTTTTTTAACGGTTTGTGCATTGGCAGACACTGTCTTGTAACTTTGATAGTCCACTGTGTTGATTTTTAGTTAATACTTTATTTTGTTGCGATTTTCCCTTTTCATAAGGGGCTGCAAAGGTAGTAAAAATATTTAAAGCCGCAAAATGTTTTTACAGCGATAAAATATGGGCTATCTGATACCATAATTTATTGATCTCATTATGCCGTGTACATGCTTCGTTAAAGGGAGTATATGCCGTTTCTCCATTAACCTGCCCCACCATAACACCGCTTATACCATTCATAAGCGCAATCACGGCCTGGTTTCCAAGAACGCTCGCAAGAACCCTGTCTTTACATGTTGGTGAACCTCCTCTCTGAATATGACCGAGAGTCGTAACACGCGTCTCGTAATCCGGCAGTTGAGCCTTAACCTTATGAGCTATTTCAACAGCACTTCCCTGCTCCTCTCCCTCCGCAACAATTACAATTCCGGATGTTTTGTTCTTTCTTCTCTCATGATCCAAATAGGCACAAAGATCAGCAATATTCGTATGTACCTCTGGAATGAGTGTTGCCTCGGCACCTGTTCCTATAGAGGTATACAGAGCAATAAAACCGGCATCACGCCCCATTACCTCAACAAAAAAAACAAGATTATGCGAATCCGCCGTATCCCTGATTTTATCAATAGCAGAGACAGCTGTGTTAATGGCAGTATCGAACCCTATGGTAAAATCGGTACCATAAATATCATTGTCAATAGTCCCCGGTACCCCGACAACAGGAAAATCAAACTCTTTGCAGAGAAGATCTGCTCCCCTGAACGACCCATCTCCTCCTATAACCACAAGACCATCTATACCGGCCTCCCTCATATTCTCCACAGCTATCTTTCTATTTGCCGGCTCTCTAAATTCAGGACACCGTGAGGATTTAAGAATTGTTCCTCCCATAGATATTATTTTTGAAACAGAATGAGACTGCATTCCCATGAATTGCCTGTTTATCAAACCTGTATAGCCCCTCATAACTCCTACAACCTCAATTTTGTGGTAAATAGAGGTTCTGACCACAGCTCTTATCGCAGCATTCATTCCCGGAGAATCTCCGCCGGAAGTGAGAACTCCTACTCTCCTTAATTTAGTTTTATTGTCCATATTCCATAAAATTATTAACTGCAATTTGGCACAAAGGCCGCGCCAAAATGCAACAAAAGGCAAAATTAATCTTTTTTTGTTACTTTTGTAACCAATTCCTTCTCCTGAAATGCTACAATTTGAAGTAAAAAAGGAAGTCCATTTAAACAGAATGAATCTCCCAGATATGTGACTGAAGAGGTGGAAAGGAGGAAAAAAGGAGGAAAGGATACCGACAACCCGATTTCAGTGGGAATAAAGTACAGCATTAATTAAAAAGAGAGGTATGAAAATAGGAAGGATAAATCTTGGTGAGCAACCACTTTTTCTGGCACCTATGGAGGATGTCACGGATCCATCATTTAGATTTATCTGCAAAGAGTTTGGGGCGGATATGATGTACACAGAATTTGTCTCATCAGACGGTCTGATTAGAGATTGTAAAAAAGCCCTCAATAAACTTGTCATATATGATTATGAAAAGCCCGTAGGAATCCAGATTTACGGGCACATTCCTGAAGCGATGGTAGATGCAGCCCAAATGGCGGAGAAGGCGGTAGAATTGGCAGGAGGAGCAGGAGCCGACCTCATAGATATCAATTTTGGCTGTCCGGTAAACAAAATAGCAGGAAGAGGAGCCGGATCCGGAATGATGAAGTACCCCGACAAAATGATTGAAATAACAGAGGCCGTAGTGAAATCGGTAAAATTGCCGGTGACTGTAAAAACACGACTCGGATGGGATGAAAACTCCAAAATAATCGTAGAATTGGCTGAGCGATTACAGGATACCGGAATATCCGCCTTAACAATTCATGGACGCACACGCTGCCAGATGTACAAAGGTGAAGCCGATTGGACCTTAATTGGCGAGGTTAAAAACAATCCGCGCATGAAAATACCTATTATCGGAAACGGGGATATAACAGATGGGCCGTCTGCAAAAAAGGCCTTCGATAGATATGGCATCGACGGGATAATGATAGGACGCGCCTCTTTCGGCCACCCATGGATATTTAAAGAGATTAAATATTATCTAAAATATGGTAAAGAGATGCCTCCTCTTACAATCACCGAAAAGGTGGAACTTGCAAAGAGACATCTCTTGAAAAGCGTAGAGATAAAGGGTGAACGTGTCGGAGTACTTGAAATGAGACGTCACTTGAGCTGTTATTTTAAGGGACTGCCCAATTTTAAGGAGACTCGGTTGAAACTCGTTACAGAAAATGACCCGAATCAAGTACTCGCTCTTTTAGATTACATTGCAATATCCCAAACGAGTATTTGTTAATACTTGAACAGAACCTTGTGCAGATACTCACTACCAACTCTTTCACAATATCAATTATTTGATATCGAACCCTTTTAGAGTACCAACACCATAGAATATTGTACTTCCATACTTGCCGCCACCCTCATATTGTTGAGCAAACCCATAGTTACGTGCTACGCGCTTGCCTGTTTCAGGATCTTTAATATTAACCCAGGCGCTTAAACGGCGGCGAAGGATATTTCCAAATGCGTCGCGGTCTATCATCCACCCCTCAATAATTGAGACTGCAGTAGCATCCTCTTTGGGATACATGGCGCGTGCAGCCTTTACACAGGCAGCCATAAGAGCAGCATCATTCATCTTTGAAGCAGGAAATGCTTGTGCCGGCGAGGCATTCCTCATGGCGGTAAATTTCCTGAGCTGTTTCAATAACACATCGTTATTGGCTGCTATTGACATATCAAGTTCGCGCATCTCATTGTCGTTTATGTTGTAGTCTTTATGTGCCTTGATGATCCTGTTATATATCTCCTGCACTTCTATAGAGTATATGCATGTGTAGTAGGTCAGTGCATCCAACGCATCTTTATCGGTAACAGTGGCGCATTTGCCAATTATGTCATCAATAGCGTGGAGTATCTTCTTTTCAAATTCGCACAGATCTTTAATTTTGAGCAATCTTACAGCCAATGTAATAGCCATATCCTCACGATTGTCGCGTTGCTTATAATAGTCGCGAGAAGGAAGCATCATTTTCTGCTTTTTTGAGATAATACCCGCATTTGCATCGTCCATTGGAAATTTATAACGGACCATAAAGGTGATCGATTTAAATGGCAGCACCATGTATGCAAACTGCGCAAAAGCCTGCATGCTGCGCGGATCGCAAAGGTAGCGTGTGGTTTTTGCATAGCGTGGGACATCGGTTACCGGTATATATGTATTATCGTCAGGTCTGAATGTCTGTACCAGAGTATAAGGTTTTACCGATATGTCTGCAGAAAGCATTTCCATTGTGTAGTACTCAAACACGCGGCGCAATGCATCATCATTTGTTTTATCATCCATCTCGTATAGCGGTTTATAATTAAAATAAGGCTGGAACGGAAATACGTTTTTATCGCTAAGATTCTCATATAGAGCGTGTATGTCGCCAATTGATTTGGTATAGCCAGGCAGTATCGTAGCATCATCGGCCTTTGGATCTGCAGCTTTTGCCTCTGCACTAGCCTTGAACGTCTTGTCAAAATCAGGGAATGTACCTATATCTGATTTCCAGCCCGAATATGAGTTTGAACCAACTCCTGTACTCTCAGATAATTTACCTCCAACAGCATCAGTAGCATTATCTTTCGCCTTATCGGTGGTTTTATCTGCTGATTCTTTGACAGTTTTCTCCACTTTATTCTTTAATTTCTTGCCAAAATTACCAAACTGTGCCTCTGCATTGAATGATACAGCTACCATAATACCTGCAAGCAGTAAAATTCGTAAAATTTTTCTTGTTTTCATGTTGTAAATATTTAAAAGTCAAATGTTAAACAATTAATATTATGCAAAATTACGATTATCGTATGTTCTAAAATATGGATAAAACAACATTTGATATGGCTAAACGAACATTATCAGCACAAAACCTCAGTTTTACAATATAGTTCTTAGCTAAAACTGATTTGTATATTATTTCAGCCGATATTATTTCAGCCGATATCCTTTCATTCAGCTGATTATCTTAAGAATTTACCATGGATTTAGTATTTTTTCATAAATTACAAAATGGGCCGAATTTATGGTATATTATAATTTTTACTATTTTTGTAAAAATTTACATTATGTTGAATCTTAAAAGTAAGATACTCCTCTTCCCATACTATATTGCACTAAAGATTCGTCACTTCCTCTTTGATAAAAATATAATTAAATCTCGCACTTTTCCATTTCCCGTAATTTGTGTAGGCAATGTAACTGTCGGGGGTACCGGCAAAACTCCCCATTGCGAGATGATCATAAGATTATTGAAAGAGAGGTACAGTATTGCACTGCTTTCGCGCGGTTATAAACGTAAAACAAAAGGATTCCGCTACGTAACCGGTAATGAATCCTTTAGAGAAGCCGGTGATGAACCGCTGCAAATCAAACAAAAATTCCAAGATATTACTGTTGCAGTATGTGAAGAGAGAGAAAAGGGGATAGATAAACTGACAAATGATAAGAGTCCGGAACTTATCATTCTGGACGATGGTTTTCAATACAGAAAGATTAAGGCGTCACATTCGATTGTGCTTGTCAATTACAATAATCCCGTTGATAATGATGAACTTATCCCGATTGGAACATTACGAGATCTACCTTCACGAATACACCGGGCAAATACCATTATCATAACCGGACTTCCTTTCAGGTCGGATGTCGATGAGGATACCGACTCCGGAGATTTATCAGGCTATATTAAAAAACAAGAATCAAGCTGGCGAAAAAGACTCCGTCTGCTTGAAGATCAGAATATTTATTTTTCCGTTATCCTGTATAAGAATCTCCTCCCAATCTTTACCGACATAGCGGATACAAGATATATCTACTCAAAAACTGCAATTCTTTTCTCGGGCATAGCGAATGATAAAGTAATGAAAAATTATATATCAAGAAGTTACAACATAAAGGAATCTATACAGTTCCAAGATCACAGAGACTTCTCTTTACGTGATGTAAAGCTGATAAATAAAATGGCGGCGAACAACCCTATTTCAGTTATAATTACGACAGAGAAAGACAGCAAGAGAATCATTGAGGCAAAGGGCATAAGCGATGAAATAAAGAGAAGATTGTTCTACCTTCCGATTGAAGTTGCAATAATTCCGGAGGAACGGCAGGCAGACTTCGTCAAAAAGATAATACCAACTGAACCCGCCTCAGCATAACCGACAGCCTAAAGAAAATTCAAATCACTGAAACAGCCATCATACAGCTATTTCATAATTTCCATCTGTGTACGCACCGATTCCTCATGAATCGCCTTCATAATTCTCCCGACAAAATCTGGGTCAAGGCGCATTTTAGAGGCATTTTTGGTCACAGATTCGAGTATCATGCCATATCTTGCACTCTGCAGGACAGGTATATTATATCTCTTTTTATACTCTCCTATCTCCCGTGAAATATTCATCCTTTTCGCAAGTAAAGAGAGAATCTGACTATCTATATCATCAATCAGGCCTCTTAAAGAGGCTATACCAGAGACATCAGCACCTGCTTCTCTTACAACAAGATGCTCAAGAATGTTCTCCAACTCAGCCGGCTCAATTTGCTGGTTTGAATCGCTAAGCGCAACAGCTGGATTAATATGAGATTCAATCATAAGTCCATCAAAGTCCAAATCCATTGCTTGCTGAGCTACCTCTCCAATAAGTTCGCGCTTACCGCATATATGACTTGGATCACACAATATCTCAAGATCCGGAAATCTCCTTTTCAGCTCAATGGGAATACTCCACAAAGGACTGTTTCTGTATATCTTCTCATTATAAGAGCTGAAACCTCTATGCACGGCTGCAATCCTCTTTATTCCAACATTATATAAACGCTCCATTGCTCCAATCCAAAGTTCCAAATCGGGATTTACAGGATTTTTAACAAGTACCGCGACATCGGAGGCTCCCCTTAAGGCAGAAGCAATTGATTCTACAGCAAAAGGGTTCGTTACACTTCTCGCCCCTATCCATAAATAATCAACACCAGCCTTAACCGCACACTCCACATGCCCGGCAGTTGCAACCTCAGTCGCAATTGCCATACCGGTACGCTCTTTAACCTCATCAAGAAGCGATATCCCTGCATTGCCAAGACCCTCAAAATTACCCGGTTTAGTACGAGGCTTCCAAATACCGGCTCTGAATATCTTAACGCCTATTTTTGAAAGAGCCACAGCTGTTCCAATCAGCTGCTCCCGACTCTCGGCACTACATGGCCCGGCAATAATCACCGGCCTCTCAGCACCGAATACACTTTTCAACTGCATTATCATTTCAATTTAAAAACAATTTTCCAACTATTTACATCACAGACTTTTCTTCTCAATTGCATAACTACTTTTTTACTTCTTAACAAATCCTAAATTCTTAATACCGGCATCCCAATGAGACAAACCTGTTCTGTCCATCACACTGCAAAATTATAATTAATTGTACAGCTATCGGCAGAAATTGTTTATTTTTCATAAATTTGCTGAATACATTTGCTGCTTAAAGAACAATATGGCACAAAAAAATATGCAAAAAATAATCTTCGACAACAATATAAAGAACTACAGCAGTACAACTGCAACTACTGACTCAGCAATTACCGCCCAAAGAGATAAAACTCTTGCAGAGCAGATGGGAACACTTATAGAAAATGAGGCGAAAGTCTTTATAGTGGCAGATAAGAAACTACAAAGATATTACTCACTCTTCCAAAGAGCGGAAATAATAGAAATAGACCCCTCCGAACAAAATAAAACTATCTCAACGGTAGAGATAATAATTGAACGATTACTTAAATTCGGAGCCGACAGAAAGGCTCTTCTAATAGGTTTTGGAGGAGGGATCACCACAGACATCTGCGGTTTTACCGCCTCCATCTATAAAAGAGGGCTCAGATTTGCATACATACCCACAACTCTCCTCTCGCAATGCGATGCTGCAATCGGCGGGAAAAACGGAATAAACTTTGGAACCCTAAAAAACATAATCGGAACCATAACCGCACCTGAATGGATATTCATCTCACCCGCATTCCTCACTACTCTTCCGAAAAGAGAGCTGAAAAACGGTTTTGCAGAGGTGCTGAAAACCTTCATAATCTTCGATAAGAGGGCCTATTCAGATACGGTTGTCCTTTGTGCTCAATTACACAACTCTGCCAACTCAGAAGAAAAGAAACAATTATTGTTGCGAATGCTGCAAAAAACGGTAAAAAAATGCATTAAATACAAACTTTCTGTGGTCAAAAAAGATATGCATGAAACAGGACTGCGAAGAGTTCTTAATTTGGGACATACCTTTGCACACGCAATAGAAAGTTGCAGCAGGCAAAAGGAGATGGAATGTCGGAGTACTGAACATTATAAAGAAATCTCACACGGAGAGGCTGTTGCAATCGGCATTGTATATGCAGCAAAGATATCGGAAAGACTCGGATTGGCAACAGAAGGGCTTGCCGACAAAATAGAATCGGACTTTTGCTATGCAGGACTCCCGACATCGGCTGAGAAACTGGAGCTTTCCACTCAAAAAATTTTCGAGGCCATTACAAATGATAAAAAGGCGGAGGGAGACAAAATTCACCTAATTCTTCCCAAGTCAATTGGAGAAGTGGTGGATATCCCAATAAAAATAACTAATTTACAGAAAATTACAAATGATTTGTGTAAGTTTGAATGAACCGGATTTTGACAAATGCACAGCTCTGCTTAAAAAATACGATTTTGCAGAATTACGTGCAGATCTTTGCGCATTAACTCCGCAACAAACCGCCCATGCCGTATCGATAAATTCAAACATAATTGTAACATACAGATTTAAAGCTAAATATAATAGTCCAGGCACCATAGAGGCAAATAATATCATCACAAGTTTCCAAAATAAAGACAGCCGAGAAGAATACAACGCCATATCAAATGCCGGAAATAACGGCAGCCATGACAAAGAAAACAGTCTTTCGTTCAAATGTCTTATGGCCGCAATTGATGCAGGAGCCGCCTATATAGACATTGAATTGGAGTACCCACGCAATCTTTTTATGAAATTAAGAGAGGCTGCTATAAAAAAAGGATGTTGCCTTATAATCTCCTATCACGACTACTCCGGTACGCCTGCACTCAAACAATTGACAGCCAAGATGGAGGAATGCATCAAAATGGGAGCGGATATTGTAAAAATCGTAACTGCTGCAGAGGAGATAGCACAAGCTTCCAAAATATTGCAACTGTACTCAATCTTTAACAAAAAGAGGCAGGCTAACAGCAAAGTGAAGAGAAATGCTGTGGAGGGAATCACAGAAAAGAAAAGCAATAAGAGGAAGAACAGAGAGAAAAGGGGCATAGGCAAAAATACTCCGGCACTTATCGCATTTGCAATGAATGAGGCCGGACGATTCACAAGACCGCTTTCCATAAGACTTGGCGCACCTTTCTGTTATGCCAAGCCAAACGAGGGAAAAGCAACAGCAACAGGGCAATACACATTGGATGAGATGCTTTCTTTAGCAGGTAATTACAATATTATACTCCCCTCATTACATGATAACTTTAGAAAAGCACAGGAATCATTTCATCTTAAAACTCCTAAAACAAACTCACAAAAAAATTTGCAGAAAGCTGCAACTAAAGAGATGTCACCGGACTTTCAAACAGAGATAGTAGAAATAGATACAAAGAGAGAAATTGTAATTCCATGCTCTAAAAGCGAAGCTCAAAGGTGTATACTCGCTGCAATCATAGCCAAAGGCGAGACTGTCATTCATAACTACACTGCATGCAAAGACTCATCAGCAGCTCTCTCCGTAGCAAAAAGACTTGAGTGTGAAGTAATCCACCATAACGGCACACTCAGCATCAAAAGTGCAGGAGCCGAAAAAATAAAGGAAAACCTCCGTATAAAGAGGAAAAACATACAGCTCTCAGCAGGAGAATCAGGACTGCTGGCAAGACTGCTAATGCCCTTTGTATGCTATCTTGTCTCAGGGACAAAACTTTCTATAACTGTAACAGGAAAGGGAACATTGTTGAACCGCAACATAGTCGACTCTGCAATCGCAATAGAAGAATCCGGGTGTAAATGCTTAACTACCAATACATATAACACAAAAGAATCAGTAGATGGATATCATAATACAGCCATAAATGAGATAAGCTACAAAGGGAGCAACTCCATACAAAACGGCACAAGAAGATTGCCATGCACCATTAGCGGCTATATCACAAACAATAGGATTCGGATTGATGGAAAGGGCGGATCACAAATTGTGTCGGGATACTTGATGACACTTCCGCTGCTAAGTAATAAGATAAGCCTAATTTTAAGCAACCCGACAAGTATTCCATATATCAAAATGACCATAAATGTGCTGAATAAATTTGGCATCACAATACAGAAGAAGAGAGAAGAGCAGACAATAAATTACCGCATAACTCCAGAAAATGCCTATACTCCGGCCTCAATCACACTGACCGCAGACTGGAGTTCTGCCACTGCCTTTTTAGTTGCAGAAGCCATACGGTTATCCCATTATGACAATGCCAAAAGTATTTTATTGAAAGGCGTTCATACCGGAACAGATCAGGCTGACGAAACAATTGTCGAGGTACTTGAAATGTGCGGTGCAACACTGCATGAAATTGAATCGGGTATATATCTCACAATCAGGAAAAAACTCTCTCCATTCAACTTCGATTCAACTAATTCGCCGGATTTATTTCCCATGCTTGCCCTCTTGGCATGCTTTTGCAATGGAAAAAGCAGCATTAAGGGAGTTTGCAGACTGAAGGAGAAAGAGAGCAACAGAGCGGAAAGTATTCTCTCCGAACTGACAATTTTAGGTGCAAATATATCTATTGTAAGCGATTTTATGTATATTTGTGGAGGCAAGGCGCAATCATGGCAAAAAAATAAAATTATGCGTGGAGGTGAAGTTCAGAGCCATCACGACCACAGAATTGCAATTTGCCTGACAATCGCTGCTCTTTTTATTGGAGACAGGGTAAAAATTGATGAAACAAAGTGCATAGATAAATCTTTTCCCGCGTTTAAGATAAGAGTGGCCAACTATTTGAATTTAATTAAGCAGTACTAAAACCACACCTGAACAAAGTAATAATTTTCTAAAGAGTAACTTTATGAACTCATTCGGCGACAAATTCCGGATATCCATATTTGGAGAATCCCATGGTCAGGCAATAGGGGTAATCATAGATGGAGTACCCGCAGGACTACCCCTTACAGAAAGCGATTTCAACAAGGATCTTTCAAGAAGGAGGAGCGGTAAAAAGGGAACAACGGCAAGAATGGAGGATGATATTCCACATATCGTTTCCGGTGTCTATGATGGCAGCACTACCGGTGCTCCGCTTACAATACTATTTAACAATAACAATATTGATTCAGGTGACTACTCCGAATTCAGAGAAATACCTCGCCCGGGTCATGCGGATTTTGCAGCATCGGTTAAATATAACTTTTACAACGATATACGAGGTGGTGGACACTTCTCGGGGAGAATCACATTATGCATGGTTGCAGCAGGCGTTGTAGCAAAAAAAATACTCAGTCCTCTTAAAATAGAGGCCAATTTGATTGAACTTGGCGGTATTCCGTTCATGAAGAGCGAGAAAAAAGAGTCTAAAAGTGCAATAGCTCTCAAAAAACTTACCGGCAGCAAAAATATTTCCAAAGAGGAGAGCACAGGCTGCACGGAATGGGACGCTCTTATCAAAAAAACAATGGAGGAGGGAGATTCAATTGGAGGTATTGTTGAATGCCAATGTAAAAATGTCCCTATCGGCATGGGAGAACCATTTTTCGACTCTGTTGAATCAGATATAAGCCATCTGGCCTTTGCAATACCGGGAATAAGAGGTGTTGAATTCGGTGATGGATTTAAAGCTACCACCCTTAAAGGCTCACAGCACAACGACAAGTTTATAGACAAAGAGGGCAAAACCGCAACAAATCATTGCGGAGGTGTTAACGGAGGCATATCAAATGGTAACCCAATTGTTTTCAGAGTTGCAGTAAAACCCACCTCCAGCATAGCTAAAAAACAAAAAAGTTTTAACTTCATTACAGAGAAAGAGGAAGAATTTTCGGTAAAGGGTCGTCACGATTCCTGCATAGCTTTGCGTGTTCAAGTAATTGTTGAGGCGGCCGCAGCAATAGCTTTGGCCAACCTCAAATAAATTACCATTTTTTCTTGCTGCTACTGTCTCATCTTTTCGACATCAAGAATATTTTTACTTACCGGATTGCCGAGCAGTCTGTGCCCGGCTCCGGTTATCAGATAATCCTCTTCATTCCTAATACCTCCCAAACCAATCCATTTCAGGACCTCAGGATAATTTATGTATTCGCCGAAACGCTTTTCGGAACTCCACATCTCAATTAACGATGGAATAAAATAGATACCGGGCTCAATCGTCAATACAAATCCGGGCTCAAGTTTACGAGCCAATCTCAAAGATTTAATTCCAAACTGAGTGGATTTAGGCTCACCATCGTATCCTACCCATACCTCACCCAAATTCTCCATATCATGTACATCGAGTCCCATCATATGCCCAAGACCACACTGAAAAAAGAGTGCATTAGCACCGGCATGAACTGCCTCATCTGCATTACCCTTAGTCAGTCCGAGAGTCTTTAGCCCCTCAAAAATAGTTTTGCAAGCAAGATAGTAAACCTCCTTAAAAGGAATCCCCGGTTTCAAAGCCTCCACAGCAGCCCTATGTGATTTGTACACAATCTCGTAGATGGCACGCTGTCTTTCGTCGAAATGCTTACCAATCGGAATTGTGGAAGAGATATCACCGCAATAGCCGCTCGGCAACTCGGCTCCGGCATCAATAAGCAGCATGCCACCCTCCTTAAGTTCATTTGTATAATGATGATTATGAAGGGTTTCTCCGTGCACGGTACAAATAATAGGAAAAGAGAGTTCAGCTCCCGCCTTATGCGCAGCCGCATGAATTTCGGCCATAACCTCACACTCTTTCATACCGGCTTTTGCCACTTTAATTCCGGCAAGATGCATATCCATAGAGATTTTAGCCGCTTTATCAATCTCTTCAATCTCCTCTTGGCTTTTGTAATTTCTCATATTAACAACGGCTTTTACAAAATCGAGCGATTTTGCACTCTCCTGTTCAGCAACAGGAATACCGAGCATCTCCCAAATCTTAATCATATTATCGCCGCGATACTGAGGCAAGAAATGAATTTTTCTACCTGCCAACTTCTCTTTTTTCAAGTATCCCGACAATTCACGTAAAGGCCTTACCCGCGAAACACCTACATTAAAGGCTTGCTCCCTAAGTGTAGGAAGTTTTCCGGTCCATACAATATCATCTATCGTAAGTTCATCGCCGAACACAATCTCCTCATTATTTTCAATCTCTATAACCGCAGTCAGAGAGGCATTCTTCTCAAACCCGAAATAGTATAAAAAAGTTGAATCCTGTCTGAATGAGTACTGATTGTCGCGGTAATTCATAGGACTTTCTTCATTTCCGAAGAATAAAAGAATCCCCGTCCCAACTGCCTTTTTCAGCTCGTTACGACGGGAAATATAAGTTTGTTTAGTAAACATGTGTTTGATTTTTAACGATAAACAAATATCGTAAAAAAATCAGACAATAACAATCAATACAACCAAGTTGCATCTATATATCCGCTCTTGCCTGTATTATACCAATCTTGGTACAAAGTTCCCCCGGAACTATACCAGTCTTTATACTTAAGATACACATTACATAAATTGACAGATTCCTGAGGATACCTGAATCTTGACGGAAACATATATGCCCATACCATGCCATTTACCACCTTATAAGGATTTTTAGCACTCTGAAGGCCTCCTGTTAAATAAGACTTATCCATTAAATCAGTGAATGTATAGTCTGCAAGATGCACCTCTTTGCCTCTCTGAGGATTATCGGTAGAGGGAGAAACAACAATAAACGTATTTACCTTACCGATTGCAACATTTGCCAATGGAATGGCAGAGGCAAATTTAATACGCACATAGTTCCAGTTAGGTTGAATATAACTCTTATTAGCATAAGTATTTATAAACGTACTGTTACCTTGTCCAAAAACCTCGGACGGATCATTGAATAGCGTAAATACAGCCTTCGACTGCCCGCTTTCCAATCCGTTTGCGGAACGATTCACAGGTGTTGTACCCATATTGGAAAGATTACTGTAATACACATAATTTATAGATGATGGAGCTATCGCATCCAACTGAACTGCAGCCGATATCTTCATTGAAGCACCTACGGCTCTTAGACTCCACTCGTAATCCATCTTGGTAACCATATTACTTGCGTTGGTGTAATATATAATTCTGAAATCGATTACCGCATCATTCATATCATAATCACCAGTCCATGACCACAAATCCTCAAAGATAAAGGTACCGCTACCTCCACTTGAAGGGAAATAAGAAACGTATGCAATATCAGGGTCATTATCATCCCAATCTATATCTGATGAGACCCCATCGCCATCAGCATCAATAACATCTTCATGAAGCATACCGTAACCTTTATTGTGATTGCTGCGCGGAATATGGTTAGTCCTGGTCTTTGTAAAGAAAGCACCCGAAAAACAATTATAATTATTATACGTACTAATCCTATTCGCATTGAATGAAGGAGCATATACCTCTATGTTTCCAGTAAAAGTATCTTCATGAGGATTAGAGGCATTGGACTCCTGTTCAAGTTCATCGTCATCCTCTGCAAACCCCATGAAAATCAGGGCCGGGTCCGAATCATAA
>CAZNBA010000008.1:0-42572 GCA_964571395.1 uncultured Muribaculaceae bacterium
ATACAGCCGCTGCTACTATTACTCGTATTATTTTAAGATATTTACTATTCATTTATTTTATTTTGGGTTATTAACATAACAAATTATGGAATTTGTTGTTATGCATCTATATAGGGTGTCTTATTTAGGTATTATTTGAGGTAAATTATCAAGATTGATAAAATTTAGATCAGACTCAAATTTTGATTCTCTTTATTTTAAGTTTATCAAGATCTGTGGTACCAAGGTTATGTGCCTCTCCTAATCCAATATGTCCTACACGCGCAATATCCATCTCTTTGAATTGAGAGAAGAATTTAATTGCAGCTGTATCTACTGCTACAATATTAGGGGAGATAAAGAGTGCTTTTGCAAGCATAGTGTCATTCTCTGTCTTTCCCTTAGGACCATTCTGTGTCATTATTCTGTACCCGTCTACAATGTTCAGGACAGGTCTTTTATTGAATGTGCATATATCGGCAATGCATTGCTGCAGATTGTTTGAGTGAAAATATTCTCTATCCCAAACAATACCCATATAGTTCTTCATTGAGACAGTCATTTTTGCTCCGCCATGATTTTTTAGTATAGGGACGTTTATCCATTTGTCACAGTTTAGAATGGCTTCATGTATTTTGGCCTTTTTTAGCCTTACTCCATGGGGGATATCGGCCTCTTTGTAGTATTTTTCATCGTTGGCGAAGGCCATTTTTCCGCCAGCCTTGATGGTTTCATCCTCAATGCCACTTCTCTTATAGCATGATTTCCAATCTGAATCACATGTGTGGTCAAATACGAGTACCTCTGCTGCTCCGGCTGCAATGCAGTCTCTTACTATTGCCCCAATTAGTTGCGGGTTGGTATCTGCAGCAAATTCAGGTGATTTATCCCATCCGATATTGGGTTTAATGACTACTTTATCACCTTTTTTTATGTATTTACGCATTCCGCCCATTTCGGCGATGGCTCTTCTATACATATTAGTTGGATTTCCGCCCATTACGGCCACAAGGTCGTTCTTTTCATCTTTAAAAGTTCCTTCTGCTGCATTGGCATTTTCTACTTTTAGGTTCATTGCAGCCGCAATTGAACTTAAAATTGCTGTTTTTATAAAGTTCCTGCGTTCCATAATAGTTTATTATTATTATTATCCGCGAAATTAGTGATTTTTTCTCACTTTTACCTATCTTTGATTGTTGTGTTATTATTACAATTAATATTGATTTTTGCAATTACTTATTTGATTCTGTTTTTTAAGTTGCTATTTTTGTATAAGATTACTAACGATAATAATTATTATCTGCTAAATATGATTAATAATTTCCTATTATGTAGGTAATATACTGTTCATTAGTGTCCTATTAAAATTTAAGAGATTAGAATTTAAATAAATTTGACTCAATAAAATATTAAGGTTCTTTGTTATATAAACTCAAAGAATATTATAGAATTTTAAGATTGGAAATGTGCACTTGTAATAGTGGGTTAAATGCAATTGTATATAATAATAGAAGATAAATTCATATAGCTTTGAACGTTTTTTATAAAATATGGGATTTTTATTATTCGGGGTTCAAGGGAATGACTGTGGGAAAGACTTTGTGGCTAATCATTTTAATTAAGTTGTTTCTTCTCTTTGTTGTCTTGAAACTGTTTTTCTTTAAAAGTGACCTGGCAGATTGTAAGACTGATAGTGATAAGAGCCAGAGGGTAATAGAAAATCTTACCTCTCCATTAAATATTGATAATTCAGATTAGAGATAAATAAGTAAAATATTATTAATTAAACCTTTAAGTTATGATACTTGCTAACTTGGTAGATGCTTCCAGAATGCAGTTTGCGTTAACTGCCATGTTTCACTGGATCTTTGTGCCTCTTACTCTCGGTTTGGGGTTCATTGTTGCTTTCATGGAGACAAAGTATTATTGTCTCGCAAAACATGATGGTGCTGTACTTTCGGCCGATGCTCTGTTTTGGAAACGCATGGCTCGTTTTTGGAGTACGATTTTTGCCATCAATTTTGCCATTGGCGTAGCTACGGGAATTATCCTTGAATTTGAGTTTGGTACCAATTGGAGTAATTACTCATGGTTCGTTGGAGATATTTTTGGAGCTCCGCTCGCAATTGAGGGAATTTTTGCCTTTTTCATGGAGAGTACATTCTTTGCAGTAATGTATTTTGGCTGGGATAAGGTTAGCAAAAAATTTCATCTTGCCGCAACTTGGCTTACAGCAATTGGAGCTAATGTCTCCGCTATATGGATTCTTACGGCTAATGCATGGATGCAGCATCCTGTTGGAATGAGGTTCAATCCTGAGACTGCTCGTAGCGAGATGGTGGATTTCTGGCAGATTGTCTTTTCTCCTGTTGCCATGAGCAAGTTGTCGCATACAGTAACAAGTGCCTTCATGCTGGCCTCTGTAGTTGTAATAGGTATTAGCTGTTGGTACTTACTCAAGAAACGCGAGGGTGATTTTGCAAAGAAGAGTATTAAGGTTGCCGCAATTTTTGGTCTTGTTTCTTCTCTTTTACTTGCCACCTCCGGAGATAAGTCGGCTTATACAATTGCCAAGACTCAACCTATGAAACTTGCTGCTATGGAGGGCCTTTATAGAGGCAGCAATGGCGCTCCGCTTTCAGCTGTCGGGGTACTTGATTGCAGCAAGAAACTCGACGATTCAAAGGAACCGTTTCTCTTCAATATAAAGATTCCTAAAATGTTGTCCCTTATGGCAAACAGAGAAGCCAACTCCTTTGTTCCGGGTATTTATGATATTATTGAGGGTGGATATGAATATATCGATATTAATGGTAATGTAAAGAAGGCTCTTTCGTTCGACGAGAGGGTAATTAATGGCAAGGTTGCTATTAAGGCGTTGGAACTTTACAAGGTATCTAAGGGCATGGGAGACGCCTCCAAGACTGCTGCGGTTGGGAAGGTTTTACAAGATAATTTTGATCATTTCGGCTACGGATATTTGAGTAAACCGGAGCAAATTGTGCCTCCTGTTGGTCTCTGTTACTACTCTTTTAGAATAATGGTATTGTTGGGCGGCTATTTTATTCTCTTCTTTATAGTGTTTTTGCTTTTGCTCAGAGCCGATAAACGTGGAGGGAAACCATTTGAGCAGAGAAGGGTATGGCTTTGGATTGCAATTATAAGTGTTCCTCTTGTTTATGTTTGCTCTCAGTGTGGATGGATTGTTGCGGAGGTTGGTAGACAGCCATGGACTATTCAGAATCTGTTGCCGGTACAGGCTGCCGTTTCAGGGGTCTCTTCATCCAATGTTTATACAACTTTGATAATTTTCTTTGTTTTGTTTACTTCGCTTCTGATTGCAGAGCTTATGATAATGTTCTCGCAGATCAGAAAGGGTCCGGAACAATCTAATAAACAATAATTATAGAAATGAATACAGATATGGAAACATTACATATATTGCAATTATATTGGTGGGCGCTCGTTTCTCTTTTGGGAGCGCTGCTTGTGTTCCTGCTTTTTGTGCAGGGTGGACAGACATTACTGTTTGGGACAGCAAAAAATGAACTTCAGAAGAGACTACTGGTCTCGTTATTGGGTCATAAGTGGGAGATAACTTTTACAACGCTCGTTACCTTTGGAGGTGCCGCATTCGCTTCATTTCCTCTTTTTTACTCCACAAGTTTCGGAGGAGCTTATTGGTTATGGCTGCTAATATTATTACTATTTGTGATTCAGGCTGTTTCATATGAATACAGAAATAAGAACTGCAATCTTTTTGGTAAGGGCGGATATGATCTTTTCCTCTTTCTGAACGGGGCGTTCGGAACCATTCTTCTTGGCGTGGCTGTTGGTACACTCTTCTCAGGTGGTGCTTATTACATGGATAAAATGAATATTACCTCTATCAGTAACCCGACAGTTTCCTATTGGGCCAACGATTGGAGAGGACTTGAGGCAATAGTAAATCCCTTTAATCTTCTTCTCGGCATTACCGTACTGTTTGCGGCAAGGACCTTGGGACTTATGTATATTGCAGGAATTTATGGAACAATAAATGAAAAGGAGGTTCCGCAGGAGAAAATGCTAACTGAGGGGTACAGGCCATTGGCAGAGAGGGCTTATCAGCAATTGAAAGTAACAGGACCTGCGTTTGTTGTTTTGTTTGTTATTTTCCTTGCTGCGCTTTTCCTTGCCACAGGATATCAGGCTGATACTCAATCAGGGTTCATTTCTGCAGTCAAGTATAAATATTTCCTTAATATGTTTTCGCTTGTATGGCCTGTTGTTGTTTTACTTGTCGGGGTACTACTTGTGCTTGGAGGGCTTGCAGTGGCATTGTTTTTTAACAATAATGTCAAGTTGGCTAAGAAGGCCTTTTATATTACTGGTGCTGGAGTTGTACTTGCAGTTTGGTCGATATTGGTTTGCGCAGCCTTCAACAATACAGCTTATTTTCCATCTACCGTATCGCTTCAGGATTCTTTGACTCTCTCAAATAGTTCATCGAGTCTTTTTACTTTAACGGTCATGTCATATGTTTCAATTGCCGTTCCATTTGTATTATGGTACATAATAGTTGTATGGCGTAAAATGAGAGGGGTTAAAGGCTATTAGAAATTATGAATTACATTGTTACCGCGATTAATCGTCTTAGAAAAAATTTACTTTTTAAGATAGTAGTGGCCATTGTTTTAGGTATTTTCTGTGCTCGTTTTTTTCCATTGCCTTTAACAAGGGTGTTTGTCACAGTTAATTTGATTTTTGGTAATTTTTTAGGTTTTGCTATACCGCTGATTATTCTCGGACTTGTTGCTCCGGCCATTGCAGAGCTTGGTAATGGTGCTGGTAAACTGTTGGGACTTACTGTTCTCTTTGCCTATGGTTCAACTATTATAGCCGGTTTTGTTTCCTATTTTACTTGTGATATTACCTATCCGTTGGTTTTGGATAAGACGGTAGGGTTTAGCAGTATAGATGATGTGGCATCAAATACTATTACAACCTATATGAATTTGGATATGCCTCCTGTTATGGGAGTGATGACTGCTCTTATTCTTGCCTTTGTACTCGGATTAGGTTTGGCCTCTGTTAAGGGTGATTATTTAAAGAATGTGCTTAACGAGTTCAGAGAGGTTATCAATAAACTTATCTCAAAGGTAATCATCCCCTTCTTGCCGCTATATATCTTTGGTATTTTCCTGAAGATTTCTGCAGAGGGACAAGTTGGTACTATTCTGGGGCTTTTCCTAAAGGTCATAATAATCATCTTCATAATGCATGTTTTATGGCTGATTTTGTTATTTTGTATTGCCGGCCTGGTGGCGAGGAAGAATCCTTTGAAATCATTAGTGAGGATGCTTCCTGCCTATGCTACGGCATTGGGGACACAATCTTCAGCAGCTACAATTCCTGTAACTTTGAAACAGACAAAATTGAATGGCATTAACTCTGAATTGGCCGATTTTGTGATACCTCTTTGTGCAACCATCCATCTTTCAGGCAGTACTTTAAAGATTGTTGCATGTGCTTTTGCCATTATGTGGATGAACGGTATGAATTGCGGTCTGGAACTTTTTGCCGGTTTCATTTTTGTTCTTGGAGTGACTATGGTTGCCGCCCCGGGTGTACCGGGAGGAGCGATTATGGCGGCTTTGGGTATATTAAGCTCCATACTTGGTTTTGATGAGACACTACAGGGGTTGATGATAGCGTTGTATATAACCATGGACAGTTTTGGTACTGCTTGTAATGTTACAGGAGACGGAGCGATTGCTATGATTGTTGATAGATTATATAAACGTAAAACCTCATAATAAGTTAAAATGAGGTTTATTATGAATTTTAAATTGCATTTATTACTACGACATGATTGAAGTTATCGGCAATTATGATAGAAAGTGCAAATTTGTTATAGAAATTTGAATCGCATATGATTATTTCTTTAATATCTGCAAATATTATTTGGGAGGAGAAGCAGGCTAATTTGGAGAATTATTCCAGATTACTCGATTGTTTGAAATATAAATCGGATGTATTTGTCTTTCCGGAGATGTTTTCAACAGGGTTTACTATGAATACTGTACTTGCCGAGAGTATGGAGGATGGTATTTCTGTAAATTGGTTGCGAAATGAGTCTCGTAAACGAGAGGCGGCTTTTTATGCTTCTGTTCCAGTTGAAAGCTATAATAGAGGTATTTTTGCCATGCCGGATGGTCATTGTGTCTGCTATGATAAACGACATTTGTTTTCAATAGGTGAGGAGGCAACTGCTTATTGTCCTGGTGATAAAAAAGTTATAGTAAGTTATGGGGGTGTTAATTTTTTGCTTAATATCTGTTATGATATCCGTTTCCCTGTCTGGAGCAGAAATGTTGATAATGAATATGATGTGCTGTTGAATATTGCAAGTTTTCCCGGGTCACGTATTGAGGCTGCTCATATTTTAGCGCGTGCGAGGGCTGTAGAAAATCAGGCATATTGCCTTTTTGTGAATAGGACAGGGAGTGATGCCAACGGCGATTATCCTGAGAGTTCAATTGCTGTGGATTATAAAGGAAACGAGATAGGTGAGGGGGTGCTTTTGAAGACTACTGATAATGCTATGTCGGGGTACCGAGTGCATATGGTTGAGATAGATATTGATAAACTAAGATTTTTTAGAGAGAAGTTTCCTGTATGGAAAGATGCTGAAAAATTCAATATAGTAATTTGAGAATTAATTTAATGAAAGATTTAGAAAAATACAGGCCGAATAGTATGAAACTTATTATTGCCTCTCTTTTTGTTACCTTTATCATCTTTTCATGCGGTAATAATGGGAGGACTGGTGTATATGAGGTTGAGTTGTATTCTACAAATGATGTTCATGCTCAGTTTTTTGATTCAACTTATGAAGGTGGAAACAAGGCTACTTCACTTTCAAAGGTATTGTTTTACATTAATAACCGACGATGCACTATAGGCGATTCATCTGTTGCTTTGCTTGATCTTGGCGATATGCTTCAGGGTGATATTGCTGCCTGTTATTTTAACCTTCCGGATACCTCACGGTTGCAGCAAAATGTGCCGCATCATTTCCTTACGAGAGTCATGGAGTATATGAAGTATGATGCAGCAGTTGCAGGTAATCATGATATTGAGGCCGGTCATCCTGTTTATGACCGAATAGCAAAGGAACTTAATATTCCTTATCTTGCTGCAAACGCAATAGATATAAAGACCGGTAAGCCATATTTCAAAGAATATGCAGTCCTATATAAAAACCATCTTAAAATAGCTGTAATTGGGATGATTACACCCAATATTGACAAGTGGTTGGATAAATCGTTATATTCAGGAATCAAGTTTGTTTCGCCTAAGAGTATTGCAGATTCTCTTGTTAAGGTTGTGAGAATGAAAGAGAACCCCGATATTTTACTTATTGCTATGCATAGTGGTGTTGGAAACACAGACAGCAGTGATGACGGTGATCAAGCGGCCTATATTGCAACTCATCTCCCAGATGTGGATTTTGTGCTTGCTTCTCATGATCACATTCCCTATTGCCGAAAAGAATTTAACGGTAAGGATAGCGTTTTGCTGATTGATGGTGGTTGTAAGGCGGAATTTATTGCCAAGGTGAAAATTAAGGTTCGTTTAAATAAGGGCAATATTGTATCAAAGAAGATTTCCGGATCTCTTATACCGGCCTCTAATATTCCTTCCGATGAGTCATATAATAAATTTTTTCATAGGGATTTTATGGAGGTTAAATCCTTTTCTACAAAAATGGTTTCTTATCTCATTCATGATATTCAAATGAATGAGGCCTATTTTGGTTATTCTGAATATATTAATTTTATAAACCTTGTAATGATGAGGAGTACTGGTGCGGATATCTCTTTCACGGCTCCTATAAATGTTGTGGATTATGTTGAAAGCGGCAAAGTTGATTTTAATACAGTCATGGCATTGTATCCATATGATAATTTGCTTTATATGATAGAGATGACAGGTGCTCAGATACGCAAATATCTTGAGTATTCTTATTCAAAATGGGTAAGAACCATCTCTTCAAAGAATAATAATTTACTCAATATTGTGTATAATAATAATTTGCAAAGGTATGTATTTAAATATCCGGCGTTTAATTTTGATGCTGCAAAGGGTATTAAATATGAGGTGGATGTCACAAAACCTGCTGGTGGCAGAGTTCGAATAATTTCTATGGAGAATGGGGCTCCTTTTAGTGAACACAAGAGGTATAAAGTTGCACTCTCCTCTTACAGAGCTAATGGAGGCGGAGAATTACTAAATGTTGGAGCTGGTATTACAAAAAACATAGATGACCTAATAATTGCCCGCTATGGCGGTATACGTGAGATTATTTATAACTATTTTGAGCAAGGCAATAAGTTTCTAATGACGGAGAGCCCCAATTGGAAATTTGTTCCTGAAGCAATTGTGCAACCCATAATAGCGCGAGAGAAGGAAAAAATGCAAAATAGCCTTTCTCCTAAGTATTGAAATACAAAGAGAACTCGTAGCGCAGCCTTTTGCATTGCTCTGAATTCTCTCTCATTTAACGCCTTTATATGGTTTTGTTATTAAAATAGAGCCTTTACGCGTTTGATTATCTCTTCTGCCGGAGTATTGTTTGGAATTATCAGGTTGGGAACGGCCTGACTGTGTTTGTATTCTTTCTTGAATCTTTTTTCTCCACCTCCGGTTATGTTCAACATAATGGTGTCGTTATGTGATACAATGTCTTTTTCGAGTGCTTTTTCAAGGCTTTTTACGGCAACTCCAGCGGCAGAATATATATCTATTCCTTCTAATTTTTCAAACATTGCACATGCCTCAATAAGCTCTTCATTCGTTACTTTTTCTACCGAGCCGTTACTTGCTTTCATGCAGTCATAAAGGCCTCCAGGTAGTGAGTATGGTGGTTTTCTGTTAGATAGTACTTTTGCTTTTATGAGCAGAGCCTCTTTTCTTCCAGTCTCTTCATCCATAGGGAGTAGTGCTCTGCTGTTTGCCATCCAGGCGTCGTACATGGGTGTGAAGGGAGCATTTTGCGATGGAATGAGTTTTATTAGGTTCTTGCCGTATCTGCCGTCTGCAATGAGTCTTAGATTAGCCTCATGTGCTGCAATTGTTCCAGTACCACTTCCTATTGCCTGAAAATAGGCATCAGGAAGCTTCCCTATAAATGTTGTTGCTGAGAGTACAGTTGTGCTCATACCGTCTCTTCGGGCAATGTTTTTGGCTCCTCCCTCCTCCACAAAATCGGGTGATTGGCAGAGTTTGTTGCCTAATTGAATTGCATCGAAATAGTCAGACCCGAAAGGTGCACAGATAATTTTCACACAATCATTTAACTCCTCATTGAACCACATCGCATCCATGTTCTCCTCTGGTATTGCTATCACTATCGGAATCTCGTTTTCTGAACAAACTCTTGCAAAAGCTCTTGCCGTGTTACCGGCCGATGCTACAACCAGTATGCGTTTGTCGTTATCTGGGAATCTTGCGCATACAGAGAAGGCTTCTGTCTCCTTAAAAGAGCAGGTTTTCATCTCTATTCCTCTTTCCGGCCAGTATCCAGAGAAAGTAATATATAGATTTTTGAGATTCAAATATTTAGCCAACCCTTCGCTTCTATAAGTAAGAGGAGCGTATGATCCTTTAAGGGTTTTGTGGATAGGCATCCAGTCTGCGAATTTATAGATCCCCATAGATTCATCTCCTATGGATAGATTTTTTCTTTCGTATTCAGCCCTTATAAGGGAGGGAGAATTGTACTCCGGATCTGCCATAAGCCATCCGGAATCTTTAAAAATTCTGTTTGTAGCAATATTTTTTAATGCGTAGGGAGTTGGAGTAATATTCATATAATTTTATCCTTTATGAGTTTTTGGTAATCATATTATTTGCTACTGTCTTTGCTATATCCTCAACAGGTACAGGAGATTGAGGCGTAAATGTTTTTAAGCAGAGAGGGCATGCTGTAATGATTTTTTCCGGGTTATCTTTTAAAAGAGAGTTAATAGCGTTTTGCGTGATTTTAACTCTGTCATCGCTGTTTAAGGTAAGGCTGCCAAGGCTTCCTCCGCAACACAGGCTGTCCTTTCTTTCCATATCCACTTTTGCCAGTTCTCCTATTTTTGAGAGTACGTATCGTGGCTCTTCATAAATACCCGTGCCGCGTCCGAGATCGCAAGGGTCGTGGTATGCAAACTTTTGCTTGCTGTCGTTGAGTTTAATTTTCCCGCTGTCTATCAGCAATTTTATATATTCTGTATGGTGTAAAATCTTAATATTATTTAATTTGTATTCCTCTTTAAATACTTTGTAACAAATAGGGCAGGAGAGTATGAGTGTAGTAGCTCCAGATTTGAAGATCATTTTGCTGTTTTTATCAATGACCTCTTTTGCTGCATTTGTCTTGCCGGCAAGCATGAGCGGTCTGCCGCAGCATACGCCTCCGGTTTCGTCTGCAAAGAGGTAATCTTCTCCGGCAGCATGAAAAATAGCCTTCATAGAGTTGATTATGACAGGAGTCAGATGGGTCATACAGCCTGCAAAGTACAGAACTTTGCCCTTTTTTGCAGGTAATTCGGCTGTAATTCGGCTATAATTGTATGGTAATGAATTTGTGACTGTTTTGCGTTGAGCAAGTTTTATTCCGCATGAATCTACCCCTACAGGGCATACTGCAACACATTTTTCGCACATCAGACATTTATTGGCTATATCATTTATCTTTCTTGTGTTATGACGCCTAAGAAATCTTATGAAGTACACCGACGAATATTTCAAATTTTTCTTCTGTACATTCATAGGACAGGCATCTAT
Source organism: uncultured Muribaculaceae bacterium (assembly GCA_964571395.1). Taxonomy (GTDB): domain Bacteria; phylum Bacteroidota; class Bacteroidia; order Bacteroidales; family UBA932; genus Egerieousia. The sequence goes on from CAZNBA010000008.1 coordinate 10,801, forward strand.
ACAGAGTCCGCAGCTTGAGCAAGAATAAATTTCTGCCTCTGCAAATCCTTTTCTGGGTTTAGTAACCTTTAGACCTGCATTTCTTAGTACTATCAAGAAGGCCTCTGTTGGGATATGCATATATCGACTGAATGGCATGGCGATAAAGAAGAGTCCGAGCACTGTTGAGTAGGCCCACCATGTGGGTAGGATGTGCATATTGTTGCTTAAAAAGTTATTGAAGAGTAGATACATAGGCTTTGTAAGGAAGCTGCCTCCAGCAATCCCTGCAGTGAAACTTTCTGCAAGAAGTCTTAATGGGAATATTGCCCATAGACAATATAACGCTACTCTGTCGGCAAGGCTCGGCTTTGTGGTACGCCTCATTCCTAACGCTATTGAGTGTATTCTTTTGTACATTGCAAGGCCAATCCCGCTCAATACTATGAGAAGGAAGAAGTCCATAAGAAAGAAGAAAAAAGCACCTCTGAGCGTGTGGTTCATCTCTGCGGTGAAATAGCGGTAGAAGACAGGATAATATAGTATTCCGTTTCTTTGTGGGACATAGAGCGCTACCTCAATATGGCCTATCACTATGAGCATAAACCATCCAAATGCAATGCTTGCATGCATGTATCCTAAAATAGCCTTCCTTTTAAAGATTTTTACGTGAATTAGGCAATCGCAGATAATGTCTCTTATGTTTTTGTATATTATTTTAGGATTGAAAAGGGAAATAAGAAGTTTCTTTCTGTCTGCTCCGGGAATATGTATCAGAATTCTGATCATTCCTATCAACAGATAGGTTAATATAAATACTGTTCCTATCATAAAAGGAAGGACGAAATTGTCATATCCACCTAAAATTCTCTCTCTCATTTTATTGCTGTATTACTGTATATTTTGTTTATGGAAAGAATAAGATTACGAGTGTTTATACCTCTTGGACATATCATGGTACATTTGCCGCAGAGCATGCAACTTTCAAGCACATTCAGTGCGTCCTGAATTTTCCCGTTCTGAAGGTTCAATATAGATTGCCTCAGGCTGGTTACTGCAAATTTACCTGCACTGCAACTTGCTGTACATGAGCCGCAGGCCATACATTTTTTAACATCCGGTTCCATGGCGGAAAGTCTTTCAAAGAGAGTCTTGTCTGTTTTGTCGAGATCTATCCTTGAACTTGGAGTTAATGAATAACCAAAATCCATACTATTGAGCTTTTTTAATATAGTTATCTATTGCCACAGCAGCTGCTCTTGCCTCGCTGAAGGTTTCAGGCAGCGTTTTTGGGCCTGTGCAGGCACCTGCATAGAAGACGCCGCTTCTTGATGATTCCTGAACTGCATAGACAGAATCTTTAACGCTAAAGAAACCGTCATCATCAAAATCAAGTGAAATCATCTTTGCAGTTGTCTCTCCTGTAGCGCAATTTTTCATTCCAGACATAAGAACAAGCAGATCTAAAGTTACCTGTATAGGTTTTCCTGAGAGAGTATCCTCTGCTTTAATAATCAGTCGTTTATCAAGCCCTTCGGCAACTTCCGATACTCTTCCTCTTATAAAACGAATGCCGCAGTCCTTTTGAGCCTTCAAGTAGAGGTCTTCGTAGTGTCTGCCGAACATTCGTAAATCCATATAAAAACAATAGATATTTGCGTCTGGGTACTGTTCCTTCATTTCACATGCCTGTTTTACAGCAGTTGCGCAACAAACTTTTGAGCAGTGCATATTTCCTATCTTCTCGTCTCGTGAGCCGACGCAATGTACAAAGCCTATAGATTTTGGTGAACCGACAATACGATTATCTTTTCCTCTCTTAAAATAGTTCTCCAAATCTACATTTGTGATAACATGGTCATATATGCCGTATCCGTATTCCTCCTTTTTTTCTGCAGGGAAAATATCAAATCCAGAGGCAAGTAAGACAGCTTTTGCAAGTACCGTGATACCGTTAGACAATATTACGTTATACTCTTTGTCAAGAAGGTTTATTGAGTTTACTACTGTTCCAAGAAAGTATTTTGTACCATTATTTTTTTGTATGAGGTTATTCAATACCTCTTCAGCCTTAATCCCGGCAGGAAATAATCTGTCCCATTGTGCAAGATGACCTCCCAGTTTATCGTTTTTTTCTACTAGAATTACATTATAGCCCATTTGTGTGAGCTGATTGGAGGCTTCCAAGCCTGCAGGACCTCCACCGATTACTATAACATTTTTATTCATATTATGTTATGGATATTATTTTATAAACATGCACATGTTGGGAGTTCCGGCATACCTATATTTTTTCCGCCTACTCCTAAGAATTTACTTGCCGAATCATACGGTATTCCGATTTTATCGAGGAGAGGATCTACATTCACCTGATGTGTCTGCAACCCGAGATCCCACGGATTGTATCCGAGTACAAGACCAGCAACCTCTTCGTATGTCAAAACAGGTATACCGTGACCCTCATTACTATAGGTTTTCCCCTCTGTTTCGGAGATTACATATTGCCATCTGTCCATGAAATAGGAGCATCCTGGACAGTTTGTAATTATCATATCTGGATTATATGGTTGCATGGATTCAAATTTCTTATAGGTGTTGGAGAGGGAGTATCCTCTATTACTTTTAACAAGGTATTGTCTGAATCCGAATCCACAACAGTGTCTTCTCTCAGGATAATCTATAATTTCGCCTCCCCATGCCTCTATCATTCCGGTGAGGACATAAGGATATTCTGCACCACCGAATCCTTTGGATGGAAACATTTTAGCATAGTGACATCCAATGTGTTCTACTACTCTCAGAGGTTTTCCTGTTTTGCAATTAATTAACTTAAACCTTGCCTGTACTGCAATCTGATTTCTGAATTTATAGATGATGTCGCAGGAATGTGCAAGATAAGTGGGCTTGATGAATTCGAGTTTACAGGCGTCCCAAAGATTTTGTCTGATTTTTGCCTCCAATTCCGGAAATTCATGCCATGTCTCCAAGGTCTCGGTATAGATTCCGAAGGAGGTGATGCAGGAGCAGACGTAGTTTTCGTAGCCGTTCTTTTTCATGAGAGCAAACTGTCTTGCTATAATGGTCATAATGGTCTCCTGCGGGATAGTATCGGAATGGTAGGCTATGCCACCGCAAGTGGTATGATGCTCACTTTCAAAAAAATCCTTATGCAACTTATTCCTTGTAATATCTAAGAATACCTGTTCCGATGCAGGAAAAAACATCTGCCTTATGCAACTTCTTACGTAATAGTAGTGGTCGTCGGGAATTTCCTTCTGATATTCAGACCATATTTTTTTCTTTCCTTCGTATATCATAATTATCTTTTATTAAGGTGGTCCTTGTGGGTTTCAGTGAATACTTTCATAAAATATTCCTCCTCTGAGAGACCCTCATTTTTTGCTATATCCATTGAGATTTTATCTATAGTTTCATATCGTTTTGTGGCGCCAGTTATATCAAATATTCGTTTCAATTCGTCTCGGTCCTCTTGTGGAACCCTTCTCAGAGCTCCCGGTCCCGGCTTGTCGAGGTTTGCTCCGAGCCTTTGAAAAACATCATCGAGGTGAGCCTCCTCCCATTTCCATACCTTACCTGCCTCTGGATGCATTGCATATTTGAATGTCCTTGGATAGACACAGTAGCCGTAGTTTAATATATTACTATGTAAAACCTTGCAAAGAGCATATTGTTGACGTCCCTTTTCGGATTCGGCAAAATACCCCATATCCATGGAGAGTCCTCTCAATGCCATGATAACAAGGCCGGGTGCATTTTTCCTTGGGCATCTTGTGACGCACGACATGCATTCGCCGCAATACCAGATTGTCTCACTTTTGAGCAACTTCTCTATCTCAACATCATCCTTCGATTGAACGATATCTACAATTTGGCGCGGATCATATTTATAGAATTCCGCTGCCGGGCATATTGCCGTGCAGGTTCCGCAGTTAATGCAGGCCTTTAGACCCTCCTTGATTCTATAGTCTTTAGCTAATCTGTCATATAATTTACCCATAATTATTTCTCCTTATCATTATTGGTGCTTTGAGTAAAATCTCCGTTTTTCGCCTGTGCAAGTTTGAGTAACGTAATATCGGTATTCATGTTTTCGGCCATTTTTGAAAGTACCCTGATGAATTTATAAAGATCCTCCTTTGGGATATCTTTGATGATCAGATTAACAGCTTCCATTGCAAGTGCAGTAACCTCCTCTTTTATCTTAATGGCATAGGGCGTTATTTCAATAAGATTTTGCCGTCTGTCTTGTTTGTTAGCTACTCTTCGAATAAGTTTTTTCTTTTCGAGTCCGTCAATTAATTTTACGACAGAGTTTTTATCTTTAAAGATAGAGTCAGCTATTTTCTGTTGAGACATTACACCCTCGTCCCACAGAGTATCCATTACGAGGAATTGTTCAGGAGAGATGTCGTATCCCTGTTCTAAAAAGATTGCGGTAACATATTGTTTGAATCTATTGTGCACGAGATTCAAAAATACACCAACTTGTTTGTTAAGAATCATATAAAATTTTCTATTATTACTAATATTCAGTAAATAAGAGTATTAACAATTATGTTACAAATTATTGTATTGCTCATAATAATTATAACTAAATAGTTATAATATCTGATATCGAGATAAATAAGTTAAATTGATTTTTATTCATCAAATCTCGAAATATAGTACCTTGTTTAAAAGTACCGTCTTATATAGTATAACCATTTACTATTTTGCAAATGTATACAATATTTCTAATAAAGGAGAATTATATGACTAAAAATTCCTCTTATTTTAGAATATTTTCAGTTTGTATGAAATAGGCGGATATTATCTATTAAAATAGAGAAAAAAACCGCCCGTATGAGCGGTTTTTACTATTTGTATTCGTCCCAAGATTTAATTTGAATCTCATCAAGTGGTAATGTGCAGAATGCTATTATAAAGGCAGCCGCAAGTCTTGCATTTGTAATGAGTGGAATATTGAAATCCACCGCTGCGCGTCTGACCTTATAGCCGTTTTCAAGTTCAACCTGTGTGAGGTTTTTTGGTATATTGACAACCATGTCTATCTCCTTTTTCCTCAACATGTTTACTGCTTGCGGTTCATTTGACTCTTCGCTCGGCCAATAGACTCTTGTTACAGGGATATTGTTCTCTGCCATATATCTGTATGTACCGTCGGTTGCATAGATATTATATCCTTTGTCGGTCAGTAGTTTGCAGGCACCCAAAAGTTCAGCCTTCTGTTTTGCATTTCCTGAGGAGATTAGAATATTCTTTTTGGGTATCTGATATCCAACCGAGAGCATAGATTTCAGAACAGCTTCGTTTGTATCGTCTCCAAGGCAGCCCACTTCACCGGTGGAGGCCATATCTACTCCGAGTACAGGGTCTGCCTTCTGCAATCTTGAGAAGGAGAATTGTGAGGCTTTAATTCCTACATAATCGAGATCAAATGCACTTTTGTTTGGAGCCTCCACTTTTTCGCCTATCATCACCTTTGTCGCGAGTTCTATCATATTGATTTTTAAAACTTTTGAAACAAAAGGGAAACTTCTTGAGGCTCTTAAGTTACATTCTATAACTTTGATATCATTTTCTTTTGCCAGAAACTGGATATTGAAAGGTCCTGAGATTTGTAGCTCTTCCGCTATTTTGCGCGCTATCTTTTTTATTCTTCTGGCGGTCTCAACGTATAATTTCTGTGGCGGGAACTGGATTGTTGCATCGCCTGAGTGTACTCCGGCAAACTCTATATGTTCGGAAATGGCGTATGCTATTACCTCTCCCTTGTTTGCTACTGCATCAAATTCAATCTCCTTTGCATTTTGTATGAATTCGCTTACTACAACCGGATGCTTTTTTGAGATGTTGGCGGCAAGCTTTAGAAATTGTTCCAGTTCGTTGTTGTTGGAGCAGACATTCATAGCCGCTCCAGATAGTACGTATGAGGGTCTTACAAGTACCGGGAAGCCAACATTCTCCACAAATTTGTAGATGTCTGCCATGGTAGTAAGTTCCTTCCATCTTGGTTGGTCTATAGAGAGTTTATCAACTATTGAAGAGAATTTATGTCTGTCTTCTGCATTGTCTATGGATTCAGCACTTGTTCCCATAAGTTTTACTCCTGCACCATTGAGTCTCATTGCAAGATTGTTCGGTATTTGTCCTCCCACAGAAACAACCATGCCGTACGGATTCTCCAATTCAAAGATATCCATTACTCGTTCGTAGGTAAGCTCATCAAAATAGAGCCTGTCGCACATGTCATAGTCAGTTGAGACAGTCTCCGGATTATAGTTGATCATTACTCCTCTCCATCCGCATTTTTTAATTGTGTTCAGTGCGTTAACACTACACCAGTCGAATTCTACCGAGCTGCCTATGCGGTAGGCTCCTGAACCGAGTACGATGATGGATTTGTGATCGCCTTTGTAGTCTACATCGTTTGCTGTTCCGTTATAGGTAAGGTAGAGGTAGTTGGTCTGAGCCGGAAATTCTGCTGCAAGGGTATCTATTTGTTTAACAACAGGTGTTATACCAAGAGATTTTCTATATTCTCTGATAATGTTGACGGCCTTTTCTGTATCGTATTTCTCTTTGAACAGTAATCTGCCTATCTGGAAATCGGAGAATCCTTTACATTTTGCGCTCCTCAACAACTCTGCTCCAAGGTCATTTTTTTCCTTCAGAACAGAAATCTCTTTGCCTGTTGAGTAGATGTTGTACAGTTTATCCAGAAACCAGTTGTCTATCTTTGTAAGTTCATGAACTTGCTTAACTGTGTAGCCGGCTTCAAAGGCTTTAGCTATCACAAATATTCTGTTATCGGTGGGCTCTCTCAACGATTTATCGATATCCTCTACGGTTATCTCCTTATTGGCTATGAAACCGTGTGCGCCCTGGCCAATCATTCTAAGTCCTTTCTGTATAGCCTCTTCAAATGTTCGTCCTATGGCCATTACCTCTCCAACGCTTTTCATGCTGCTGCCAATTTCACGGCTTACACCATGAAATTTTGCAAGGTCCCAACGTGGAATTTTGCATACTATATAGTCGAGTGCCGGTTCAAAGAAGGCAGGTGTTGTTTTTGTTACAGAATTCTTGAGGTCGAATAGGCCGTATCCGAGTCCCAACTTTGCAGCAACAAATGCGAGTGGATATCCGGTTGCTTTTGATGCGAGGGCAGAGGAGCGGCTTAGTCTGGCATTTACCTCTATGACTCTATAATCTTCTGATTCTGGGTCGAAAGCATATTGTACATTACATTCGCCAACAATGCCGATATGTCTTACAATCTTAATAGCTATCTCCCTGAGCCAGTGATATTCTTTGTTAGTGAGTGTTTGTGAGGGGGCAACAACTATACTTTCTCCGGTGTGGATCCCGAGCGGGTCAAAATTTTCCATGTTGCACACCGTTATGCAGTTGTCAAACTTGTCACGTACTACCTCATATTCTATCTCCTTCCAACCTTTAAGTGATTTTTCAACAAGAACTTGCGGAGAGAAAGTAAAGGCTTTTTCTACAAGTTTTCTTAGTTCCTCCTCGTTGTTGCAGAATCCACTGCCGAGTCCTCCCAAGGCATATGCAGCCCTAACGATTACGGGATATCCTAACGATTCGGCCGCTTTTATTGCGTCAGGAGCATTTTCTACCGCATGGCTTTTTATAGTTCTTACATCTATTTCGTCGAGTTTCTTAACAAAGAGTTCTCTGTCCTCTGTATCCATGATGGCTTGCACAGGTGTTCCGAGTACCTTGACATTGTGTTTTTTTAGAATGCCTTTAGTGAAGAGTTCTACTCCGCAGTTAAGTGCAGTCTGGCCTCCGAATGCCAATAAAATTCCCTGAGGTTTCTCCTTTTTGATTACTTTCTCAACAAAATAGGCTGTTACGGGAAGAAAGTAAATTTTGTCCGCCACTCCTTCTGAGGTTTGGACAGTGGCAATGTTTGGGTTAATCAGAACTGTTTCTATTCCCTCCTCCTTCATTGCTTTTAGCGCTTGCGAACCGGAATAGTCAAATTCACCGGCTTCGCCAATTTTGAGGGCACCTGACCCAAGTAATAGTACCTTATTTATCTTCTCCATATTACAGCATTTTTATAAATTCATCAAACAAGAATTCCGTATCAGTTGGCCCGCTGGAGGCTTCAGGGTGGAACTGTGCCGAGAAGAACGGCTTTGTTTTATGCTTGATTCCCTCGTTTGTGCCATCATTCATATTTAAGAAAAGTGGTTCCCAATCCTTTCCTATGCTACTGTCATCTACAGCAAAACCATGATTCTGAGATGTTATGAAACATCTTTCTGTTCCAACCATTCTAACAGGTTGGTTGTGGCTTCTGTGTCCGTATTTTAGTTTGAAAATGGTTCCTCCGGCCGCCTTTGACAGCAATTGATTGCCCATGCAGATTCCAAATATTGGTCTCTCTTTTTGCATTGCTGTAAGCAGATGATCAACTGCAATATCGCAAAGGTCTGGATTGCCCGGTCCATTTGAGATAAAGAGTCCGTCATAATCAATTTTATTAAAATCATAGTTCCATGGTACCCTGACAAGTTCGATATTACGTCTTATCAAACAGCGGAGAATATTGTTTTTTACGCCGCAATCTACAAGAACGACTCTCTTTTTTCCCTTCTTTCCGTATGTTATAACCTCCTTGCAGCTTACGATATCTACTTGATTGTCTTTGTTGGGGTCTGGAACTTCAAAGTTTTCATCCATTCCCTCAGGGACAATTTTACCCAACATGGCACCATGTTCCCTTAGTACCTTTGTCAGTTCTCTTGTATCAATACCAAAGAGACCCGGGACCTTTTCCTCCTTGAGCCATTCATCAAGGCTCTTGACCGCATCCCAGTGGCTATAATTAAAAGAATAATCGGATATGATGAGCGCTCTTGCGTGTATCTTATCCGATTCATAAAAATTTGAGATTCCGTTTTCATCGATTGAATCGGCCGGGACTCCGTAGTTTCCGATAATCGGATAAGTGACGCACAATATCTGACCTGAGTAGGAGGGATCAGTCAAACTCTCAGGGTATCCGACCATGGCCGTATTAAAAACAACCTCTCCATGGGCACTATTGGGGTACCCAAAAGAATAGCCTTGAAATTCAAGGCCATTCTCCAATATCAGTTTTGATTTTTTAAGTTGCATATCAGTTGTTATGATGAGACATATTTATACAAGACAAAAGTAGTGCTTTTAGTTTTTATATACAAATAACAAGTATAGATTTTCCATTATTTTATTTGTCTCGTATATCTCCTCTCTTTATACTATAAGCTGCGGACAAAAAACATCCATAAATCGCCCTTCATATTGAGCCATGCTTTTGAAGTGGCATTGGCAAACTCCTCTGTAAAACTATTCAAAAGTTCCACAGCCTCCTCTTTTTTACCGGCTTTGATAAGTTCGGCTGCCCTAGCTTCAACTTGTGCAGACTGCTCCATCATCAGACTCTCGTATTTGGCAACATTGGATTCTACCAGATTTCTGGTTTTGCCCCAATTGATTGTCGCAATTCTGTTTGTTTCTCTATAAGCCCAGATAGCAGCATCGTTGCTATATTTCCACTGTCCGCATAGGTCAAATCCCTTAGGTAATTTTGTTTCACCTGCGTAAATCGGAATGCGCGGGCTTTGTGCAGGATTGTCGAATGAGAAGTATGAGACAGCCCCTATTTCATCTGGAAGCCAACTTCTTAGGCGTGTAACATGCGAGTATGAACATTGAATAACTGCGACAGTCCTTATTCTTGGTGCACAACCCGGTTTTAGTTTGTTAAGTAAAGCTCTGAGATCGTTGGGCATAAAGGTAGAGAGAGGATAAACTTTTTCTGTATATGAGACAGATTTTCCGTTCTCATCGGTTTTTCTTCTTGGAACATCAACTGAAAGAGCCTTAACTTGATCAAAGTCTGTGCCGTCATAAGTTTCACGATAGCATGAGAACATTATTTCTGGTGTCATTTTAACATCCGGTTTGATTGAAAACGGCAACTCCTCACTTTCGAATTTAAGTCCCATTGAGGGGGCGAGTTTATTCATAAGGAAATACTCTCTTGTACCAAAAGGTTTTTGATTGGAGACCATTTTGTAGAGTTTAAACTCCTCTTTTCCATCCCATAATCCAAGATATTTCATGCGCTCTTTAATATCTTTTGAGTAAAGGAAATTCTGATTGTCAGCAAAATCGACTGTCGAGATTCTTGATGTATTGGCATTGATATAGATATGGTCTTCAGGAATTCTTATTGCCACCCATATCGCACCTGCTGCAGTCCAGTCTTTTTCACCTGCTTTGATTTTTTTACTTTTTTTTGCCGGTATCGAAGCCTGACTGCCCTTTTTTGCGACTTCATTGGTACCATCCTCCTTAATTGCTCCTGTACCATATATTTCAAAGGCCCATGCCTCGTTTTTATCCGCTACTGTTAAACATTCTCCATAATCTCCATATCCGTATTTTTCAGCTAATTCTCCCATTAGTTTAACGGCGTCTCTGGCTGTGGAACATCTTTGAAGAGCCAATCTTTCTAACTCTTCAATCTGGAAAAGTCCTTTTTTATTTACCAATTCATCTTTTGATTGCAGTGTAGCCTCCCCAATAGCTAATTGTTTTTCGTTCATGCTCGGATATGCCGTGTTGAAAAACCGGAATGTTTGTTTTTCAGGAGCCGGAATTTGACCCTTTTCATTCAGCCCTTTTACAGAACTTGGAGAGTCGGTATGGAGGCGTCCCCAAAAGATTGGTTCGGTCTCTCCAGCCTTGTATTGAACAGGCTGTTCCATTGTTAGCCATGTTCTGTAGTTTGAATCGCAACTGTGAGCGGTCATTACAGAGCCGTCTGAACTTGCCTTTTTACCGACAAGAATTGTAGTGCAACTTTCTGAATAGGTTTCATCATAGGGATTGTAAGGCATTGTGGCATACGGTTGTGCCTGTAGTGATGCCGTAAATAGAAGCGAAAGCGCTATTGCACTTATTTTCCTTAATAATTTCATATGTTTATGAGTGATTTAAGTTTAAATGATAATTCGCATGACAATTTGTAAGGCCTCTGTCAGTTAATATAAGCAAAGCAAATAGCATCATGTTCCTTTTCATTGGTAAGTATTAATATAATTTATCTTACAAACTTAATGTTTTTATCCAAGAATATCTCTAAAAAAGTTATCTTCGTGCAAAATAATGTTAATTGGATATGTATATAGCTCTTTCTTTAATGTTTGTAGGAATTTTTATTGGCAGGGGACTTAGAAATCGTATAAAATTTTCCCTCTCTCCTTATATAATGGTTGTTATCTGTCTGCTTTTGGCAGTCCTCGGTATTGAACTTGGCTTTAATAAGGAGCTGATTTCCAAATTTGCAGGAATAGGCTTAAGTGCCTTTGTAATCTCTTTATTTGCTGTAATAGGCAGTTGTATAGCTTCATGGTTTTTATGGTTACAGGTCAAAGAGAAGCCCTCTTCTAAAAGTGATAGAGAGGAGAGTATTAATTTAGAAAAATCAGGAAAGCGATGAAGGGTAGTTTTATTATTTTAGGCTGCTTTTTGGCAGGTTTGCTTCTCTCTGTTTTTCATATAATACCGCCAATCGAGCAAATTGCCGACTATTCCAAATACCTTTTATATCTGCTCATGTTTTTGGTAGGAATAAGTTTAGGCCTTGACAAGACGTTGCTCCCCACTATAAAGGCTCAACCTATACGATTGCTTTTATTACCGCTTGCAACAATGATCGGAACATTAGCTGGTGCGGCTATTGCTTTTGTTCTTCTAAACTATCTTTTTGTCTTTTTAGGAAATACATTGAACGGTTATGGAATATTCGATGTTCTGTCTGTTGGCTCAGGATATGGTTATTATTCTCTTTCGAGTATTTTTCTGAATGAGGCAAGAGGTGCTGAGATAGGAACTATTGCTTTAGCTGCAAATATTTTAAGGGAACTTATGACGATTCTTTTTGCTCCGCTGATGGCTAAATATTTTGGTCCTTTTGCTCCAATCTCTTCAGGAGGGGCTACATCAATGGATGTTACATTGCCGATTATTCAAAAAACGTCAGGTAATAAGTATGTTCCGCTATCTGTATATCATGGTATCGTTATGGATTTTTCTGTACCGTTGTATTTAACGCTATTTATTTCACTTGCTGGATAGCTTAGTCGAATTATTTCGATGAGTTTGTCTATAGCCTCTTCTTGCGGTACTCCGTGCAGGAGTGCTGTGCTGCCTTTGTAAATCGCAACTTTGCCTGCACCCTCTCCGACATATCCAAAATCGGCATCTGCCATCTCTCCTGGCCCGTTTACTATACAGCCCATAACGGCTATTTTAACCCCTCTTAATTCTGCTGTCCGGCGCTTTACCTCATTGAATGTCTCCTCTAAATTGTATAACGTTCGTCCGCATCCAGGACAGGCGATATATTCCGGTTTGGTGAATTTTCTTCTTGCCGCCTGCATCAGGTTCTCTTTGAAATCCCTGATTTTTGTGTCGGGGTACTTAATGTTGCAGGTTACTTTAAAATCATCTATTTGTTTATCGAGCAGATAGTGTCCGAAATCGCACGATGCTTTAATTATGAACTCTTCCCATGAATTTATCTCGTAGTGCAGTTCTGGTATGACAATACCGTGACGTAGTTGTGTTTCAATTTTAGCTCTGTTTTCTTCTGCCTTAGAGATTTTCATGCAATTACTGCCTGCATCATAATTATGGCAATAATGGTCTGTAATTATGTTTCCTGCAATTATCTCGTTTGTAGGATTTTCTGTAAGGGACACACGTATAGTATCGCCAATCTCCTCGTTCAGCAGTGTTCCTATGCCCACAGCCGATTTGATTCTTGCTTCATCACCATTTCCAGCCTCTGTTACCCCCAAGTGAATCGGAAAATGAATATTACGTTTATTCATTGCTTTGTGTAGAAGACGATATGCCGAAACCATTACAATTGTATTGCTTGCTTTGAGAGAGACTACGACATTATGAAAATCCAGTGCAAGAGCCATCTCTATCCACTCCATTGCCGCTTCCTTCATTCCGAGCGGTGTATTTCCGTATAGGTTTGTTATTCGTTCTCCAAGTGAGCCGTGGTTAAGTCCAATTCGTATTGCTGTATCATGTTGTTTACAGACCTCTATAAATTTTGTAAATTGGCTTTTGGCCTCGTCGTGGTCCTTAGTAAAGTTTCCCGGATTTATCCTCACTTTGTCGGCAACTGCCGCTGCTGCTATTGCTACGTCTGATGTGAAATGGACATCGGCCACAAGAGGTACATAACAGTTAGCTTTAATAAGTCTCTTTTTAATCTCCTTTAGTGCCTCAACCTCTTTCAACCCCTGAGTGGTTAGACGTATTAATTTAGCTCCGGCTTTAGCAACACTTAAGCATTGATTCACAGATGTTTCTATCTCTTGTGTATGTGTGTTGCACATGGTTTGAACAAGAATAGGTGAGTCACCTCCGATGGTTATTCCCTTTATCCTAACTGTATCTGAATTTCTGGTCATTTTTATTTACTCCTTTTTTTGTCCAATCTGAAAAAAAGACCTACGCTAATTGTAAATCTGTTTGCATGTGAGTATATCCAATTTTCTTCATCAAATACGTCCGGTTTGTAGAAGAGAGAAAAGGCGTATTGGTAGTTGCCCTCAATGTGCAGTTCTACTGGTTTCATTATAAAGGCCAATCCGGCACCTCCCAAGATACCACATTCGGCTTTGTTTGTTTTTTTTGGGAATCCGCCCGATACATTTGTGGAGAATTTGTAAGCAGAGTAAAAGCCGAGGTTTACCATTGCCCTCATTTTCCAAAATTCCATTCTGAATTGGGATATTAGTGGAAGTTCTACAACTTTATATCTCTCTTCCACCTCTGTATATGTGGTTGAAGGGGCATCTTTATCAGGCATAATTCCGTTATTGACAAGTTTATATCCGGATTCCGAATATTTGAGACCCACTTGGATACCAAAATAGGGCATTGTCTTCCATAAGGAATGATAATAGGTGTAATACAAGCCGAACTCAACCGGTACGGTTATGCCTTTGTGATTGATCTGTCTGTTGAAATAGATATTGGAGAGGGAGTATCCGTATTTTACTCCAATAAGGTGCCCTGAAATCTTTGAACTGTCCACTACTTTAGTGGGGGAGGCATTTGCAAAGGAGTGTTCGTCGAACTCCTTATAAATGTCCTGCGTCTTGTTCTCTTTTTTCTCCTTTAAATTATTTTGGGCAATTGTAGTTGACGGCAATGCAATGGCCATAATAATTATAAGGGCTGTTACCGTATTTACCAAATTTATTTTGTGCATTTATCTGTCAGTTAAAAGATTTGTGAAATATCTATAGTTTGGTCAATATCCGTTCTCTCCTTTATTTCAATTATACTGTTTCCGTTTGGAAGTTTGTACAATCTTACCTTTTCGGGTTGTTTCCTTGGTATGAGCGAACCTGTATCATGTCTTAAATTTGAATTTAGGTCTTGTGTAATGCGTATGGAATATTTGCCCGGTGTAAGATATTTGAATGGAAGAACACAATCGCCGTTAATGGTGTATTTACGATATACAGAAGTTCTTGTATCATTTACAAGTTCTATTATAAATCTCGATTTAGCGTTTTTTATACTTACTGTCAATGTACTTAATTTATCATCAATTGGAAGTGTGATGTTATTAAGCAGTGAATCGTTAGTAAAACCATTAATATCTCGGAAAGCTGATTGAGGAACTTTTAATTCGTACTGATATCCTATTCTGAATGGTTCATTTGGGCGCAGTATGTATCTTCTAAGTTCAGTACTGTCTTGTTTGACAGTGTATTGTAAACTACCGGTGAGTTTTTTGGGAGTTATGTAAGTAAATGTTAAAGAATCGAATGAAGCCTTTACAAGAGGTTCTTTGAACTCAAAAACATAACCCTCTTGTTCAATTTTGTCCGGCTTTGCTATTAGTTCAAAGTTAAGTAAATCCTCTCTCTTTTTGATTTCTGTTTTTGCCTCCTCGTGTGAGCGGTCGTTGTTGCTGTTTCTATTATTGTTTTTATCTTTATCTTTATCTCTATCTTTTTCTTTTTCTTTTTCTTTATCTCTTTCTTTATTACGGTTTTTGTCACTTTTATCATAAGGAATAACCAATTTCAACTCCTCTGAAAAAGGGTTAAGATGACCGGTAGAGTCTGTTTTCATATAGTCTATATTAACAAATAGAGTATCTTTCGGCTTGGATTTGGTGTTTATCCAAAAAAGAAGAGAATCGTTTGTCTCATTGAACTGTTTTATTATATCGTCTTCTGAGATCTCTTGAATTTTGAAGGACTTAATTTGTACATCTGGGGCATTGAATTTTACGAATGCACTTCTATAACTCAATCTCTCCTTATTTGATATGTATTGTCTGCTCGGTTTTTCTTTAAATAGATAAATATCTGTCTCAGACGGGCGGGATCTCATACCTAATGTATCTTTTATATTAAACCTTGTTGTTTGAAGCAAATCATTTTTATATGCTATTTCAGGAGTGATAAGAGTATCAGCAAAACCTATCTTCTCATTACTTTGTTCATATAGGTTATTACTGTTTTCATCTTTAAATGCGAACAGTTGATAGGGGATATGTTTTAGATTTCTGAAACAAAAATAGCCCCATTTATCTGTGCGTGTAATGGCAGTAGGCAAAGTAGTTATGATACAGGAGTCAGTAGGATTGGAGTAGGCTGCCACGGAGATATTATCGAGTGGGAGGAGAGAGATATTATCTATAACCGTACCGCTCAGGATCATCGAATCAAGTGTTGCTCCAGTTGAAAAACTATAAGTATAACCAGACATTGGGTTACCCTCATTGTTGTCTGTAATCGCTCCCCCAAAATAGATTGTGTAAGATTTAGCAGAGTCGAGATCGGATGGGAAGTTGATAATAAGGCTTTTGCCTCTCATCTTTGTAATAATTCTCTTTTTTTGGGGAGGAGAGAGGAGAATATTTTTATTTGCCTCCTTGAGTTGTATGTACTCATCAAAGGTAATTTTGATTTCGGTATTTTTTTGCGATACATTAAGTGCGTTGGAATCTGGAAGTATGGCAACAACTTTTGGAGGAATTGTATCCTTGGGGCCGCCGGTTGGAGCTCCTTTGGTGTTTGCACATGAACTTATATGCACAGAATAGAGGGCTATAAGTAAGAAGAGGCACAAAGGCCATATTGTTTTTTTTATTAAATTCATCTTTTTAATTATTCATTTATCTCCATTCGTATTACATTATCAACCCCATTAATCTTTTGTATCCTTTTTATCATTAGTTCCAAATCCTCTGTATTATGGACATAAAGATCTATATAGCCGTCAAAGACACCGTCATGAGTCTCAAAATGAATTTTTCTGATATTCACATTAAGAACACATGTTATATATTTAGTTATATCATTTATGATACCTACTCTATCTATTCCTTTCATTTCAACACGAGCAAGGAATGAGAGTATTGTGTGCTTTGTCCATTGTGCATTAATAATTCTGTCACCATGCGTGGCGGCAAGTTGTATTGCCTCAGGACAGGTTTTTTTATGAACAACGACATGGTTATCATCATCAATAAAGCCTATTACTGCATCTCCAGGAATTGGATTACAACACTCTGCAACACGGTATGAAAGTGATTTCTCGATTGGGTTTTCTTTAAGTAGATATTCTCTTTTCTTATCTACTTTAATATTCTGAACGTTACCTATTGTAGCAGTTTTTCCTGTCTGGACGGGTTGTATAATCTCCTCTTTTGAGCTGTTGCTCTCCTCAGAGGTATCGTTGTCATTCTCTTTATTCAACCAAAATTGCAAGTTCCAGTACTTTACAAATTTATGCTGAGAATTTTTCCTGATTATCTTTTCAAGATTATCAAGAGTAATAAGGCCTGTACCAATTTTGCTGTATAATTCATCTTTATTATTCACAGCAAAGGCTGTCATGATCTTTTTTAGGACTCGCGTCTGCGGTTTTAATCCAAGTTTATCAAGTTCGTTTTCCAATTGCAACTGTCCCTGATAGATCGCATTCTTTACATCGTTTTTAAGAAATTCGTATATGGCGCTTTTAGCCTTTTGAGTGGTTACAAAATCGAGCCATTCCCTCTTGGGAGTATTTGATTCAGCCGTGATAATTTCCACTTGATCTCCATTCTTAAGTACTTTAGAGAGAGGAACAAGTTTTAAATTAATTTTAGCAGCTATTGCCTTATTTCCTATTTCAGAGTGAATTTCGTAAGCTAAATCGAGTGCTGTAGCCCCATTGGGCAGTCTTTTTGATTCTCCTGTGGGTGTAAATACAAAAATTTCATTTGCCAGAAGTTCATTGCGGAATTCATCGAGGAATTCTAGGGCGCTTACATCGGGATTTTCGAGTGTCTCGCGCACCTTGTTTAGCCATTTGTCCATCTCGCTCTCACTGTTGCTTACTCCTTTGTAGCTCCAGTGAGCCGCAACACCCTTTTCTGCAATTTCATCCATTCTTACGCTTCTGATCTGAACCTCAATCCAGTTTCCGCTATCACTCATTATTGTGCAGTGTAAAGATTCGTATCCGTTAGACTTTGGATTGCTTACCCAGTCTCGCAGTCTATTAATATTGGTTTTTCTTCCCTCTGTCACAAGCGAATAGATATCCCAGCACTGTTTTCTTTCAGAAATGTTTAGACGTGGTTCAAATATTATTCTGATTGCTATAAGGTCATAAACCTCTTCAAAGGTGCATTTTTTACTCTCCATTTTCCGCCACACAGAATAGGGAGTCTTTGTCCTTCTGGTAATTCTCGGATTTTCGTATCCCTCATTTTGAATAAGTTGTGTTAGTGCCGTAATCAGTTTGTCTACATCCTCTCCCTTTTTTTCTACAAACTCATTTATCTTTTGAGAAATAACCTCAAATGCCTCAGGCTCCCTGTTTTTTAACCATATATTCTCCATTTCGGATTTAATGCGATATAATCCAAGCCTGTGCGCAAGAGGAATAAAGATGTACATCGTTTCACTGAGAATTTTATCTTTTTTCCTTTCTGGAAGAGAATCAATGGTTCTCAAATTATGTAGTCTGTCTGCAAGTTTAATTAGAATAACTCTTACATCATCATTTAAGGTGAGAAGAATCCTTTTAAAATTTTCGGCTTGCATAGATTTTGCAACCATCTCTTGCAAATCTGCATTTCCTGTCTCTGAGGATTCTGATTCATTATGTTTACTGTCAATTGCGGATTTAATTTTTGTCAACCCTTCTACAAGGGAGGCGATTTTCTCTCCGAACAATCTGCTGATATCCTCTACAGTGTATTCAGTATCCTCGACAATGTCATGCAGAAGAGCAGTTACAATCGATTTGTAACCAAGTCCAATCTCCTGAACAACTATCTTGGCAACTGCTATCGGATGAAGAATATATGGCTCGCCTGAACGCCTTCTGACATTTTTGTGAGCTTCGTTCGCAAATTCAAAGGCCTTTATTACACCTTTGTACTCCTCTTCGTTAGCACATCTTTTGAGACTTGCCATTCGTAATGTCTCAAACTCTTTATTTATTAAATCGTAATCTTCCTGAGTAAACATAATCAAAAGTGTTAATATTTGTTTGCAGAAGTCTCTCCTCTAGTATCGAGGTTCTGAAAAGCATGTGAAATTTCAGCACCCACAAGAATTATTGTCCAACTTATGTTGAGCCATATAAGAAACAATGGAATAGCAGCGAATGCACCATATACCGCATTCATTCTCGATACCATTACCTGGGTCTCCATATAGAGATACTGCATTACCACAAAGGCAAATGCAGTTATCCATGCAGCGTTCATTGCTGCGTGAAATTTGACCTTTGTATTTGGTATAAGTTTGTACATCATACAAAATGTTATGGATACCACTCCGTAAAACAGAAGCCACTGAAGTACAAAGCCTATTGAATCTCCGAGATATTTTACACCAAATCCTGTACCGAGTGTTTGTACCGCATTCCTGTAGAAAAGTACAACGGAGAGAAAAATTGTAAGTACTAGAGGAGTAACCACTATTATGCCAAGATAATAAAAAATCCTCTTGGTAAAGGAACGAGCTCTGCTGACTTTCCAGATTCTGTTGAAACTTTTCTCTACATTTATTATCATCCAAATGACAACCCATAGGAAGCAGAGAAAACTTATTATACCAAACAGTCCTTGCTGACTGTTTTTAACAATATTTTCTGCAAATTGTATTATCCATTTGAGTGTTTCCTGATTCTCTACGAAACTTTCGAGAAGCAGTTCCTCAAGTTTTCTCTCAAGCCCGAATCCTCCGGTAACCACAAATGCCGCTGCAGCAAAGGGAACTACTGCCAAAGCAGTAAAATAACTGAGACTTACGGTATAAAGTCCTAATTTGTCGTTCCCGGCATTTTTTGCAGTTATCATAACCACTTTCAGATATTTGACCAAACGCGCGCGCGCACCCTTGATATCATTGATGTTCAACTTCCAAATATCAATGGTAATATATTGAAATACCTTGTTGTACAGGTTAAAGATTTTTTCAATAAATTGGCTGCGCATACCCTTTTATCAATTATAATTTTGCAGAGAAGTTATCTGCGAGTTTTTCAGCTTGTGGATAAAAATCGTTTGCCGTGTCTGAACCGAATGTTTCAACTATAGGCTCTACTATCTCCATGCCAATACCGGCGAGTACATTTTTTAAATTTTTTACGCCAGCTCCGTTCCAGCTCGAAGAACCGAATACAGCTACAGTTTTCTCTTTAGGTGCTATTAACTTAATCTCATTGCAAAGATGTTCCATCATAGGATGCATCTGAGTATTATATGCACATGTTCCGAGAATAAGGCCTCTATATCTCCATATTTCGCTAAGTATGTATGAAACATGAGTTTTTGAAACATCATATATTTTAATATTTCTAACTCCTCTTTCCGCAAGAAGCGATGCAATATTATCGGCCATTTTTTCTGTATTGCCGTACATTGAGGCATATACTATTACAACTCCCTTTTCTGAAACATATTTACTCCAGTTATCATATAATTCGAGCACCTTTGCAGGGTTGGATCTCCATATTAAACCGTGAGAAGGAGCTATAACCTTAATATCCGCACCTGCAAGTTTGGCAAATGCCTTTTGAACCATTCCGCTGTATTTTCCAACTATATTCGAATAATATCGTCTCATATCGTTGAGGTACTCCGCCTCAAAATCATGTTCATCATCAAAAATTCCTCCGTCGAGGGTACCGAAACTTCCGAATGCATCACATGAAAAGAGAACTTTGTTTGTAGTGTCAATTGTTACCATTGTCTCAGGCCAATGCACCCATGGGATAAGAGCAAAACTCAATTTTACGGTTCCAAGATCCAAAGTGTCGCCGTCTTTTACAGTTATGAAATTTTGTGAATCTATCTTAAAATAGGAGTTCATAATCTTATGAGTCTGTACATTGCCAATAATTTTTATAGAAGGATACATCTTGAGCAGTACCCCGATAGAACCGGAATGATCTGGCTCCATATGATTTACAATAAGATAATCCAAAGATTTACCTCTTAATATATCATTAATATTGGAAAGAAAATTTTTGTCAGAGCCGAACTCGATTGTGTCTATTATTGCACTGAATTTGTCGGCTATCAGATAACTGTTATATGATACTCCATGTGGAAGAGGCCAGTTGTTCTCAAATAAATGGGTTTTACGGTCATTTGCTCCAACATAGTAGGTGAACTCATTGATTTTTCTATACTTATTTGTCATGATATTAAAATAATGTTAGTTTTTTATTGTTTATTTTCTCATAAAACTGCTCTTCGGAGAGGATTTCCACTCCCTCTTTTTCCGCCTTTTGTAATTTAGCTCCACCGGCCTTTTCCCCGGCAATGAGGTATGTGGTGTTTTTTGAGATTGAAGTAGCCGTCTTGCCTCCGTGCGCCTCTATTAAAGCCTTAAGATTGTCACGGGGAATAGAAAACAGTCCCGTCACCAAGATTGTTTTACCTTCTAAAAGAGTAGACAGCAACTCCTTTTCCTTGTTGTCGGTGTGGAGTTTAATTCCGGCTGCTCGCAATTCATTTATCAATTTCAAGTGTTGAGTTTTGGAAAAGTAGTCAATTATAGAATCGGCAAGTTTTTCTCCTACATCATCAGTAGCAAGCAACTCCTCCCTTGAGGCAGATGCCAATGTCTCAATATTTTTAAACTTTAAGGCAAGGCTTTTTGCGGTAGTTTCTCCAATAAACCTAATGCCGATTGCATATAAAACACGCTCGAACGGTACCTTTTTGCTCTCATTTAAAGAGGTAATAAAGTTTGAGACCGATTTCTCCTTCCATTTACTAAGAGTAAGTAACATCTCCGGAGTAAGTTTATATAAATCACTTAACTCCTTGATGTAACCCTTTTCATACAGGCGCTCAATTGTGGCATCGCCTGCATTGATATTCATTGCTTTTCTGCTTATAAAATGGATGAATTTTCCCTTTATTTGAGTTGGGCAACCATCAGCATTCGGACAAAATGTTTTTGCTTCGTCTTCATCCTTTATCAATGTTGCTCCGCAATCGGGGCATATCAGCGGGAAAACTGCAGGCGGTAACTCACTGTCTCGTTTTGAAAGGTCGACTCTTGTTATTTTGGGAATTATTTCGCCTCCTTTTTCAACAAAGACATAATCTCCTATATGAATATCAAGAAGTTCCATCTGCTCTGCATTGTGCAGTGTAGCCCGTTTTACCATTGTCCCCGATAGTTGTACGGGATCGAGATTGGCGACAGGTGTAATAGCACCCGTTCTGCCAACTTGATAATCAATAGACTTTAATTTTGTAACCGCCTCCTCAGGTTTAAACTTGTAAGCGGTTGCCCATCGTGGTGCCTTTGCCGTATATCCCAAACTTTTTTGTACATCAAACTCATTAACCTTTACAACTATGCCGTCGGTAGGAAAGGGAAGAAACTTTCGTCGGGAGTCCCACTCGCGAATGTAATTAATTACTTCATTAATATTCAAGCATATTTTTGAATACCCCGACACCGGAAACCCCCATCTTGCAGCCGCTTCTATTGACTGGGAATGAGTATTTGCAATGTATTCTGGCGCGATAAGATGATAAAGCACGCTTTCGAGTCCACGTTCTCTCATAAGGGATGAATCCAACAATTTTAATGAACCAGCTGCGGCATTTCGCGGATTGGCAAAGGGCTGTTCTTCATCTCTCTCCCTTTGCAAATTAAGTTTGTCAAAAGCACTGTACGGCATGTAAATCTCCCCGCGTATCTCAAATTCAAGCGGAAAATCGCCTCCCTCTTTCAAATTTTGAGGAATAACCGTTATTTGCTTGACATTCTCTGTAACATCATCTCCAACAGTGCCGTCACCTCTGGTAAGAGCTCGGAACAATTTGCCGTTTTTGTATGTCAGGCAAATTGCAGTACCATCAAATTTGAGCTCACATACATAAGAAAAGGGCTTATTTGTTGATTTTACTATTCGTTCATTAAAGGAAAAAAGTTCGTTTTCATCATATGTGTTACCAAGCGAAAGCATTGGAAATTTGTGTCTATACTGTTTAAAACCACTTTCCTGTCCCTTTCCAACGACATTGGCCAATGAATATTCCGAATACTCAGGAAAAAGTGAATTTTGTATTGCTCCAACTGCTCCCGTCTGCAGGTCGCTTCCAACTTTTTGAGTTGGTGAGTCTGGCGTAACCAATTCAGGATGCTCGTGCTCTATTGCTATAAGTTCATTCATCAAAAGGTCATATTCATAATCTGTTATATCAGGTACATTTTTGACATAATAGTTATGGTTGGCTCTTTCAATTTCTTTCTTAAGCATAGAAAGTCTCCGCTTCAGTTCGTCTCCTTTCATTTCCTCTCCTTTAATATTTGGTTGTTGCCTATGCACATAAAATCTTACAAAAATAACTAAATTTTCCAAATAAATCATAACTTTGCGGCCGAATATTATAGAGCAAAAATATAATGGAAAAATCAATTGTCATCCTTACCGGCGGCGGTCCTGCCCCGGGAATGAATACCGTTGTAGGTAGCATTACAAAAACATTTATTCAAAATGGCTATAGAGTACTCGGCCTGCATGGCGGGTATAAAGGGCTGTTTTCAGCGAATCCCAAATTTACCGAGCTTGATTTTATCATAGCCGACTCAATTTTCAACAGAGGCGGTTCTTATTTGATGATGAGCAGGTATAAACCTACAGAGGAGGATTTTCAAAAGAATTTTAATCTTGATTTCTTTAAGAAGAATAACATTCAGTTACTTGTTACGGTAGGAGGTGACGATACAGCCTCAACTGCCAATAGAATTGCAAAATTTCTTGAGGTAAAAAACTATTCGATTGCAAATATTCATGTCCCTAAAACAATCGATAATGACCTTCCTCTTCCTCAGAACATTCCTACATTTGGATACTACTCCGCAAAATCTGAGGGCACAAATATAGCTGCCACTGTATATGAGGATGCAAGAACAAGTGGAAATTGGTTTGTTGTCTCAGCCATGGGACGTTCGGCCGGCCACCTTGCGCTGGGGATTGGTGCCACATGTCACTATCCGATGATAGTAATCCCAGAAATGTTCAACAGAACGGCTATTACTGCCGAGAAGATCATAAACATGGCTATCTCATCAATAATCAAAAGAAAAATAATGGGAATACCATATGGGGCGATTATGATTTCAGAGGGAGTGTTCCATGAATTGAGCCATGAGGAACTTGAGCGTGAAGGGGTGAAATTTACCTATGATGAGCATGGTCACCCAGAACTTGGTAAAGTTTCCAAAGCACAGATATTTAATGAAATGTTGGAAAAAAAGTTGGAAAAACTCGGAATTACGGTAAAATCGAGACCAGTTGAGATTGGGTATGAGGTAAGATGCGTCACCCCGATTGCGTATGATCTTATGTACTGTTCACAACTTGGGATGGGCGTTTATAAACTTTTTTCTGAGGGAATAACAGGATGTATGGTATATCTCGACCTTAACAATAATGTTAAATCACTTTACCTGAAAGATATGCAGGACAGCAGCGGCAAGATTCCTCCAAGAGGCGTTAATATACATAACGATAAGTCGCAGCAGATAATAAAATATCTAATGCACTATATTACTCCAGTAGACTATGATGCTGCAAAGAAATTTGTAAAAAATCCCCAAGAGTACGACTTTTACAAGATTTTAAATTGGTAAAGTTCAGAAATGAGGGAGAAATTTATTATCTATCAAATTTTAACGAGGGCCTTTGGAAATAGCAATCTTAAATGTGTTTCCGGCGGCTCGTTGAATGTTAATGGATGTGGGAAGTTTAATGATATTACTCCGCAGCGGCTTCAAGAGATAAAGAAATTACAGATTTCCTATATTTGGTATACCGGGATAATAGAGCATTCAACTAAAACCGATTATTCAAGTTACGGGATTAGAAAAGATAATCCTCAAATAGTTAAGGGCGAAGCCGGTTCTCCTTACGCAATTAAAGACTACTATGATGTTGACCCTGATTTGGCAGTAGATATAGAGAGGAGAATGGATGAGTTCTGTGCTCTTGTAGACAGGACTCACCATGCAGGTATGAAGGTTATGATTGATTTTGTACCTAATCATCTGGCAAGAGAGTATTTTTCGGATCATTTGCCAATTGACTGCGAAAATTTTGGTGAAAACGATAATATCACTTTAAGCTTTAGTAAAGATAATAACTTTTATTATCTTATAAACAAGAAGTTTAATACATCAAATATCATTCATACTCAAAAGCAGACTTATTTTGAATATCCGGTTAAGGTCACAGGCAATGATCTCTTTTCTGATACTCCATCAGCCAATGATTGGTACGATACTGTCAAACTAAATTATGGCATAAATCCTGCCGATGGCAACAAACATTTTACTCCATTTCCAAAAACTTGGGAGATGATGCTTGATGTGTTGGAGTTTTGGGCATCAAAGGGGATAGACGGTTTTCGTTGCGATATGGTAGGCATGGTGCCTGTAGAATTTTGGGCATGGGCCATTGAGATGATGAAGGAGCGTTATCCGGGTATAATATTTATAGGCGAATTATATGAGAAAGAGTTGTACAGCAGCTATATAAATGAGGGTGGATTTGATTACCTGTATGATAAATCCGGTTTATATGATTGTTTAAATAGATTGTCGTGGTACCATACAGCAAAGAGATTTAAAGAGGCAGGAGAGATGCCAATTACGAACTCTATTACTGCAAATTGGCAATCGATAGACAGAATTCAAAACAGATTGTTGAATTTTTTGGAGAACCACGACGAACAAAGGCTTGCCTCTGATTTTAATCTTGGAAATCCCTTTTTTGCTCTGCCGGAACTTACGGTTTCTCTTATGTTAAACAGGGCCCCCTTTTTGCTTTACAATGGCCAGGAATATGGAGAAAAGGTGAAGACCTCTATCTTTGATTATTGTTCCATCCCGGCAATTGTAAATGCCTATAATAACAATTTAAATAGCTATCAAATAGAGCTTTATAATATTTATTTAAAGTTATTATTTATATCAATTAATGAGTCTGCCATAAGAGACGGAGATTTATACGATCTTCAATATGCTAATAAAACCTCTTCTGTGGAAAGTACCTGTTTCAATCCTAACAGTATGTACACATTCATTCGCAGGACAAGGAAAACATTTAACAATTCAGAGCCAAAGATAGAGATGATTTTATGCACTGTCGATTTTACACAACAATCAGGCAGGGTTAAGATAGTGCTTCCTGACGATCTCTTCAAGAGTTGGAATATTGCTCCAGGCAGTTGCTTTGATGAAATAGATCTTGTAGGCAATGTTGAAGAGAAAAAAACCATACTTGGAGAGAAGTGTCTGGTTGAGACGATAATCAACAAATATGGCTTTTCAATAATTAAATTCAGTTTGGAAAGAGAGCCTGCTAAATGAGCCCTCCGGCAGCAGCTCCGGTTATTGCGGCACACCCTACACAACCTATAAGTGAAACTGAGAGGATAGCTCCTACGATAATCAGGATTAGAGCTGCTTTGGCGAATTTTTCACGTTCATCTCTGTTTCCTCCGAATGCCCATACACATAACATAATAATGTCTAAGATAGGAATAGCCAATATAATGAGTGTAATCAGCCAGCCGCCTAATGATAGCGGCTCTTTTTTGTTGTTATTCTCATAAACTTCCATAGTAAGTATTTAATTTTATCTTGTAAAGATAGTAATTTTAACTCATTGATTACTTCATTTTTCTTATTTTTGCAAAAAATGAAGTAATATGTCGGTAAATATCCCCACAGAACTTGGTACAGAGAAAATTTCAACACTGCTGAAGCGGTATTCGCTTCCTGCCATTATTGCAATGGCAGCCTCATCTCTGTATAATATAATAGATAGTATTTATATAGGTCAGGGTGTTGGACCATATGCGATTGCCGGCCTTGCTATTACCTTTCCGCTGATGAATCTTAGTGCTGCCTTTGGTACCCTTGTCGGCGTTGGCGCCGTTACATCGATATCTGTGTTTCTTGGACAAAAGAACTACGATACGGCACAAAAAGTATTTGGAAATGCGATAGTACTTACATTAATAATTGGTGTTATCTATATGTTGGTTGCACTTGTATTTCTTGATCCTATTCTTTATTTCTTTGGTGCAAGTCGCTATACAATAAGCTATGCGAGGGATTTTATGACGGTTATTCTTGCCGGCAATGTTATCACACATGAATACTTTGGTATGAATGCCATGCAGAGAGCTGCCGGATACCCCAAACAGGCGATGTATGCAACCATCCTTACAGTAATTAACAATATTATCTTTGGAGCCCTGTTTATTCTTGTATTCAAATGGGGAATAAGAGGGGCTGCCTTTGCCACTCTTTTATCACAGTTAATTTCACTTTGCTGGATAATAAAGTTATACTCTAATAAAAATAATTTAATACGCTTTTCATCAGGCATATATAAATTGAGAAAAAGGCTTGTTAGAGATATTTTATCTATCGGTACAGCACCATTCCTGATGAATGTAGCAGCCTGTCTTATTGTTATCTTTATCAATAAGGGGCTATATACTCACGGAGGTGATATGGCAATTGGAGCCTATGGAATTGTAAACAGAATCTTGTTCCTTTTTGGAATGGTGGTAATGGGATTGAATCAAGGGATGCAGCCTATTGCTGGATTTAATTACGGTGCACAAAATTATGACCGGCTCAACAGAGTCCTAAAGTATACTATTTATTGCGCAACCGCAGTAATGTGTCTGGGCTTTATTGTATCAGAACTTTTACCTCATTATATAGCAAGGGCATTTACTACTGATGATAAGTTGATAGAGATGGCAGCAAAAGGGCTTAAAATAGCCTCCCTATGTGCTCCGGTAGTAGGATTTCAAATGGTAACTTCAAACTTTTTTCAGAGTATAAAGATGCCGGGGAAGGCCATATTTCTATCACTATCCAGACAGTTGATTATTTTGCTTCCATGTTTAGTGATCCTCCCTACATTTTATGGGGTCAATGGTGTTTGGATGAGTATTCCTATTGCAGATTTGCTTTCAAGCATTACAGCAGGCTGTATGCTAATATATCAGATTAATAAATTTAAAAAGATATACCATGGAAAATTGTAAATTTTACATTAATATCGGCAGACAATTCTGTTCTGGCGGACTCGACTTGGGCAAGAAATTATCAGAGAAACTCAATATACCTTACTTTGATAAGGAACTTTTAAATCTTGCTTCCCGTATGAGCGGTATAAGAAAGGAGTTTTTTGAACAGGCAGATGAAGCTCCCTCAAAATTTTCGTCGGGGTTTATAAGTGTCGGATTGAGTTCTATGGTTGGAATCTCCAATTATAACTGTAACAACGTTATCGGTGGAGAGAGCCTTTTTAATATCCAAAGTGAAGTAATTAAAAGTGCTGCCGAAAAAGGTTCTGCAATTTTTATAGGCCGATGTGCCGATTATATTCTCAGAGAGGAGAAAAATACCCTAAATCTTTTTATCTATGCCGAGCAGCCTGACAGAATTAATAATGCTATAATGAGAGGTGCGATAGAGAATGTAGGTAACTTTTCAGATAAACAGATAATGGATATTATCAAAAAAAATGACAGAAAACGTTCGGAATATTATAATTACTATACCTTTAAAACGTGGGGGGATAAATCTTCATATGATTTATGTCTTAATATTTCCAAATTGGGGGAGGAGACATGCATTAAAATGATAATGAGTGCAGTAAAGGAGAAATTCATGAAGGATTAATCTATTGATCTAATCTAAATAGTGTTTTATTCCGATGTTATTACCGGATAGATATTGTTCCTTATTTATGGAGCAAATAATAAGCAATTGCTTTGATTATTTTGTTGATATCCATTAAAAATTATATTTTTGTAAAAATTGAAGAGTATGAAAAATTTATTACTTTATCTTATAATATTTTCATTATTTTTATCCTCATGTGTGAAAAGTAATGTTGGTAAGAATGAATTGCCGGAAAACGAAGCTAAAACCGAAGTTATATCACGTATGCAGACCTCTAAAGAGTACACAGTTCCGGTAAAAGAGGGGTACGTAACGCAAGTAGTATTCAGTGGAGAGGTTGTAGCTACTGCAGTGGAACCAATGACAATACTTCTGCCGATAACATCAGCTGTCACAAAAGTCGTAGATGATTTAACTCTTGTATATGTGCCGAAAGCTCAATATCCCAATACTATCGAAAATGAATCCAGTCTGTTTCAGGTTATTTGTTTTGAGGACTCTAAAGAGACAGATTATGACTATAATGATCTTGTGATTCACGTTTATTATAAAACTAAAGGGAATATATTCGGATTCGGAGTTCAACCTGTAGCTCTTGGTTCTTCCAAATCTTTCAAACTTGGATGTGCTGTGTATAAAGGTGAAACTCAAGTATTTAAAGGCTTAATTACTCAAGGTGACAATGATTGCCGCAAGCAATATTTTGAGGGGAAAGAGGGTATGTTTAATACTATTACTCCAAATTTTTTTCCAAAAAATTCGCAAATACCAGGATGGCATGAATATTTAGGTTCATCAATCAGGAACTGGGATATGTCTAAAATAGAAGGTAGTGGTGCAAATAGAGTAGAATGGTATATTCTTGTTGGTAATGATGAGCATTTTGCACTTTCCACACAATATCTTAACAGTTCTTTAAACACCGATATGTTGCCTTACGGGCTTGTATTCACTAATGTTGGGGCTGTCTATTATGAGGGCTCCAAAGAGGTTGGTCATGATTGGTTCAACTATCCAAAAGAGACCTGTCATATTAATGATGTGTATCCTCAATTGTGGGAATGGATGACAAAGGGAACAAATTATAATTTTTCAGAGATTTATGATCAGAATAATATCCCTGCCAAAGCGTTTGATGCTGCCGGGTATAATCTATTCCAATCCAATAGCATTAATGTTTGTGATAAAAAATATCTTCAGAATTGATTTCTGCATAAACATTTTACTATAGATAAATGCCATTTAAACTGCCAACTGGCACTAAATTGTTCAGTCATATGAGCTCTAAAGTATATTTTACAGATTTTCGTACAACCACAAGCGTGAGTTTGCTAAAAAAACTCGAGAAACTTCTTGCAATGGCCGGTATAGACAAATTAGATTGCAAAGATAAGTTTACAGCAATTAAAATTCATTTCGGAGAACCGGGCAATATGGCATATCTGCGGCCAAATTACGTAAATGTTGTTGTAGGTATACTAAGAAAAATGGGAGCAAAAGTTTTTCTTACCGATTCCAATACTTTGTATTCAGGAGGACGTGCCAATGCTGTCAATCATATTGATGCAGCAATGAAAAATGGATTTAATCCGATTGCAGTTGATGCTCCTGTTATTATTGCAGATGGCCTAAAGGGGACAGATTTTAAGGAAATGCCTGTGATCGGAGGGGAAATATGTGAATATGCAAAAATTGGTTCCGCTGTAGCAGATGCAGATGTGATTGTTTCGCTGACGCATTTCAAAGGACACGAGATGACAGGTTTTGGAGGGACTTTAAAGAATTTGGGTATGGGTGCAGCCAGCGTTGGAGGGAAACTTTTTCTTCATTCCGAGGCTCAACCCAAGATACAGATTGAGAATTGCAGGGGGTGTCACATATGTGAAAAATCCTGTGCCCATGATGCCATTCATGTGAATAACAATCATAAGGCGGAGATAGATTATACTAAGTGTGTCGGCTGCGGGCAATGTGTTGCAGTTTGTCAGTTTGACGCTGCACAAGTTGTGCATAATTCATCATCTAAGATGATAAATTATAAGATTGCAGAATATACTAAAGCAATACTTCAAAATAAGCCCAATTTTCATATCAGTTTTATTATGAATGTCTCGCCCGAGTGTGATTGTTGGGGAAGTAATGATGCGGCGATTGTTCCTGATATTGGTATAGCTGCTTCTTATGATCCAGTTGCATTAGATATGGCATGTGCAGATCTTGTTATGAAGGCTCCGGCAATTGATGGAACATTATTGACAGATAATATTCACGCTGATCACAATCATTCGAATTGCCATAATAGTAATTGTCAGGGAGATAATGATAAGTTCTTTTACCTCCATCCCAATACCGATTGGAAATCGTGTCTTGAGCATGCGGAGAAGATAAAATTGGGTACTGTAGATTACGAACTGGTTAAGATGTAATTTCCCTCAACAATGAAGAAGGTATTATTTATATTTATATTCGTTATTGCGAATCATATGTATTCGGCTCATGCCGAGAATGATTCTCTGTTACTATCACAGGCCAGAAGTGCTGTGCAGAATAATAAATACGAACAGGCTTTCTTTTTATATGATTCTTTGAGTCTAAAAATGGATTCTGTATTCAAATCCAATTTTGGAAAGAAAGTTGAAGCTGTATATAGCGAATATAAGGTAAATCAGCAATATTTGGAGAATGTAAAAGCAACAAACAAAATGTTGTTAATCTCTTTAATCTCTCTTTTGTCAGTTGCCTTAGTCGCCGCTTTTGTCTTTTATTTTTTAACACGACGCATAAAATTTCTCGAAATATCGAGCGAGGAGTTGACAAATGCAAAGAAACTGGCTAAAATATCTATTCTAAATAAAAGTACTGTAATATCAAATATGAGTCACGAGATACGTACTCCTTTAAATGCTCTTGTGGGCTTCTCTACTTTTATTGTTGATAATCCAGATCTTGATAAGGAATCCATGGAAAAATTTCAGGATATCATTCAATTGAATTCCAATTTATTGCTTAAACTGATAAATGATGTTGTAGATATTTCCTGTTTAGATTATAATAATATGAAATTCAGTATAGCCGAGTATGATGCCGTAAAACTCTGTTATGAAATTACAGAAACATTTGAAAAAATAAAACATACTGATGTTCAGATAAGGTTTAAATCCTCTTTAAAATCTCTTATAATTGAGACTGATCTGCTGAAGTTGCAGCAAGTTATTATGAATCTTATTGCCAATGCGATAAAATTTTGCAAAGTTGGGACCATTACAGTTGAAATTGAGCGTGGGGATAATGACACAGCGGTTATTTCTGTTACTGATACAGGCTCAGGAGTTCCGGAAGAACAGAGAGAGGAGATTTTTAACAGGTTTAAAAAACTTGACGAAAGCAAACAGGGTACTGGTCTTGGCCTCTCTATAAGTAGGTTGATATTAAAGAATCTCGGTGGTGAGA
>CAZNBA010000009.1:0-31970 GCA_964571395.1 uncultured Muribaculaceae bacterium
CTTTTTTTCTTCTCCTTTTCTTCACCTCTTTCCTTCCTTCTTTCTTTCTCTTCCTCCTCAGTTTTTACACATCATAAATTAATTCTCTTTCTTTATTCATTTCATTTACCTCTTGCCTGCCACTCTTTTCACTCATCTCAGATCTGAGGCCTACATTATTTTATCTCAGTATTGGCCTTTCTTTTAAAACTTAAAGGCATTACATCAGGCCTTTTAATAAGTTCTCCATTTTTTACAGCTTGTACTCCATTTACAAATGTATGTACGATACTGCAACTGAAAGTGGTTCCGTTCAACGGACTCCACCCGCATTTATAAGGAGGATTGGCTGTTGAGATAAAATCCTTTTCATTAGGATTTACTACCGCGATATCGGCGTAGTAGCCCTCTCTTAGATAGCCTCTTTTTTCCACTCCAAAACATTCAGCAGGTCCATGACACATACGTGCCACTACCTCTTCTTTTGTAAATATTCCCTGTGATGAGAGTTCCAACATCATTTGTAATGAATGTCTAACCTCAGGCATTCCGCTCGGACATCTGAGATATGGTCTCATCTTCTCCTCCTTCAAATGAGGCGCATGATCTGTGGCAACTACCTTTACGACACCCTCTTTCACCCCCCTTATTATTGCTTCTCTGTCGGTTTCACTCTTTATTGAGGGATTACATTTTATGAATCCCCCATATTGATGGTAATCCTTGTCGCTGAACCACATGTAATGAACGCAAACCTCTCCGCTGATTTTTTTGTTTTTTTTCTGTGCGGCTTTCAACATCTCTATTTCATCTGCAGTGCTGATGTGAAGAATATGAAGTCTTGAACAATATTTCAGAGCAAGTTTAATGGCTTTGCCACTGCTCTTTATGCAAGCTTCACGGCTTCTGATTAGTGGATGTGTTTCAAACGGAATCTCTGCACCGAATTGTTGTACTGCTCTCTTTGTATTCTCTTGTATGATAGACTCTTCCTCGCAGTGTGTCGCAATAAGCGCAGGTGACTCGGCAAAGATTTTATTAAGTGCTTCCGGGTTCTGAACCAGCATGTTCCCGGTTGATGACCCCATAAATACCTTTATGCCGCATACCTTATTGGTATCCACCATTTTAATCTCATTGATGTTGGTATCGGTAGCTCCAAAATAGAAAGAGTAGTTTGCATATGAGACTTCGGAGGCCCTTTTGAACTTCTTTTCGAGTGTTATTATATCGGTTGCCGGCGGATTATTATTGGGCATATCCATATAACTTGTTACTCCACCGAGAATAGCCGCCTTGCTTTCACTCTCAATGCAGGCTTTATATTCCGCCCCTGGTTCTCTGAAATGAACCTGATCATCAATTACTCCCGGGATTACAAACATTCCGGAGGCATCGACAATCTCTGTCTCTTCTCCGGAAAACTCATTAGTCTCTTCAGAAAGAGCTCCTTTATATATTTTTTCTATTAAGTTGCCTTTAATTAAAAGGCTGCCTGTATAGGACAGCCCTTCATTTATTATTGTGCCGTTTTTAATAAGTATTGTCATATATCAGTACCTCGACAGTATTAAGCCTGAATCTGTTTTGCAGGCCTTATTTTGCGGAACTTCATCTTTATTATGCCCCAAAATGCCTCTCCAAATATGCCTGAACTCATTTTAGAGGTTCCCTCCGTTCTATCTACAAAGATAATAGGTACCTCTTTAATTTTAAATCCCAATTTATAAGCGTTATATTTCATCTCTACCTGGAAACCGTAACCCTTCATGCGTATGTTGTCGAGGTCTATACTCTTTAGTAGCTCTCTTTTATAACATTTAAACCCTGCAGTGCAATCGAATACTTTCATCCCAAGAACGAATCTTACATATGCTGATGCATAATAAGACATTATCACTCTCCCTATGGGCCAGTTGATAACACTGATGCCGTTGCAGTAGCGGGAACCTATTGCGAGATCTGCTCCATTTAGGCAGGCTTGATATAATTTGGGAACATCGTTAGGATTATGGGAAAAATCGGCATCCATTTCAAAGATGTAGTTATATTTGTGATCGATTGACCATTTGAATCCTGTTATATATGCGGTGCCAAGTCCTAATTTTCCACTCCTTTCTATAATGAAAAGAGATTCACTATACTCCTTTTGTAATCTTTTTACAATTTCTGCCGTACCGTCCGGTGAGCCATCATCAATTACAAGAATAGTGTAATCTCCATCTAATCCGCGAAGTGTGCGAATCATCTTTTCTATATTCTCTTTCTCGTTATATGTAGGAATAATGATAATCTTGTCTGACATATCGCCTATTTTACTTTATGATACAAATGTAATGAAAAATAATTGAGATGAGATTTTAACCGGCATAAATTGATAAATTATTAATAATTATCGGGCTTTTTTGGTGCCGAAGAGGAGAGCAAATATGGTCTTAATAATTTTGTTCGTTCCAATGCCTGCTCCTCCTGCCATATGGCAATTGTTTTGGGATTTCCGCAAAGCAGTACATCAGGTACCTTCCATCCGTTGAATTCAGCAGGCCTGGTGTACACGGGAGGTGATAGTAGATTGTCTTGAAAGCAATCGCTCAGTGCTGAAGTTTCGTCTGAAAGTGCACCCGGTATCAGGCGAACTATTGCATCACATACTATTGCTGCCGGAATTTCCCCTCCACTTAAAACATAATCTCCAACAGAGATTTCGGAGGTGATAATATGCTCTCTTATTCTATGATCTATCCCTTTGTAATGACCGCATAGAATAATGATGTTCTTAAGGCACGATAGCCTGTTGGCCTCAGGTTGATCTAAAATTTTACCATCCGGAGACATATAAATTATTTCGTCGTATTCTCTTTTCTTTTTCAGATCTGTTATAAGATTAAAGATAGGCTCCACCATCATGACCATTCCTGAATTTCCTCCGTAGGAATAGTCATCTATCTGGTGGTAATTTCCTTTGCCGTATTCTCTGAGATCATGAATGGTAATCTCTACAAGTCCTTTGTCTTTAGCTCTTTGTACAATTGAGTATCCTAAAGGGCTCTCTAATAGTTGAGGTACTGCAGAAATAATATCTATATGCATAATGGCGCAAAGTTAGTTATTTTATAATATTAAAATGGTGAGAGAGTGTTTTTTTAGCGATTTTTTTAATTACATTTGCAGTTTATAAATTTATTGGCTAAAAACAATTTTATGGACAACAAGACTACCGCTTCAATTGAGGAGAATGCTGCTCAGGCAGTTGAATCCGCAGTTAATAGCGTAACAGAAGAAAACAACTCCGCTGTCTCTGCTGATGCGGATTCCAACCAGAAGGAGGTTAAAGCAGAAGGTATAATAGATTATTCTGAGATGGGGCTGAAAGATATTATTCAATCTTTTCAGGAGATGTTGGAGAGAGGAGATCAGCAGGAACTTTATAAATATGCCGAGATAATAAAGGCCGCATTTTACAAGGTTCTGAAGAGGGAAAAGATTGCTTCTGGTATGTTTGCCGATAAGGAAGGTACTCCTGCGCAAGAGGAGGAGTCTGAAATGGCAGTTTCAAATAATCCATTTGCAGAGTTGGAGAGAGGCTTTAAGGAGTTATATACAAAGTATAAGAGCGAGAGAGCTAATTTTGTCCAGGATATGGAGAAGGTGAAAGAGGATAATTTTGTCAAGAAAGAGCAAATAATAAAAGAGTTGCAAGAATTATTGGATAAAGCGGAGGATGTTAATCACACCTTCCCTGCATTCAGAGAACTTCAGGCAAGATGGAAAGCCATTAACAATGTTCCTCAGTCAAAGGCTAAGGAGATATGGGATAGTTACCAGCATCTTGTAGAGAAATTTTATGATTATATTAAAATCAATAACGAGTTTAGAGATCTTGATTTTAGAAAGAATTTAGAGTCTAAAACTGCACTTTGCGAGCAGGCCGAGGCATTGGAAAAGGAGTCTAATATTGTAAATGCCTTTAAGGAATTGCAACGTCTTCATGAGGAGTGGAAGGAGATAGGCCCTGTTGCCAAGGAGTTCAGAGAGTCAATTTGGGAGAGATTTAAAACCATAACCGCCACAATTAATAAAAAACATCAGCACTTTTTTGAAAATCTTAAAGATGAGCAAAAGAAGAATCTCGATTCCAAGGCCGAGCTCTGTTCTAAGGCAGAAGAGATAGCTGCAAGAGAGATAAAGGAGTCTAATGAGTGGAATGCCTGTTCAAAACAGATGGAAAATCTTCAGGAGGAGTGGAAAAAGATTGGATTTGCCTCAAAGAAGGAGAATCAAAAAATTTATGACAGATTCCGTGCTGCATGTGATAAATTCTATAATTCCAAGAGGGAGTATTACTCAAATTTTAAATCGGTAATGCAAGATAACCTCGACAAAAAAATAAAACTTTGTGAACAAGCTGAGGCACTTATGGAGAGTGAGGATTGGAAGAAGGTTACAGATCAACTTATTAATCTTCAGAAGGTATGGAAAGATGTTGGCCCTGTTGCACGCAAGCAATCAGATGTAGTTTGGAAAAGATTCCGTGCTGCATGTGATCATTTTTTTGACAGCAAAGCAAAACATTTTGGAGGAGACGATGAGAAGTTTGCCGAAAATCTTGTTGCCAAAAATGCTTTGATTGAGAAGGTCAATGCATATCAGCCTTCTGAGGATCAGGAGGAGAATATTGCCGCAATGCGCGATTTTCAGCAACAGTACAATGAAATAGGATTTGTACCCTTCAAGGACAAGGACAATGTTCAGACCGAATTTGAAAAGGCAATGAATTCTCATTTCGGAGAGATAAGAAATGTTGCCAGCGAAAAGAGATACAACAAATTCAAACGGAGAGTAAATGATATGAAGAACTCCGGTAAGGGAGATAGAGTTCTTAAGTTTGAACGCGATAAACTGCTCCAGAAATATAAGAAGCTGGAGTCTGATATTGCCACTCTCGAAAATAATATGGGCTTCTTTGCAAAATCAAAAAATGCCGAAGCGTTTATTGTGGATATAGAGAAAAAGATTGCTGCTTCCAAAGAGGAACTGGCTCAGTTGGAGGAGAAGATAAAAGTAATTGACAAACAATTTTAGTTTTAAAACTGCTAATGAATAAGAATACAATTTTAGGTTTTGTATTGATAGGGGCGATTTTATTAGGATTCAGCTGGTATAATACAAAACTCTATAAAGAACAAGCGAGAGAAAAATTTGTAACAGACTCCATAGCCAAAGTTAAGGCTGCTAAGGAGGCTAAAATTGCTGATTCGATAAGAATCGCCAACGGAGATACGCTAAAGACAATCTCATCAGATACTACAAAAAAAACCGATTCTGCTCTAATGGCAGGTGCTGCTCCTGTGTATAAAGATTCTGTGCTGGAGGTAGCGAGCAAGGGTGTTGAGGAATTTTATCAACTTAATAACGATAAGGTTTCCATTAAGTTTACTAATAAAGGAGCTCAGGCCTATGAGGTCCTTATTAAAAATTATTATACTTACGACAGTCTCGGTCTTTACCTTATGAAGTCGAATTCGAGCAAGTTTGGGCTTTCTCTGTATGCCAATCAGCAGATAAATACCTCAGATTTTTACTATACGAAGGTGGACAAGACAGATTCTACTCTTGTCATGCGTCTTTACTTTTCTGCAACCTCCTATATAGAACATTCTTACAAACTGTCCAAGGGAAGCTATTTAATGGATTTTAATGTAAGAATGAAGGGAATGGACAAATACATTCCAAAAAATGTGACCTCTGTGGGAGTGGATTGGAAAATGAATGTTCCGCGCCTTGAGAAGGGATATGATAACGAGAAGAATTATTCTACTGTAGATTATAAGTTTCCAAATGAAAAATCGGTTGAAAATTTAGGATTGAGAAAGGCCTCTGCGGAGCAGGAACTTAAGACGAAAGTTGAATGGTTTGCTTTCCAGCAGCAATTCTTTTCGGCAATCTTGCTTGCGGAGAATTCTTTTACAGCTGGAGATCTCAAGCAACAATTCTACCCGGAGACTGATAAATCGGGGTACTTAATGACCTGTACGGCGGATATGCAGGTTGAGTATACCTCTTCTGATGAGGTCAATTTGCCATTCCAATTTTATTACGGGCCTAATCTCTTTAAGGTATTAAAGAGTTACGGTCATAATTTTGAGAAGATTGTCCCGCTTGGAGGCTGGCTTATAGGTTGGATAAACAGAGTGGTAATCATTAACTGCTTTGATTTTTTAAGTAAGTTTATCTCCAATTACGGAATTATAATATTGATTCTTACCATTCTGATTAAACTTGTTATCTCTCCGCTTACATTAAAATCCTATATGTCATCTGCCAAGATGAAGGTTCTTAAGCCGGAGATAGATAAGATAGCTGAGAAATACCCTAAAAAGGAGGATGCACTAAAGAAGCAGCAGGAGACAATGGCTTTATACAAGAAGACTGGAGTAAGCATGTTCGGAGGATGTCTTCCGATGTTGTTGCAATTTCCTATTCTCTTTGCAATGTTTCGTTTCTTCCCGGCCTCTTTTGAGTTGAGACAGCAGGGGTTCCTTTGGGCTCAGGATTTGAGCACATACGATTCTATTTTGAACCTGCCGTTCACTATTCCCCTTTACGGAGATCATGTGAGTCTGTTCGCATTATTAATGGCTGTGTCTATGTATTTTTATTCGAAACTTACTATGGACCAGATGCCTTCAAATTCGCAAATGGCAGGAATGAAATACATGCAGTTGTATTTTATGCCTATATTTCTTCTTGTCCTTTGTAATAATTTTTCAAGCGGATTAAGCTACTATTATATGCTATCAAACTTTATTACCATTGCTCAGACATGGGTGATAAGGAGATATTTTATAGATGAGAAGGCTCTATATGCCAAACTTCAGGCTAAAGCGGCGACTGCAAAGACAAAGAAATCAAAGTTTCAGCAGAAACTCGACGAAATGTACAAGCAGCAGCAACAACAGATGAAGAACAAGGGGCGCTAATTATGATAAAAGAGAATTTAAATAGAATTAAAAGTGAACTGCCGTCAGCTGTAACGCTGGTGGCAGTTTCCAAATTTCATCCGGTCTCCGATATTCTTGAGGCCTACGAGGCCGGTCAGAGGGTTTTTGCGGAGAGCAGACCGCAGGAACTTGCAGCCAAGATTCCTCTCCTTCCCAATGATATTCAATGGCATTTTATCGGCCATTTACAAAGCAATAAGTTAAAAATGGTTCTTCCATATGTTTCACTCGTTCACTCTGTGGATACGGAGAAACTCTTAACTGAGATAAACCGATATGCTGTGGCACATGAACTTAAGGTTAACTGCCTTCTTGAGGTTTTTATTGCGAGCGAAGAGACAAAGCAAGGCTTAAGCCCGCAGGAGGCATTTGAATTGGTTGGTAAAGCTGCCTTTTATAGAAATGTTAATTTTTGCGGATTGATGGGTATGGCCTCCTTTGTAGAGGATAAGGAGAAAATTAGAATGGAATTTATGACGCTCAAAGGAGTTTACGATAAGATCAAAAACAGCTATGGTTCCTCTCTTCCTGATTTTAACACTCTTTCGATGGGGATGAGCAACGATTTTAGAATTGCCGTTGAATGTGGTTCCA
The DNA here is from genome assembly GCA_964571395.1 of uncultured Muribaculaceae bacterium. Lineage (GTDB taxonomy): Bacteria > Bacteroidota > Bacteroidia > Bacteroidales > UBA932 > Egerieousia. The sequence goes on from CAZNBA010000009.1 coordinate 7,575, forward strand.
CACATGTAAGAATAGGTACCGATATTTTTGGAGTGAGAAATTATTAATTAAACTTCTATTTGTGTGTCGAAAACAAGCCTTGCAGGACCGGTGAGGTAAATATTGGTGAATTTGTCCTCTTTAGGTTCATATAGAAATTCTACTTGAAGATGGCCGCCCATAGTTTCTATTTCGTAATTTCCGGTTTTTGTAGACTCTGTTCTCTCTTTCATTTGGTACTTGAATGTTGCAATAGCCGATGCGGTAACGCCTGTTCCGCATGCAAAGGTTTCGGCTTCCACTCCTCTTTCGTATGTGCGGACAAAGAGCAGTCCATCCGAATTGAGTTTACCTTTGCATATCTCAACAAAATTTACATTCGTTCCTGAGGGACGGGAGGGATGCCATCTCCAGAATTTACCGACTTTATCTACTGGAAATGATTTTATGTTTTGTACAAACTCAATATAATGAGGGGAACCGGTATTAAGAAAATAGGCCTTTTCATTACTTTTTCTTCCTGCAATTTCCGTATTGCATAGCTCTTTATATTCGCCATTTTTGGTGTAGTCTTGCAGTACCCCGCACTGGTCGAACTCAGTTACCTCAGTAAGATCGCTCATTTTTAGCCTTACCGTATAGGTCTTATTCTCTTTTTTTAGAATTTTTGCAATGTGATAACCGTCCGATGAGGTAAATTCAAAACTTTTGATTCCCATCTCTGCCGCAAATGCCACAAGACATCTTCCTCCGTTTCCGCACATCGTGCCAATCTTGCCGTCAGAGTTATAATATTCCATTGAGAAATCGTATTTCGTCTCTTTACCAAGCAACATCAGACCGTCTGCGCCTATTCCGAATCTTCTGTCGCACAACTCTTTTATCTGGGAAGTTGTAAGGTTATATTCTTTATTTCGGTTGTCTATTATAACAAAGTCGTTACCGGCTCCTTCGAATTTATATGCGTGGATTATCATGGCTTGTGGATTTATTGAGTTCTTCTATCATTGCTTCAGCTATTCTGATTGAGGCTCCTTTGCCTCCGAGAGCAGTTTTTACCCTGTTGTAATCCTCTATCATTTCTGTTCTGCAAATTTTATCATCCATCAATCTTGTAAGTTCAGCGGAGATAGTTTGAGGAGTACAGTTGTGTTGTAGCAACTCTTTAAATATCTGCTTATTGAGAATAAGATTTGCGAGACTGATGTATTTGAGCTTTACGAAATGTTTAGCTATGGCAAAAGAGATCTCACTTCCTCCGTAGCATACCACTTGTGGTGTTCCGAGCAACGCAGTTTCCAAACTTGCTGTTCCAGAGGAGATAATTGCTGCATCTGCATTAAGAAGAACTGAATAAGTCTCTTTACTTATCATCTCCAAATTACAGAGAGTTGTTATCCCTCTCTCATCTGTGTTAACATCAGCTGTTTTATTCACTTTCCTTCTCTTCATCAAGCATTGTATAAGTTCATCGGTTATTATTTTTTTATAATAGTCGGTTTCAATTGAGGGAGCACAGGCAAGAATGAATTTGTAATCTGGCATAAGTACTGCTGTCTTGACAATTCTTGGTAAAAGGTAGCCTATTTCTGTTTTTCTACTTCCGGCGAGGCAGGCAATTATTGCTCTCTCGCCCTTCCCTGTTGATGAAAGGGTAATTCGTTGTTTGGATGAACGCTTTGCAAATGCATCTCTTGTCTCGTTCAGGTATGGATAATCCCCAATACTATCAAGCAGCGGATTACCGCAATATACGGCATTTATCTCCCATTTCTTGAAGTACTCTATTTCAAAAGGGAAAATTATGAAAAGTTTATCCACAAACTTTTGCAGTTTATGCACCCTGCTCTCTTTCCATGCCCATACTTTGGGTGCAATATAATAAAAGACCTTATATCCCTTTTTTTTTGCGAATTCGGCTATTTTTAAATTAAAACCTGGATAGTCGATAAGTATCACAACATCGGGATTATAATCTACTAGATCTTTTTTGCAGATGTCGAGATTCTTCATGATTTTTCCAAGATGTGTGAGAACCTCCCAAAATCCCATTATTGCAGTCTCTTTGTAGTGTCTTACCAGAATGGCACCTGCCTTGCGCATGAGATCTCCGCCCCATGCCCTGATATTGGCGTTCCGCTCTTGTTCAAGAATTCCCTTAATTAGGTTGGAACCATGAAGATCTCCTGATGCCTCGCCTGCAATAATATAATATTTCATCTCCGGTTTTATATTTTCCAGCAACTTTTAAGCCTTTCGATCTCGGCGTAATCAGTTGTATCAATTTTGTGCGGAACAATTGAGATATAACCCTGTTTTACCAATTGATGGTCTCCTGTCTCCTTTCTCTCCTCCTGGTCAAGGAAATATCCGCTCATCCAGTAGCATTCATTGCCGTGTGGGTCCTGTATTGTATTGAATTCTTTTGTCCAACGGCCTCTTCCCTGTGCTGCAAAGTGTACTCCTTTAATCATTTCAGGCTTTATATCAGGAAAGTTTACATTTAAAAAGTCCTCTTTGGAAGGGGGGTATTGAAGGAAATTTGAGAAAATTATGTCGAAGTTCTCAATTACCGGCGAGAGATCTGCGTCCGGGTCATGTGAATCTATTGAAAAACCTATTGATGGAATGCCATATACAGTTCCTTCTGTTGCTGCTCCAAGGGTACCCGAATATATTGCTGCGGCGGAGGCGTTTGAACCATGATTTATACCTGATACCATTACATCAGGAAATTGATCCGGATAGAATTTTACCATGGCAAGTTTTACACAATCTACAGGGGTTCCAGTGAGAGAATAAAAAGTGATTTTATTTCCGTTTTCTGACATTTCGTCAGAGATTAAATTGAGTTTCAATGGAAGCTCCATTGTTATTGACGTAGCCTTTCCGGATTGTGCCTCTTTAGGAGCAATACAGAGAACATCTCCATATTTGACAAGTAATTTAGCAAGTGTTTTTATTCCGTTGGAAAAGTATCCGTCATCGTTGGTAAGCAGTATTTTGAGTGGCAATTTGCGCATATTCTAAATTTGTTGATAATAAAGTGTGACAAAGATAGCTAATTTTAGAAAAATGACTAAATTTGCATAGTATTTGTTATAAATTTTAAATAAACCAAAGAGTATAATTTTATTAAAAAATAAGTAAAATGAGCAAAATTAAAATTGGTATTAACGGATTCGGCCGTATCGGCCGTCTGGTGTTTAGAGCAGCTCAATCAAGAGATGATATTCAGGTAGTTGCTATTAACGATTTAATCGATGTAGAATATATGGCTTACATGCTTAAATATGATACAATGCATGGAAGGTTTAATGGTACAGTTGAAGTTAAGGAGGGTAAACTGGTTGTCAATGGAAATGCTATTAGAATTACAGCCGAGAAAAATCCTGCAGATCTTAAGTGGGGTGAGATTGGTGCCGAATATGTTATTGAATCAACAGGGCTATTCCTTACAAAAGAGAAGGCGGAAGCACATCTTCAGGCAGGGGCAAAACGCGTAGTAATGTCCGCTCCCTCAAAAGATGATACTCCAATGTTTGTTTTTGGCGTTAATCAGCAGAAATATGTTGGACAATCTATTATTTCCAATGCATCATGTACCACAAACTGTCTTGCTCCCGTAGCAAAGGTGCTTAACGATAAATTTGGTATTGTAGATGGTTTGATGACTACAGTTCACTCTTCTACCGCTACTCAAAAGACTGTTGATGGCGTTTCTGCAAAGGATTGGAGAGGAGGCAGAGCCGCTGCAGGTAATATTATACCTTCAACCACAGGCGCTGCAAAAGCAGTAGGTAAAGTTATTCCAGAATTGAACGGTAAACTTACAGGTATGTCTTTCCGCGTGCCTACTCTTGATGTTTCAGTAGTTGATTTAACAGTTAATCTTGCTAAACCTACCACTTACGAAGAGATTTGTAAAGCTATGAAAGAGGCTTCTGAGACTGAACTTAAGGGAATTCTCGGTTATACAGAGGATGCAGTTGTTTCATCTGATTTCTTGAGCGATGCTCGTACCTCTATCTTTGATGCGAAAGCAGGTATTCAACTTACCCCTACATTTGTGAAGGTTGTGTCATGGTACGATAACGAGTGGGGTTATTCAAACAAGATTCTTGAGATGGTTAAATATATGTCGACCGTTAAATAGTTTCTTTAGTGATACATCAATACTAAAGTAAACAGATATGATAGGCTGCCCGGTTTTTGCCGGGTAGCTTTTTTATATGTGCCCAACTCTGTTTCTGAATATGCTGAAATACGCATTGCTATTTCAGCAATTCAGCAAACAGGTTGTGCTTAGCCTCGTTGGGCTGGATTGCTAAAGGATGCGGAGCATCCGCACCGTTCTCGGTGCTGTATTTCAGGCTGCAAGCCTGTAAACTGAGTTCAGCTCCTGCTGAACAACGCATTCTGTTGGAGTTCTAATGAACTGCTGAATGCTGCTGTCATCAGCAGCGGCAGTCTGCAAGAAAGAGATAGAATGGTCGATTAAGTGTACGCATATTGAGTTAAATTGGTATTTTTTAGTACCTTTGTCCGTTGTTCTTAACGATTGTTAACGTATATGGGAATAAGGAAAAAAATATCGCTCGGATTTGTAATAATTGCAACAATTTTGTTGTTCTCGGGTTTGATTTCGGTATATGAGTTTATCAGTATGAGGAGATCTGTCTCCAATTTAATATCGGATAATATTGCCAGTATAAACACCTCTACATTGCTTTTGGAGGTTACAGACGAATACAATTATGCATTTCTTAAAAATATTGGAAACGATACTTTGCTGCATATCCCTGATTTGTCTCAGGACGACCGTTTCGTTACCTATCTTTCAGGGGTGAGAGATAAGTATACGACTGAGGAGGAGCGGAATATGGCTGATTCTGTCCTTTTTGCCTATACTGCTTATGTTCATTCCGCTAAAAATGTAAAAGTTGTGTGGCAATCAGACTATCAGAATAGGCGTACCTGGTATTTTGGTAAACTTTATCCGATTTATACGCAGTTGAGAAGTTACATTCAGAAATTAACTCATATCTCTCAAAAGGCGCTATCTGCCAACTCTCAAAATTTAAGTGAGAGTTTTTATCGTAGTATTATGCCTGGAGTTGTGGCTGTAAGTATAGGATTGCTTTTGGTTCTTTTGTTTAACTATTTTGTAAATTTTTATTTTATCTCTCCTGTGCTTAAGATGATTGAGGGAATAAAAAATTATATTTCATATAAAAAATCTTACAATGTGAATATAGATAGCGACGATGAACTTGCCGATTTGAATAATAATATACGTGAGATTATTGATGCCAACAAGACTTTCACACGCAAGAAAAATAAGGGTTTCGAATTATGATTTGCGTTGTTAAACAGATCTTAATAATCCATTAAAATGAATATAAGCGTAGTTTCTAGGAATATAGGTATTGCACTTGTTTTTAATGCCTGCTTCATGTTCTTGGGGGCATTTACCTCAATGATATATGATTTCGACTCCGCATTTTCTCCATTGCTTTTAAGCGGAATTATTACCATGACAGTGGGGCTTTTTCCTCTTATTTTTGTGCGTAACGTCTCCGATATAGATATTAAAGAGGGATTTACCATAATAGTTTTTTCATGGGTATTGAGCTGCCTTTTTGGGATGCTTCCCTATCTGTTGTGGGGTGGTGAATTTTCTTTGGTTAATGCCTGGTATGAGAGCGTGTCAGGCTATACCACAACAGGTGCTACAATTCTTACTAATGTGGAGGCGGTACCTAAAGGCTTGTTGCTGTGGCGTTCATCAACTCATTTTCTCGGGGGTATAGGTGTTGTGGTTTTTATGCTCTTTGTCTTGCCTACGGTAAGCGTTTTTAGAATGAGACTCAGCAAAGTGGAGATCTCTGCTTTGTCAAAAGAAAATTATAAATTCAAAACGCAGGAGACTATTAAGGTAATTTCCTATGTTTATGTAGGATTGACGGTAATTCAAACCATTTGCCTGATGTTTGCCGGCATGAACTTCTTTGACGCACTCAATCATGCCTTTTCTACTATCTCTACTGGTGGGTTCAGTACGAGAAATGAGTCTGTAAAATCTTTTAACTCTTTCTCAATAGAGTTGATTATAATGATTTTTATGTATCTTTCGAGTCTTCATTTTGGATTGCTTTATGCAACAGTTACGGGCCATTCTACCAATATTTTTAGGTCTTCAGTAACAAAATTTTATACCGCAACATTGCTCATTTCCGGTTTTGTAGTTGCCGCTGATTTACTTATTACAGGACAACTTGGCAGTTGGCCGCTCGCGCTCAGGCAGAGTTTCTTTCAGGTGATTTCGTATGCCTCTACAACAGGTTTTGCTACTGCTAATACCTCTGTTTGGCCACATGTCGCAGTACTTTTCCTAATTTATTTGTCTTTCCAGTGTGCCTGTTCAGGCTCTACTGCTGGAGGTTTGAAATCGGACCGCGTGTTGATTTTTTTTAAAACGCTAAAGACTCAAATGCAAAAGACCATTCATCCGAATGCTGTCATTCCTATCAGGGTGGGTAATCATATTGTTGAGCAGGAGATGGCCGGAGCTGTAACGCTGTTTATAGTTTTATATATTCTTATAGTGTTCATTGTTACGGTTTTGCTTTCAATTATGGGAGTTAACTTTATAGATGCTTTTACCGGTTCGCTTGCCAATATGAGTAATGTGGGTCCTGGATTCGGTACAGTTGGCTCCATGGGTAATTATTCTAACTTTCCTGCTGCCGGGAAATTGATTCTCTCTGTTGAGATGCTTTTAGGACGTCTTGAGATCTATTCTCTTCTGCTTATTTTCTTTATTTATAAATGGAGATAGATTATGGCAGCTGAAAAATTTCTTTCCGAGGCTATGATCAAAAAGCTTGGTTTTACCCCTACAGATTGTCAAAAACAATTGTTCGAGACTTTAGGAGCGTTTGTAATGGACAATCCAGCTCTGAAATGGCTTTTGATGATAAGCGGATACGCCGGTACGGGCAAGACTACTGCAATAGGAGCATTTATCGGGGTACTTGAAACTCTAAAATATAAGTATGTTCTTGTAGCTCCCACAGGCCGTTCTGCAAAGGTGTTGGCCAACTATACGGGTAAAAGTGCAAAGACAATACATAAACAAATTTACAGACAGAAATCTTTAAGTGATGGAATAGGGCAGTTTTCACTTGATGTTAACAAGTCAAAAAACACATTCTATATTGTGGATGAGGCCTCTTTGCTTACCAATGGCTATAATTCCAGCTCTTCGTTGTTCGGTTCAGGAGATTTGTTGGATGATCTTATCTCTTATGTGCGTCAAGACAGCAGCAACAGGCTTATTCTTATGGGTGACCCGGCACAATTGCCTCCTATAGGTATGGAAAGAAGTCCTGCACTTGATCCCGATAATCTTAAAAGATATGTAACTCCGGTAGTTGCTACGCTACGCAGCGTTGTAAGGCAGGAGAAAGAGAGCGGTATCCTAAAAAATGCCACGTTACTCAGGACGCAGATAGAGAATGAGGATGACTCCATGATTCAGTTTGATATGGAGGGCTATGACGATATCAGCCGAATCGCTGGAGGTGATCTTATTGAATGTATCGGTGATGCGATTGATAAATATGGCCTCGATGATACTGTTGTTCTTTGTCGTTCTAATAATAGAGCGAATAGATACAATATGGGAATTCGACAAAGTGTGCTTTCTAAGGAGGAACAACTTTCAAAGGGAGATAAACTGATGATTGTCAAGAACTGCTATCAGTTTCTTGAAGAGGTTCCGGAACTCGATTTTATTGCTAACGGAGATGTTGCCGAATTGATGAAAATATCTCATTACGAAGAGCGTTACAATCTCCATTATGCTACTGCCACTCTTGCTTTTCCTGATTATAATAATATTGAAATTACGGCCAAGATAATTTTAGATACGCTTCTTTCTACCTCTCCGGCTCTGAGTCAGGAGCAGCAGAAAATGCTCTTTGAGCAGGTATATGAAGATTATAGTAATGTTAAGGGCAAGCGAGCTCGTATAAAGGCGGTCCGAGAGGATCTTTATTTTAATGCTTTGCAGGTTAAGTATGCGGCTGCGATCACTTGTCATAAATCTCAAGGCGGACAGTGGAAATGTGTCTTTATCGATAATTGCTTCTGGAATGATGATATTACCGTAGAGGATAAAAAATGGCTCTATACAGCCATAACCAGAGGAGTAGAAAGAGTCTATCTCGTTAATTTCAAGGATTATTTCTTCTCCTGCAAAAAATGAAGCCGATTTCTTTTTGCTGTTCCCGTTTTTATTGGTATTTTAGCTTGATAATTTAACTAAACTAACTGTAAAATAATGATCAAAAATTTTTTTAAAATAAAATCCACGGTAAGTTGTTTAGCATTTTCTATGCTGTGTGCAATTGCCGTTGTGCCCGCTTTTACGGGTAATGAAGCAAACGCTCAAAAAAAATTTACTCAGCAGGAGATACTTAAGCTACCAGATGGTGTTTTGAACGATGCTGTTTATCCTCTCAAATGGCAGGATAATGAGAATCTTTTCTTAATGCAGTACGGGAAGAAAGAGCGTACTCAGATGTTATATAATTTGAAAAGAGGTGTCTCAATACCTGTTGCACAGCAAAAGGCCTCAATTTCGGAGAGTGCGGCATTGGAAAAGTTTAAGACAGTGGAGAATTTCAAAGAGGTAAGGAATTATACCTTTTCTCCAGATTCTTCCAAAATTGCCTATACGCGTGCCGACAATAATCTGTATCTATATGATGTGGCTACCGGAAGCGAGAAGGCGGTAACTTCTGATGGGACTAAACTTATATTGAACGGATGGGCCTCTTGGGTCTATTATGAGGAGATATTGGGAAGACCATCGAGATACAAGGCTTTTTGGTGGAGCCCGGATAGTAAAACGCTTGCTTATTATAAATTTGATGATACGAAAGTTCCGATGTTTCCAATTTATGATTCGAGAGGTAAGACCGGTTTTATAACAGAGACTCATTATCCCAAGGCAGGTGACAACAATCCTGCTGTTAAAATAGGTTTTGTAAGTACAGAAAATTTCCTTTCAAAGACAACTGCTCAGATTGCAGCGGCTACTGTATGGGCTGATTTCAACTCTCTCGAAGACCAGTATTTTGGAATTCCTTTCTGGAATGCGGACGGTACCCGTATGATGATTCCATGGATGCCGAGAGAACAGAATAATCTTATTATTTATTCCGTTAATCCCGGTGACGGTTCAAAGGAGAAGATTTACAACGAGGTTCAGAAATCATGGATTGATTGGCCTGAACAAATGGTCTTTACCTCTGATGGTTTTTATATGATAAGGGATTTCGATATGTGGGAGCAGATCTATTTCCAGTCGTTCGACGGCAAGAGATTGGAAAAGATAACAGAGGGCAAAAACTGGGGCGTTAATATTTTAAAGCTCGACCAGAAGGGTAAGGCAATCTATTTCACGGCAAGAAGGGAGATTAGCACTCGCAACGATGTTTACAGGGTGGATTTGAAGTCAAAGAAAATTACAAGACTTTCGGTAGGCGCTTACAATTATGTAGGAGTTCTTATTTCGCCTGATAATAAACATTTTGCAGCCAGATATTCAAATGCAGAGACTCCTACAAGAGTTGGTCTGTTCACTATTGGAAAGAGAGGAACGGATGTAAAGGTACTTTATGATTTGAAAGGAGAGAAGTTCGATCAGTACAAGATTGCAAAGACAAAGATGCTCTCTTTAGATGTTGATGGGTATACTCTCCCTGCCGAGATAATTTTACCTGTAGATATGGACAGTACAAAGAAATATCCAGTTATTGTCTCCATATACGGAGGTCCTAACAGCGGAACTGTAATGGATACATGGAGGGGTGTAGGAGAAGGCACTCAATGGTGGGCTAATGAGGGTGTTATACAGGTTGCAATGGACCATAGAGCTTCTGGACATTGTGGTAAAGAGGGCGTAAATGCGATGTATAGAAGTTTTGTTACGGTTGAGCTTTCCGATTATATTGCGTGGATGAAGGAGTTGTATAAACGTCCATATGTGAACAGAGAGAAGGTAGGAATTACTGGTTTCTCTTTTGGAGGTACCGTAACAAGTACTGCAGTTATACGTTATGGTAACTATTTTCCTTACGGGATTGCAGGTGGTGGAGTATATGATTATATTTTATATGATTCACACTATACCGAGCGTTATATGGACTCTCCAAAAGATAATCCTGATGGATATAAGAACACTTGTCTGATGAATTTTGTCTCATCATATAAGGGAGATTCAACAAACTATCTCAAGATAACTCATGGTACGAGCGACGATAACGTTCACATGCAAAATACCATGCAACTGATTAATGCACTTCAGGATGCCGGAAAACAGTTTGATCTTATGCTTTATCCCGGTGAGTTCCATGGCTATAGAGGGATGAAGAGTTTGCAGTCTAATCAAGGTGATTATCTTTTCTGGTACAATCATCTTCTTGGGAAGGAGGCACCAAATATTCTTTTGAAGAGCGAGGTTACGCACAGATAGTCTGCTGAAAGGGCAGTGTAAAAGTTAACTCAGGTGAATTGCGTGAATTAAAACCCGTTCACCTGAGTTTTCTGTTATGGCGAACAGATATTCCTCTCCTCCCTCCACAATTTTCATCTTTTGTTTGAGAGCATCGGTATTTATTGGGAAATTGCGGGCGCAGAGATTGGCCTTTGTAATCCTGTTCCTTAATGTTTTTATTGATTGTTGGTTATATTTGTATATCTCCTTTATTGCAAAGACTTTACCGGGAAAGTTGCTTACCATCTCATTTTTTCTATTTGCCTCCGTTAGGTAAAGATGCGTGCTCGGGGCAATTTTTTTGAGACTGTACCTTTGAGCAACTGTTTTGAAAGCTCCTGCCTTTAGAAGAGATTTGTTCGGTTCAAGAAGTATTAATTCTGCCTCGTTTGTGCAATTAAATATAGCCTTTGTTTCTTGCTGTTTTTGAAGTTGCTGTTTTTGAAGTTGCTGTGTTTGAAAATGCGATTGCAGATGCTGATGTAACTCTTCTTGATGACAATACTGCAGATTAGTTTGCCGTTGTTGCTGAGATTGTTCTGTTGAGTAATTACATTGGAAAAGCTCTGCAAATTCACTATGTGAATTTTTCTCCTCAGAATAGGTGAATTTAAAGGAGTTGAAATTACCCTGTTTGCCCTCTTCAACCAGATTTACAGCATATATTACAGGCTCTTCAGAATTATCATTCCTATTCTTTCTTTCTGCCTCAATCTTTTCCTCCTTTTCAGTTACCCTTGTGTTTGTGTCTCCTGCTGTTGCTACCATGATTATTGTCCCGTCCCTTTTTGAAGTTGTCGCCTGCATCGCAGTTCTATTACTCTTTAGGGAGCTTTTCTTAAGCAGGAAAAGCAACTCCTTGCACTCGTTGTTTACAGAGACTACATGAATTTCAGTAGTCTCAGGCAATAATTTCATATTCAATTTAATGTCCGCCATTGGAGAGATTTTTACGAGCAGGTATGGCGCATATTTGAACAATTCCTCTTTCAAAGCGATTATATCGGGTTCGTAGTCACTTATAGAGATCAATTTGCCTGCTGCTGTGATGCCAACTCCTTTTTTATGTTTTTCAGTACCTTCTCTTCTTGCAGGATCTGCGTAAATAAGCCCGATCTCTTTTTCCTTCAGTACCCCGACATTCCCTGTTATATCAATATTCCTTACAATGATTCTCTTATTATTAAGTTCGATAAAGTTGTATGCTGCCGCCTCACTCAACTCCTTATTCCTCTCGAAATAGTATAGTCTTTCAGTGGCGTTTGAAAGAAAAAAACTATCTACTCCCATTCCACCTGTTATATCAGCAATGTTTTTGTAAGGATTATTCAGTAACTTTTCTTCACCAATCTCATGAAGTTTATCTGAAACTCCCTCTTCCATACCATAAACCTCCAATTGCAATTGTTTCATTATCCTTTTTGCAATTGAATATTTGTACAGGGCAGTTGATTGTGAACTGCACTGTTCCACAGATAAAGAGAAGGGATAGATAAGAGAGGGGACGGAGTACCATTGTGGTACCTTTGACTTCATTTTTTTCCTTGCCTCAATACATTTTACGCATAGAGGTATATCTATTCCCTCCACCCTTTTACCGAGAAGTAATGAGGAGGTGTTGGAATGCTCATGATCAATTATATATTGGATCTCTTGTGGATTCATCCCCGTTATTGATTAGTCTGTTTGTCAATTTGTGGAATCTATATTGGCTTGCTATTGCAACTAACATAAGTCCGAACAGTAGCCCGAGCCAAACTCCTACTGCTCCCATACCAAGTGTGAATCCGAAGAGATAACTTAGAGGAAGGCAGACCAAATAGTAGGATACGGTTGAAAACAGCAGCGGTATCTTTACATCTTTGAGTGCCCTAAGCCCTGCAAAACCCGACAGTTGTGTGGCATCGAATACCTGAAACGCGGCCGAAATAATCAGCATTTTGGCGGTAAGGTCAATTACAACATTGTCAACTGTGAAAATCATTGGAATATACTCTCTGAAGAGTATATATATTACTCCGGCACTCCCCATAAGCAGTACGGCAAGATGTGTGGCAGCAAAACCTGCGCTTCTTGCTCCATAGTAGTTTTTTTGTCCGAACTGATGCGAAACAGTTATTGTTGCTGCAACTCCAATGCCTTGTGCAATCATAAAGGAGAGCGTGGAGAGAGTATTTGTGATTTGGTATGCCGCAAGAGACTCTTTATTAATCCATCCAACCATTATGCCGGTGAGCCCGAAAGCAGTTACTTCAACCAGGCCTTGGCAGGCAATAGGGATTGATGTTTGAAAGAGTTTTTTGATTTTGTCGCGGTCTATAAAGGGAGAAATTTTAATCATTGTAAATTTTGTGTAGGCTCTTAGTTTAAAAAAGAGCATCGCAAAAAGAATAACCATTACTATTCTACTTATAAGTGTGGCTATTGCGGCTCCGGCAACACCTAAGAATGGAAATCCGCATTTCCCGAATATAAGAAGCCAGTTAAGGAGTATATTCAGCATATTTGCAAATACAGTAATATACATTGCATACTTTGTAATTCCTATTCCTTCAGAGAAGTTTCTCATTGTAAAAAACAGGACAGTAGGAATTAAGGAGATTAATGAGTACCAGTAATACTGTTTTGCGTAGCCGAGGATTTTAGGGTCTTGTCCCATTTTATCCATGAGTGGTACTATCAATGCCATTATTATGAAAACCGATAGGCAGATGATAATATTAAGAACAAATGAGTCCTGCAGGTAGGCCTTCATATCGCGGTGATTGCCTCTCCCGTAGTTTTGGCCGACAAATGGTGTAAGACCCTGAGTAAAGCAGATGGTAAAGACCATGCCTATCATAAATATTACATTGGCGAATGATACACCGGCAAACTCGGTAGTTCCCAAATGTCCGACCATTATATTGTCAGCAATTTGGACAACCATTTGCCCCGCCTGTGTTATCATAACGGGCACTGCAAGGTTAAAATTTCTTTTATAGAATGGTTTGTATTTTTCGTATAACATAGCTGCAAAGATAGTCATTTATAAATCTCTTTAGTATATTTGCAAATTATGCCAAGTTTTTTACAAGTAGAAAATATCAGTAAATCTTACGGGGAGAAGGTACTGTTCAGCAGAATTTATTTTAATATAAACGAGGGTGACAAAATTGCTCTCATTGCGCCAAACGGTACGGGTAAAACAACTCTGCTCTCTGTGCTTGCAGGAAAGGATCATTCTGATTCCGGTGGTTCTGTAAAGTTTATGAAGGATATATCTATTGCGTTTCTTGAGCAAAATTATGACTATAATCCTCAAAATACAATCTTTCAGGAGGTATTTACAAAGACTGATCACTTGTATGATGTTGTTAAGGAGTACAATAGTGCCATGGCTTCTCAAGATAAGGCAAGGTTGGCGCGTGCCATAAACGATATGGACAGAGTTGACGGATGGAGTTTTGAACAAAAGATAAAACAGATTCTCTTTTCGCTTCAGCTGGGAGATCTTTCAAAAAAGATGTCAGAACTATCAGGCGGTGAGATAAAGAAGGTTGCTATTGCCTCTATTTTGTTGAAAGGGGCAGATTTTCTCATACTTGATGAACCTACAAATCACCTTGATATTGAGATTATCGAGTTTCTTGAGGATTATCTTAAGAAATCGAAATGTACTCTTTTTATGGTGACACATGACAGGTATTTTCTCGACCGTGTTTGTAATACGATTTATGAATTGGACGGAGGAGAATTATATACTTATAGGGGTAGTTATTCCGATTTTTTAGAGAAACGTGAGGAGAGAATTGCCAATATGAATTCCGCAACTGACAGGGCAAGAAATCTTTATAGAAGAGAACTTGAGTGGATAAGAAGTACCCCTTGTGCCAGAACAGGCAAAGCAAAATATCGTATCGATGCCTTTAATGATCTCAAAGAGCGTGCTCAAATGAATATCTCAGAGGATCGTAAACTCAATATGAATGTTCATACCGTAAGACTCGGAACAAAGATAATTGAATGTAAGCATGTTAATTATTCTTACGGGGAGCAATGCATGCTGAATGATTTTACCTATAATTTTGCCAGGTTTGAGAAGGTTGGAATTGTTGGTGGAAATGGAGTTGGAAAAAGCACTTTTTTGAATCTTATGACAGGAGTCATCACGCCTGATTCCGGCTCGATAGAGGTAGGAGAAACGGTAACTTTCGGCTATTATAGGCAGGAGGGCATGGAATTTATTCCGGGTAAAACGGTTTTTGACATAGCTTATGATATAGCAGAAACTGTAACTATGGAGGATGGATCAAAAATCAGTGCAAGTGCATTTTTGAACAGATTTCTCTTTTCGCCGCAGATGCATTCTGTAAAGGTGGAGAAGTTGAGTGGAGGTGAGAGAAGAAGGCTCTATCTTTTGACTGTTTTAATGAAAAATCCCAATTTTCTTATCTTGGACGAGCCTACAAATGATCTTGATATTCTTACCTTGAATGTGCTCGAAGAGTATTTGCAATCTTTTCGGGGTTGTGTTCTGATTGTTTCGCATGACCGTTACTTCCTTGATAAAATTGCGGATCATATTTTTATCTTTTCAGGTGACGGGGCAGTGAAGGATTATATAGGAAAGTGCAGTGAGTACAGGGAATATATCAGGCATCTTGAGAAGGAGGGCAATTTATACGTATCCGGTGAGACTCAAAAGAGAGGGTTGTCAGATTTAAAAGGGCAAGCAAAAAACAAAATATCCGGGAATGAAAAATACAGGCAGGAAAAGAGAAATTCCACATTACTGGCAGCAAGGAAGCCTTCCTTTAAGGAGCAGCGCGAGTTGGAACAGTTGGAACGGGAGATGAAGGCACTTGAGGAGGAGAAAAAGAAGTTGGAGGAGGCTCTGTCATCAGGCAATCTTGTACAGGATAAATTAATTGAGGCTTCAACGCGGATTGGAGCAGTTATTGCAACTCTCGATGAGAAAGAGACAAGATGGTTGGAGTTGAACGAATAATATTCTAAATAACAATATTATGGAAAAATATATGGAGCAGGCCGAAAAGTGGCTCGGCCCTGAATATGACCAGAAAACACGAGATGAGGTTAGAAATCTCATCGATAATGACAAAAAGGAACTCGAAGAACGTTTTTACAAGAATCTCGAATTTGGTACCGGCGGATTAAGAGGAATTATGGGTGCCGGAACCAACAGAATGAATCTGTACACTGTAGGAATGGCTACACAAGGTCTTGCCAACTACCTTATGATGAATTTTAAGAGTTTATCACAAATAAAAGTTGCCATATCATTCGATTGCAGAAATAACAGCAAAGAGTTTGCAAAGGTTACTGCCGATGTTTTTGCTGCAAACGGAATAAAGGTTTATCTTTTCGATTCATTGAGGCCTACACCGGAGTTAAGTTTCGCTGTTCGTTATTTCAAATGTCAAGGTGGTGTAATGATTACAGCATCACACAATCCTAAGGAATACAATGGATATAAGGCTTATTGGGAAGATGGTGCGCAGATAACCGCTCCTCATGATACGAATATTATTAAAGAAGTGAACAAAATCACCTCTCCTGCACTGGTAAAGTTTACCGGTGGGGAGAGGAACATTGAGGTGATCGGGGAGGAGGTAGATAAGGCTTATCTCTCAGCTCTTTCCACTTTATTTTTAACTCCAGATGCTGTAAAAAGGTATCCGGATATTAAATTTGTTTATACTCCTCTTCATGGTACTGGTGTAAAAATAGTTCCTGAAGCTCTGAAGATGATGGGCTTTAAAAAGATTTACGGTGTTGAGGCTCAAAATGTGAATGATGGCAATTTTCCTACCGTAAAATCTCCCAATCCTGAGGAGAGTTCGGCAATGGAGATGGCTGTGGCGAGAGCTAATGAAGTTGGTGCTGATGTTGTTATGGCAACAGATCCTGATGCTGACAGAATGGGTATTGCTCTCAGAGATTCAAACGGAAAGATGGTGCTGATGAACGGGAATCAAACAGCGTCAATTTTAACATATTACCTTCTTGAGAGATGGAAAGAACTGGGTAAGTTGAGCGATAAGACTTATATGGTAAAGACAATTGTTACCACTGAACTTATGGCTGCGATGGCAAAAGCCTATGGCGTAAAGATGTATAACGTTCTTACAGGGTTTAAATATATCGCCGAAGTAGTAAGAGAGCATGAGGGTAGGGAGTTGTTTATTGGTGGCGGAGAGGAGAGTTATGGCTTTAATGCGGGGGAATATGTAAGAGATAAAGATGCTGTAATTGCCTGTTCCCTTTTTGCCGAGTGTACTGCATGGTGTGCCATGCATGGTAAGACGCCATTTCAATTATTGCAGGAAATTTACAAAAAATATGGCTATTATAAGGAGGCGCTTCTCTCACTGACGAAAATGGGAAAGGCTGGGGTTGAGGAGATAAAGTCAATGAT
This sequence comes from uncultured Muribaculaceae bacterium, assembly GCA_964571395.1. Lineage (GTDB taxonomy): Bacteria > Bacteroidota > Bacteroidia > Bacteroidales > UBA932 > Egerieousia. The sequence goes on from CAZNBA010000009.1 coordinate 24,542, forward strand.
GCATAAATTCAGGAATAACCCTCCTGCAGAGTTGGCCGGTTCTCCTGTCATTAAGACAATAGACTATCTAATCTCTGAGAAGACGAAACTTCCTAAATCAGATGTGCTGCAGTTCTTCTCAAAAGATGGTTCGGTTGTATCGGTGAGACCCTCAGGGACTGAACCGAAAATAAAATTTTATTTTGGAGTTCACGGAGCTGATTGTGATGCCAAAATTGAGGCATTAAAGAGTCAGTTTGCGGGAAAATAATGTGTCGAAAAGAATGATTGTAAGATATTTTACCGGCACGCTCTCTCTCCTTGCTCTGTTGTGTTTAAATTCCGGTCTTATTTCAGCAAAAGTTAAAGAGGATAAGGAGAGAATTAAAATCCAGGTTGATTCTGTAATGGAGAGACTTTCTATCAGGGAAAAAGTCTCCCAATTATTTGTAATAGAGTTTGTAAGCCGACAATCTGACGATATTAAACGTTATCAGAACAGGCTTATACGCCGTAAGATAGGAGGAGTTATCGTTATGGACGATTCTCTTGCTCCAGCTGTTGAAAGGATGAATAAATTCCGCCGGATAGCAAAAGTTCCTCTTTTGATTACCATCGATGGAGAGTGGGGAGCTGCGATGAGATTTAAGGAGTTGCCGGCTTTTCCAAAGCAGATACAACTTGGTGCGCTCTCATCTGATAAATTAATATACAAAATGGGGTATGCGATTGGCAAAGAGTGCAGAAATCTTGGAATTCATGTTAATTTCGCTCCTGATGTAGATATTAACAATAATCCAGATAATCCGGCTATTAATGCTCGTTCTTTTGGAGAAGACAGAGAAAAAGTTGCAATGTATGGTTCTGCCTATATGGAGGGAATGAAGGTTGCCGGAGTGGCCGGTTCTGCTAAGCATTTTCCCGGTCATGGAGACACTAATGTTGATTCTCATAAAAGTCTTCCTGTTTTGCCCTTTGGCATGGCGAGGTTGCAAGCTACAGAATTATATCCTTTCAGATTTTTGATAGGTAAGGGAGTTGATATTGTTATGGTTGGGCATTTGCAAGTTCCCGTACTTGATCCGTCAGGTGCTCCCGCCTCAATTTCTCAACCTATCATTACCGGATTTCTTAAGGAAAAAATGGGATTTGACGGTATTGTCTGCACCGATGCACTTAATATGGATGGTGTATCAAAAATGTCGGGGTTACCGAAAAAGAAAATCCCTCTTGCCGCATTTAAGGCCGGAGCTGATATTTTGCTTATGCCTCAAGAGGTAGATAATTCTATTGATGAGATTGTTAAGGCTATAAATTCCGGTGAAATTACTGAGGCGATGCTTGATGAGAAATTAAGAAAAGTTCTCTCTTTAAAGGCCAGCCTCGGACTTTTCTCAAAAACTGAGAGACATTTGGAAATTGATACTGCAGGATTGGTGGAGCGTTCTGTGAAACAGGCCAATATAGATTTAATAAATAAAATATGCGGTGGCACTATTACTGTTTTGACCAACAAATCATGTAATTCATTGTTTACTCCGGGAAAGTTTTATCAACCTGTACTTCCGCTCAAGAAGCTCAAATACAATAAGGTTGCCTATGTTGGATACGGAGGTGATGAAAATGGTGCCGCTTTTGCTTCAACACTCATCAGAGGTGGAAAACCATATAATGTTAACCTATTCCCAATTGATACATTTGTTGTTTCCAATATAGATGTAATCTCTAAAATCGAACTTCTCAAGGAGAGATTAAAGGGCTATGATCTAATTATTTTAGGTATTCACGATACAGATCCACGTCCCCAAAAAAATTTCGGACTTGATGAGTCTAAAATGAAGTTTTTTGCAGATTGGGCTGCTAATCAGAATATGATAGCTGTCTATTTCGGCTCTCCCTATGCCCTTGCAAAAATTCCCGGTATAGATAGTTACAAGGCCTTTGTGATAGCCTATTCCAATACTTTGTATAATAATATAGCAGCCGCCAAAGTTATTTTTGGCGTATTACCTGCTATTGGTGTGTTGCCTGTGAGTGCAGGTAAATTCAAGGCAGGAGAGGGATTGCAAATTTAATTGTAAACAATTAACTAATTGATAGCTCTTCTGATGGTTATGTAAACCTCCTTTTATGTAACAGTTGGTGTGGAATCCTTGTTTATTATTTGAGTTTTCCTAAAAATTTTTCTCGCTCTACTATAAATCTGCAGTGTGTACCTTTCCCTATTATTGCCTCGTAAGAGTCATATTCATATGCTGTTACCGAAAAGGTAAGTTTTCTGCCCTCTGCTTGGGTGAGAGTTGCAACGGCCTTAATCTTTTTGCCCATTGTAGTAGCTTTGGTATGATCTATATTTAGAGAGACACCGACAGTGGTTGTTGTTGCGCTGTCTTGTTTAGCCTCTTTAATATAGAGTGTTGCTGCATTCATTGCTGCATTTTCCATTAAAGCGCACATTGCCGGAGTTGCAAATACAGACATATCTCCTGATCCCATTGCAATTGCTGTATTATTTTCGTTTACTGTTGTGTATGATGTATATGTCGTATTCATTTTTGTTTGCTTTATAATCTCTGTTTTTGCTTGTTTATTTTCTCTTTTATATTGTCGTGCTGTTGATAGTTATCACTTAGTTTGCTATTTATTGCCTGCTTTGAGAGTTCTGTCTATTATTTTTGCAACTTATGTTGGAATGGATATATTACAAGATTAATTATTATGTAAGTGAAGAAAACCATGAAAATCCAAAGTGATATTGTAAAATAACCACTCGCAGAGAGTATTATCGCAAATATGGCTGCAATTATTATGAAAATAAAACGTAGTCTATTCTCTTTCCATGTAAGGTTTTTGAATTTAAAGGAGAACATGGGTATATTGCTCACAAGCAGAAGAGCGATAATAATTGTGGCTATCACTAACACGTAGGCATGATTATATAAAAATGTTTTGAGCAGGTCCAAATCCATCAGGCTTGCCATCAGACCTCCAATCATTAGTGCTGCCGCAGGAGTGGCGAGACCTATAAAATTGTGTGTTTGGCGCGTGTCAATATTGAATTTAGCAAGTCTTAGGGCTGAACAGGCGGCGAGAAGAAGCGGGAGTAACATAAGAAGAGAGTAAAGATAGGTGCTCTCACCATTTGCTCTTGCTGCAGCAAAACCGGGTTGATATGCTGCTGCAGTAAAATTCAGCACCATCAAAGTTGGAGCAAGCCCAAAACTTACCATATCGGCAAGTGAATCCAACTCTTTACCAAGAGGAGAGTAGGCTCCTAATAATCTTGCAGCCATACCATCGCAAAAATCGAATAGCGCTGCTGCAATCATGAAATATAGAGCGGTTTGGTATTGTCCATATAATGCTTCTATTGAGGCGATAATGCCACATAAAAGATTGAATATTGTAATAGTGTTAGGTATATGTTTTATAATGCTTTGCATTTCAACTGTTTTAAAAAAACTATCCTGCAGTATTGGAAGATTCAAAAGCTGCAGGATAGAGATTAAAGTTATTTAATATTCAGTTTTGTTCTTATCTCCTTCGGGATAGAATTTTTGTTAACAAGAATACTGATACATTTTGCCCTTACATAATTTTCTGACATATTAAGATAGCCGTCACCATTACTTATTCCCCATGAGTTTTTGGTTATGTAATATTTGGTGCCGTTCTGGTCTTTACAGAGACCTGTTACATGCATAAGGTGATCATCTGTGGAGGAGAAGTTCTCAATACCTGCCTGTCTGCTCTCCTGAGTTACAGGATTCTCAACAATTCTCTCTTTAATGGTACCCTTTAGACTTACATCTGTATTTAGAGCAATATGGTTGCCGTGAGCGAATGATTTCTCGCTTACATCGCCGTCCCATGCAATTGTATAGCCCTTCTCAATGGCATTATCCATTATTTTGATGAGGTCATCTATAGGAACATTGTAAAGAAGTTCATGATCCCAATTGTCGGTAATTTCCAGAGGAACTCTTTCATAGAATGGATGGTGAGCTACGCTTGTAAGTTCCACATAATCTCCTGCATTAAGTCCAAGGCTTTTATAGAAACTCATAGGAGTATATTCTTTCCCTTTGTAGGTAAATTTTGCAGGAACTTTGCCAAGATAAGCATCAAGGATTCCGTTAAGAATTTCTGGTTGAAGCGGACGTCTGTTTTTTATCGAAATTTCGCTTGCACTCTTTACCCATTGTGATAATTCTTGATGATTGTGAGATTTTGATCCGTAGTTGAGTCCGTCGTACACTTCGTCAGGAAGAAGACCGGATTCACTCATTCTTTTAATATACATGTGAGCTATGCTTCCAGGTCCAATATTACCCTTGCCAGCGCGAAGGTAGTTATCCCATATTCTTTGAACATAGTTCATTCTGACGATATACATCTCCGATAGGTCATATTCACCCTTGCCCATTCTCAGTAATTCTGATTCGATAAATGAGTTTGTTGCAAAACACCAACATGTGCCGGTACTTGCCTGATTTTTCACAGGAGTGGCAGGATTGACCTTAACATTTGTAAATTCATATTTATACTGTGCCATTGCAAATGTGCCTGCACAGAGTAATATGAGAAGAGAAATTAGTAATTTTTTCATTAGTTTATAATTGTTTAAAAAGTAATTTAATCTATTTTATGCCAAGTTTAGCCTTAATTGAATCAGGAATGGCAGCCTTGTTGATCATAATATCCATGGTCTTGTATTGAACGAAAGGAACAGAAACATACCAGATACCTTTGTATTTGCTGTTTGTACTCCACGAGTTCTTTACCATATAGTATTTGGTGCCATTTTGGTCCTTAGCAATACCAAAGATTTGCATTCCGTGGTCGTCAGTAGTCTCTTTGCTGTCGAAAGCCTGTTGACGCATCTCCTGAGTTATTACCTTCTCTTTGCCAGGAGCATTGAGATTGTAAAGAGTTGCATTTTTATCCTCTTTGTTTGCGCCAACCCATCTTGCCTGGTCTGAACCAGCACTTTTCTCATTTGCTTCAACGTCTGGAATAATTCCTATTCCGTCTCTTGTAAAGCCTTTTTCACTGACATCTGTACCCCATGCAATGGTATATCCGTTTTCAAGAGCATTGTCAACAATCTCCATCATCTCGTTCATAGGAACATTGTAATATTTGCTACCTTGCCAGTTATCAGCTACTTCAAGAATAAATTGAGTATAAAAAGGATGGTGAGTGTAGGAGGTAATCTCAACATAATCATCGGCATTGAGATTGAGTGCCTTTGCGTAGCTCATTGGGGTATATTCCTTTCCTTTTACACTGAATTTTTCTGGAATAGTGCCAAGATAGGCTTTAATGATACCCTCATAGGCAACTTTCCATGATGGAGAAAGTTTCCTGTTAGGATTCTTGACAATAACGTCTACATAGGCTTTTGTCAAAGCATCCAATTCTCCGTGAACGTGCTTTTCTTCACCGTAATTCAATCCGTTCATAGCACTTTCAGGCACCATGCCGTAATTTTTGAGGACATAAGTTACGTCATTTGCTGCGCCGCCACCGCCAAAATTAATAGTGCCATCCATACGGACATATTTATCTGCCTTATCTACATAGCATTTGTAAACAGGAAACATCGGAGCAAGATTCAAACTGGTGTCTGCTGTTCCTTTTTTAATGGCCTCGCTCTCAAGGAATGCTATTGTTGAGAAGGACCAGCATGTACCTGATCGGTTCTGGTTTTTAATTGATGTAATAGGATTTGTCTTTACTGTAGTAAATTCATAGGAGGCTTTTTTCTCTTCAGCAGCCTTTTTTGACCTTTTCGGTTGTGCATCTGCCCCTGCTACAAAACAGAAGGTGGCAAGAGCCAAAGCAAGATATTTTAGTTTCATATCTGATGTTTTTTGTTGTTTTAATTAGTTAGTTAATATATGGTACTATGGAATATGCAGATATTTATGTGTTTGTAAGGAGATCATCCATTGTGGATGAGCCATAGCATAGTTTACCAAGACAGGCATGATGCTCTCTCTTTTGCTCCACTCCGGTTGAAGATATAAGAGACAGTTTTTTCTAACTTTACCGGCACACTCCTCCGCCCATGCTATGTCATCGGGGTACTCTATTATCACTTTTAATTCATCAGCGCTCTGGTAATTTTCCTTTAGGGGTTCCTTGCGTTTTTTTGGTGAAAGACAGATCCAATCGAATCTACCGCTCATTTTTTCAGAGCCTGATGTCTCCAAAAAAATCTCAAGCCCCTTCTTTGCCAAGGCATTGCACAATGGGTCAAGAGGATATTTAAGAGGCTCTCCCCCTGTTATGACAATGGATTTTGCTGGATGACGCTCAACTTCGCTGATAATCTTTTCTATGTTTACAGGTGGAAATTTTGCCGGATTCCATGACTCTTTTGAATCGCACCAACTGCAGCCTACATCGCACCCACCCAATCTGATGAAATAGGCGGCTTTTCCGGTGTTGAATCCCTCTCCTTGAATTGTATAAAAACTCTCGACGAGTGGAAGTAACTTTCCCTCATTGAGTTGGTCTGATACAGTATCGGAAGCCTTAATATTTCTGTTTATCCTGTTAGTCATATTTGACAAATATACTAATAAAAATCAAAAAAACATTCATATCTCCAGAGGAAATCTGTTTTTTAAATTACTGTGATACGCATTCGTGTAAACTCTAATGAACGATGCATTAGTAGCGTGCCGTTACTGCATCTCTTACAAGTTACAATAAGGAGATGGAATGGAAGTATGAACTCACAACGATTTTATATGAAAAATTTATGTTCGGTTTTATACATTGTATTATGATTTTTCCAAAAGTGATCATATATTTAAATTTTCTGTGCGTTTCGGAGTGCAAATACGTTATTAATTCAAAGAGAAAATCCGATGACCGAAAAGGAATTTGACAATAAAATAGTGCATTTGCGCGATAAGATGTATCGCTTTGCCGGAGCTATTGTAGCGGATGATTGCCTGGCTGAGGATATTGTGCATGATGTTATGGAAAGGATGTGGCTTAATCGTCATAATCTTGATAATCATACTAATATTGAGGCATTTGTTATGGTATCGATCAGAAATGCCTGCTATGATGCCATGCGTCACCGAAGAATTATGAGAAATCATGATATGCTTCGAGATTCGATTCAGGATTCGATTGTAGAGGAGACAGCCATTTGGGATATGAGGAAGATGTTGCATAAAACAATTTCTTTATTGGATGAACGCGAGAGAATAATTATTCACTTGAAGGATGTTGAGGGATACGAGACTTCTGAAATAGCGGAAATACTTTCCATCCAAGAAAATAATGTTCGTGCCATTCTTTCCAGAGCCAGGCGAGAAGTGCGGGTAAATATTGAAAAAATAATGAATTACGGTTTAAAACGTAGTAATAGAAAGATGGTAAATATAGCAAACGATTAGTGGATGAGATATGGTAAGGAAATGGTAAG
>CAZNBA010000009.1:32070-42396 GCA_964571395.1 uncultured Muribaculaceae bacterium
ATGGTAAGGAAATGGTAAGCAAGTAAATATTATAAGGTAAATGATATGGAAAATATGGATGTGAATTTCAGCATGGAGCATGTTACGTTATTGCTTCAATTATGGGAGCAAGGTGCAACCACATCTGCACAAGAGCAGGAATTGAGAGGCTTTTTTATCTCATCAAAGCATATTCCCCAGGCATGGGAGCCCTATAAAGTTTTGTTTTGCGGGTTTGCGGCTTTGTCTCAGGAAAAGGTTCATGGAGATTATAAACCATTTAATCGCAGGGGTAATTTTCTAAAGACTTTTACACTGTATTTTGCTGCAGCTGTTATTATTGCAGGAGTATGCCTGTCGGTACTGCTTGTAAGCAAGCCCTATTGTTATATAAATGGGAAACCTATTAGAAATGCTGAACTTGCCATGCAGGCTACTGACAGGTTGAGTGATTTGAGCCGTTTTGATAAACCTGTCGAGGTGCTTAAAAATCTCGAAAATCTGTCGGTGCAGGAGGACCGATAACAAACATTTTGAGACAGTTAATCTTATATTCTATTAATAAATAGGTAATTTTTGAGTTATTAAATAATAAAATATTATAATCTTATGAAACAGGGATTTGTCATTACAATTATCGCATTACTATTTTTTGGAACAGCTAATGCTCAGGAGGTACAAAATAGGGATACTGTTATATCGTATAGCGATATAAAGATAACAAGCGCAAGTAACAGCGATTTTATAATTCAAGTTGGAGGTCATGATCTCACCTTTGGAAGAAGAGGTGATAATTCATTCCAAAGTTGCAATATTGGTGTTCGCAAAAGAAAAAATTATCTTTCATTTTGCAATAATATCCGTTTGGGATTCAATACGCTTGTAAATACCGACTATTCCAAATATGCACCGGAACAGAATGATTTTTTAGATCTTAAGGGGGGAAAATCTATTCATTTCGGGATGGATATAGCAAATATTGGTCTGCAACTCGACAAACGCGGAGATATTTATTTAGCCGTAGGAGTGAGCATAAATTGCGACAATTACACCTTTGGGAATAATATTACTTTGAAAAGAATAAATGGAGTAATCATACCTGTTGAATTGGATAAAGATTATAAAAAATCCAAACTTACTGCCACCTATTTCGGTATTCCTGTTTATCTAACCTTTAGACCATACCATAAAGTAAAGATTGCCCTGAACGGCTATGCTGATTTTCTTACTAATGCTCATACAAAATACAAAAAGCCGAAACATAAATCAAATATTTCAGGATTGAATCCTGTACAGTTGGGGATAGGAGGTAGTTTTACCTATTCAGGGTTTGGAGTATATGTAAAATATTCGCTAACACCACTATTTAAATCGGAAAGCGGACCTGAAGCGCATCTTCTTTCTGCCGGTGTGGTTATAGGATTTTAATATATTTTGATGAAGTTTAATTTTGTTAATGGTATGAAAAAATTGAGTACATTATTAATTGCGACATTTATAGTAACAGTTGCGATTGCACAGGATGGAAGATTTATCTCCATTTTTCATAAATATGAGAAGGCGGATAACTGCTCCTCAGTAGAGATGAGTTCAAAAATGATCTCTATGCTTGCTAAAGATACCGATAACGCCGTTCTTGCTGATCAGTTACGTGGAATTAAATCCATTATCACTCTTACTGTTCCAGTTGCTTGCAGCGAATTTCAAAGGGAGTGTGCAGAATATGTTAATTATTGCAATTTGAAAAAACTCGCAAGCAATTATTCAGGAGGAGTTTCGGATGAATACTATTTCCATGACGGTTATGACAATACCAATTCTATTTTTTTGATGATCAGTAATAATGGAACGAAATATACGGCTGTCTATATTTATGGAAAATTTGATATCAAGCATATTTCCAAACTTTCCCAGATAGCAAAATAGTGTAGTTTAAATTTGTATGACATTTTGTCATATATATTTAAATGGTAGATATTTTGAGAGATTCTGATATGGCTTGTCAAAATAATCGGCAATTTTAAATCAGAGGTTGTTAGGTTGTTTATGGCAGGCCGGAAAAGGAGATATATTATGAATAACAATCAGAATCAAAACCAGAACCAGAACAGTGCTCTTAACACTTATGCAATCAATCTCAACGAGAGGGCGAAAGCAGGAAAATTAGATCCGGTAATAGGGAGGGATGAAGAGATAAGGCGTGTATTGCAGATACTTAGCCGCCGTACCAAAAATAATCCTATCCTTGTAGGTGAGCCGGGTGTCGGTAAAACAGCGATAGCAGAGGGGATAGCCCAAAGAATAGTTCACGGAGATGTCCCTGAAAATCTTAAGACGAAACAGATTTATTCACTTGATATGGGTGCGCTTATTGCAGGTGCAAAATATCAAGGGGAGTTTGAGGAGCGTCTTAAGGGAGTTGTAAAAGAGGTAGTTGACAGTGAGGGTGAAATCATTTTGTATATTGACGAAATACATACTTTGGTTGGTGCGGGAAAGAGTTCTGGAGCAATGGATGCGGCCAATATTCTTAAACCGGCTCTTGCGAGGGGAGAGCTTAGAACAGTTGGAGCCACTACTTTGGATGAGTATCAAAAATATTTTGAAGAGGATAAAGCACTCGAACGTCGTTTTCAAATGGTTATGGTAGATGAACCCTCTCCTGCCGAGAGCATCTCTATTTTAAGAGGTCTAAAGGAGAAATATGAAAACCATCATAAGGTTAAAATTGAGGATGATGCCATAATTGCGGCAGTGGATCTCTCCAACAGATATATAACCAATCGTTTTTTGCCTGACAAGGCTATTGACCTTATAGATGAAGCTGCTTCAAAGTTGCGTCTCGAAATGAATTCCGTTCCTGACAAGATAGATGAGTTGAACCGAAAAATTAAGCAACTCGAGATAGAAAAAGAGGCTATCAAGCGTGAAGGAAAGTCCCCTAAGCTTACCGAGATAAGTGATTCTCTTGAGGCCTTGGATAAGCAACAAAAAGTGCTTGATAAGCAATGGAAAGAGGAAAAGGCTGTATTGAGCGATATGCAGAGCAAGAGACAGGAGATAGATAATCTTAAGACCGATGCTGATAATGCAGAACGTTCTGGAGATTATGGAAAAGTGGCTGAGATTAGGTATGGTAAGATAGCTGCTTTGCAAAGCCAATTGGAGGAACTGACACGCAGGCGTAATGAGAACCCAGATAGATTGATTAATGAAGAGGTTAATCCTGAGGATATTGCGGAGATAGTTTCAAAATGGACGGGAATACCTGTAAACAGAATGTTGCAGAGCGAGAAGGAGAAACTTATTCACCTTGAGGAGAATCTTCATAAGAGGGTAGTGGGTCAGGATGAGGCGATAAAGGCGGTTGCTGATGCTGTAAGACGTTCCCGCGCCGGATTGCAGAATGAGAAGCGCCCTCTTGGTTCGTTTCTTTTTCTTGGTACGACAGGTGTGGGTAAGACTGAACTTGCAAAGGCTCTTGCCGAGTTTTTATTCAATGATGAAAATTTGCTTACGAGAATTGATATGAGCGAATATCAAGAGAGTTTTGCTGTTACCAGGCTAATAGGTGCACCTCCTGGATATGTAGGATATGACGAGGGTGGACAATTGACAGAGGCTGTAAGACGTAAACCCTATTCTGTAGTATTGTTCGACGAGATAGAGAAGGCACATCCGGATGTCTTTAATATTTTGTTGCAGGTCTTGGACGACGGCAGATTGACTGATGGAAAGGGCAGGACCGTGAATTTCAAGAACACCATTCTCATAATGACGAGCAATGTGGGAAGTGATATTATCCAGGATTATATGACTAAGTTGAATAATGACAATAAGATTCAGGCACTTTCGGATTGTAAAAAGGAGGTTATGTCTCTCCTTAAGCGTACTGTACGACCAGAGTTTTTGAACAGAATAGATGAAATAATAATGTTTCAACCTCTTACAAAAGAGGATATAAAAGGTATTTTGAAATTGCAAATTGAGCAGATTAAGGAGATGCTTAAGGAACGTGACATTATAATCAATTTCAGCAGCAAAGCAATAGACTATCTTGCATCCAAAGGCTACGACATTGCTTACGGGGCAAGACCTATCAAGAGATTGTTGCAAAAAGAGCTTGTAAATGAGTTGGCTATGGGGCTTATTAATGGTAATATTTCAAAGGAGAAGCCAATCACGGTAGATGCTAAAGAGAATACATTGTTGTTTAAGTAAAATATTTTTTATTTGAGTTGATTGCGCCGACAAATATTTGACTATATTTGCCGGCCATTTTTTCAGGCGGGTATATGATAAAAAAATATTTTGATAAGCTTAAATCTCTGTTTAGAGGGATTAAAAGCCTTGATTATGAAAACTTTTTTTATTTTGGTTATATTTCCAAACAACCACACAGACGGTTGTTGATTGGCTATTTATGGTATATTATAATTGGAGTGGCACTACTCTCGCTACCGTTTTGCAGTGTTACTAATGTTCGTATCATAGATAATTTGTTTACTGCGGTTTCGGCTGTTTCCACTACAGGACTCTCTACTGTGAATGTTGCAACAGATTATACCTTCTGGGGGCAGCTTTCAATACTGTTGTTGATTCAGTTGGGCGGTTTGGGATATATGACGATGAGCAGCTACGTAATGTTTTTGCTTACTAAACATTTTACGGAGATAAAGACAGGTGTACTTAATGCTGAATTTGCCACTCCAGGAGGATTGCAAATGCACTCACTGATAAAGAGTATAGTGAATTTTACCTTTTTGTTTGAGTTATCCGGTACAATGATTCTTTATTATTTTTTCTCTCGGCATGGGGTTGATGCCCCTTTGTGGACTGCGCTATTTCACAGTGTCTCCTCATTTTGTACGGCAGGATTCAGCACATTTCCGGATAATCTTGTGAATTACAGTACGGATTGGGGCGTAAATATTGTTATAATGGTATTGAGCTACGCAGGTGCTATGGGATTTATTGTAATGACTGATTTATGGAAAAAAATCACCATACGCGGCTACAAGGTTACTTTTACAACCAAAAATATAATCTTTGTTACTGTCGTACTTACCCTTTGGGGTACCGTTCAGCTTTTTTATATGGAACCGAGCCTCATGAGCTACACTGTGCCTGACAGGCTGCTTGTCTCGCTCTTCCAGACAGTCTCGGCTCTTACAACTGCCGGTTACAATACGGTGAATATAGGTTATTTTATTCCTATTACCCTGCTTACGCTTACTTCGGTGATGTATTTCGGAGCCTCCCCTTCCGGAACGGGAGGTGGTCTGAAATCAACAACCATTACAGCAACTGTTGCCTTTGTAAAGTGTAAATTGAGTGAAAAACGCGATGTCTATATTTGTGGTAACAGACTTCCTACCTTCAGGGTAGATAATGCCTTGTCTACTTTTATATTATATACCTCTATCCTTTTTTTTGGCTCCTATATTCTTACGGCTGTGGAGCCGAGTGATGAATATGTTCAGTACCTTTTTGAATCTGCTTCGGCGCTCGGTACGGTAGGTCTGACAACTGGAATTACGCCAACTCTTACAGATGCTGGTAAAATTATCATAATCATATTAATGTATATAGGCCGTGTTGGTGTTCTTACAATCGGGTTTTCAATGATGAAACGTATGGAAAAAAGGACCTCTCCTATGTTAAAAAACGGGGATCTTGCCGTGTAATTAGTATATGATTGGAATTTTGTATATTTGAAAATTAAACATCAAATATATGAGATTCTTTGTCTTTAATTTTACCGGTATATCCATGATAATTTTCTTTTTCTCCTGTACTGTTGTAAATAATTGTCATGCAAAATCTTTGATAACTAATAATGCGTATAAGCCGCATATACACATAATAGCCACCGGAGGTACTATTGCTGGAACGGGTTCTAATTCTGTTGGCTCATCGTATAAGGCCGGAACATTGGATATCGGGGTACTGTTGAAAACTATTTCTGAAATTTCTCATATTGCCTCTCTTAGTAGTGAACAGCCTATAAATATTGGCTCTCAGGAGATGGATGAAGATATCTGGCTTATACTTGCCAAACGTTTATATGAGTTGCAACGGGATACTACCGTCGACGGCATAGTAATAACGCATGGTACTGATACAATGGATGAAACAGCATTTTTTCTTTCACTGGCCGTGAGGTGCAGTAAACCTGTGATTATGGTTGGTGCGGTGCTCCCTATGGTTATTTTAGTTCAGGTAAACTTATTATAACTCAGAATCTTCCCATAAATTCTAATATGCTTGGTGATTTCGATATTTCAAAAATAGATAAACTCCCCAAGGTAGGTATCGTATACGGTTATGCTGGTGTTGATGAAACTGCCGTTAAGGGGTATATAAATGCAGGGTATAGGGGCATTGTGTATGCCGGTGTAGGGGATGGAAATCTTAGCGGAAAGATGCTCGGTTATTTAAGTTCTATAGTTAAGAAAGGGATTGCCGTAGTACGCTCATCGCGTGTGCTATCGGGAGGAACAATGTCTGATGGAGAGGTGGATGACAAGCAATATGGCTTTTATGCAGGAGGCCGTATCTCACCTCAAAAATGTAGAATTTTACTAATGTTGTGCATGGCTAACAATCAATCCTATTTAATATTATAATTGGGATACATTAGTTCAACTATACATATAAATATCTTTTTATCTTCTGAGTTGCAGTTTTTTCGAAAGGTACATGCTGTTCAATGATTTCGTTGATTTTAGAGGATTTGTTAACGTGGTCATTCACAAACTCTAAGATATCGCTTTTGATTCTCTCTAATTTTGTGTTGAAAATGATTAAACTTTCCTCTTCGTTGGCGATAACGTTTCTGCTCTCTACCTTTATTTTTTTATTTTCTGTGGCTTTATCCTCTTTTTTCTTTTTAGCTGCGGCCTTTTGCCTGTATTCTTTCCATTTTTCAACAAGTTCCGGATATTTTTCAGCGTATTTTTTACTTAATTGCTCATATTTTTTACTTAACTGCTCGTATTTTTCAGCGTATTTTTCGCTTAGTTGTTCATATTTTTCACTCAATGCCTTTTTCATGTCGGCATAATCCTTTAGAGCGGCAATCTGTTCATAGTTGAAATGTACAAGGGCTACTAATTTACCGGCTTTTTTTGCTACCAGCGATTCAAGAACAAAATCATTTTCGTTTATGGTTGATTCAATCTCTTCAGGATAGATATTTTCGCCATTTGCTCCAATAATCATATTATCTACTCTCCCTTTTATGTAAAGATTGTTGTGTTTGTCGAACATCCCAAGATCTTTTGTTTTGAACCATCCGTCAGCGGTGAATGCAGCTTTGGTTTTAGCTTCATCCTTAAAATATCCGGGCATTATATTGGGACCCTTGACTTGAATTTCGCCTATTCCTTTATCGTTAGCCTCTGCAATTCTCATCTGCATGCCGGCAAGAGTTGGCCCCGTTGTTCCAAATTTAAATTTGTTAACTGCGCCTGCTATAAGTGGTGAGCATTCTGTGAGTCCGTAACCGATTGCATATGGGAATCTTCCATCTCTTAAAAAATGTTCTACGGTACTGTCAAGTTTTGCTCCTCCAATGCCAAAAAACCTGACCCTTCCGCCAAACATGCTTGCCATTTTTTTTCCGGCAATTTTGTGTAAAAGTCTTCTTATCGGGGTTATGGAGTAGATAAATTGCATTGCCCAATTTTTAGTAAACATTGGTCTAACCTTGTTTTTATATATTTTCTCAACAATGAGAGGTACGCTGCATATTATTGTAGGTTTGACTTTTTGCAGTGCAGGCAATAACAGAGATGGGGTTGGTGCTCCGTCGAGATAGACCACAGAGGCTCCTTTATATATAGGATACAGCATTCCCAGGGTACATTCATATGCATGCGAAAGAGGCAAAAAAGATAGAAATACATCCTTCTCTGTTATCGGATAAAGTGCATAGCACATTTGAATGTTTGCAGTAAGGTTTCCATGAGTAAGCATTACTCCTTTTGAGGCGCCTGAAGTTCCAGAAGTATATATGATTGAGGCAATATCATCTGGTGTGAGAGGCGTTGAATTCTTCTCTTCAAAGGCTGAATCCAGAGCCTCATTCGATACATGGCACGGTTGGCCTTTTAGAATCTCCAATGTATCAAGGCAAATTATAAGGTTGAGTTTTTTCTTAACGCTATCGGATAGTTTGTATATTAATTTTTTTGATACCACAATATTTTTGGCCTCAGAGTGTTCCAAAATATTGGCAATTTCAAATGCCGTGAAATCAGGAAGTAACGGGACCACTATTCTACCTGATGTTGTTATCCCTAAATACGCGACAGGCCAGTTGGGCATGCTGCCGCCGAGGAGTGCTACTTTATCACCTTTGCAAGTATTGCATAGGCTGAGTATCCTTGAGAATTGTTTTACTCTATTGTAGAATTGGGTATAAGTTAATGTTTCTCCATTGATAATTCCAAAGGAGGGATTGTCGGGGTACTTTATAATAGATTCCTCGATATAATCCTTTAATGTATGTTTTTGTATAATATTTTCCATAATAAACGGCAGCAAATATAGTAATTACATTTGATAAAGGGTGTAAGTTGCTTTTTTTTTATATTTTTGCGAAAATAAAAAGAGTATAGATGATAAACTTTTTTAAGAAGATAAAAAGGAGGAGAATACTCTCACGCATACTGTCTGAAGTAATGGAAAAGCGAAAAAAACTTTTTTTGAACTATGACAAGATTACATCTGTGGGACTCGCTTACACTGTTGATCATTCTCAGTCATATGAGGAGATAAATGAAATTTTAAATTTTCTTAAATCAACAGACATTCGGTTTGTAATGTTAATTTTTGAGAAAAAAGAAGGCTATTTTAAAAAATATGGAATATTACAGCTTGATTCAACTCCTAACGTTATTCTTATTCCAAAGGGGAAAATAAATTGGGTTGGTGTACCATCGGGAAGGGATTATGATGAGGTGATTTCACAAAGTTATGATTGTTTTCTATTTTGCAACTCTCCTCATGCCTTTACGATGGATTATACAGCCGCCAAAGTTAATTCTCATTTTACATCTGGTATGTGTGATAGCGGATATTCGTTATATACGTTTATTCTATCAGGCGATGACAAGAGACCACTTATTCCTACGGATTATGTAAAACAAGTGTTTCATTATATAAAAATCATTAAGACAAATGACTAATTTTTTTAAGTATTTATCAGTTGCAATAAAGGGAATATGTATGGGTGCGGCAGATGTTATCCCAGGAGTAAGTGGGGGAACTATTGCTTTTCTTATGGGAATCTATCAGGAACTTGTTGATTCCATCAAAGCTATTGTACCAAACTTTAAATATCTTTTACAGGGTAAAATTCTTCTTTTCTGGAAAAATATCAATGGACTTTTTCTTGTATGCCTTATATCAGGTATACTTATAAGTGTTTTTTCACTTGCTAGGCTTATGACATATCTGCTTCATTATCATCCTATTGAATTATGGAGTTTTTTCTTTGGGCTTATTCTGGCCTCCTCTGTTTATATCCTTAAGGATATAGATAAATGGAATTTTAGGAATGTTGCCTCATTAATCATTGGAGCAGCTATTGCCGCATATATATGTCTTGTCTCTCCGAGTGATACCCCTGATGTCTATTGGTTTATTTTTCTTTCAGGGGCTATAGCAATTTGTGCTATGATTTTACCTGGCATTTCCGGTAGTTTCATTCTTCTGTTGATGGGCAAATATAAATTTATTATGAGTGCGGTGACAGATCTGAACTTTCCCGTGCTTTTGATCTTTGCTGCCGGAGCTATTTTGGGAATTTTACTGTTCTCTCATTTTTTGAGTTGGCTTCTGAAGAGATATTATATGATGACTATCTCTCTCCTTTCTGGGTTTATGGTCGGGTCTCTGATAAAAGTGTGGCCTTGGAAAGAGGTAATATCTGAGGGAATAGACTATCCTGTACTGCCTTCTCGCTTTGCCGAGATAACAGGTACTTCCACTCAACTTGGATGGGCATTGTTATTTTTATTGATAGGAGTTGTTGCAGTTTTTGTCATTGAATTCTTTGCTGTAAAAAAAGGAAAATAACCACATTTTATCACTAATTTTAATTACATGCTTTCTCTTCTTATTTATTTTTGTCACTCTCTGAATGTTAGTTTTTTACAAAAAATTAACATTTGTTGAAATTATTCAAGAATTTTGGAATATGCATCAAAATTTATATCTTTGCATGTAATTTGTTTGAATAAAAATGGTTTTTGTAATTAGACAAATAGAAACCCTGAACTGTATTTATGATTAAAACATTGAAAATTAATATATTATCGTTAGGTATAATTATTATAT
>CAZNBA010000010.1:0-13743 GCA_964571395.1 uncultured Muribaculaceae bacterium
TACCCGTACGGCCCTTAAGACGTCCTGTCTTCATTAAGCCGTCGTAGTGGCGCATTAGCAAATAACTCTCTATCTGCTGAAGAGTATCAAGAACAACTCCCACAAGAATCAGTAAACTTGTACCTCCATAGAAGTGAGCAAACTGGTTATTGACGCCCAATTTCATGGCAAAAGCAGGTAAAATTGCTATAATAGCCAGGAAAAAAGAGCCTGGAAGCGTAATGCGTGACATTACTGAATCAAGATAATCGGCAGTCTTTTTACCAGGTTTGATCCCCGGTATAAAACCACCATTTTTCTTCATGTCCTCTGCCATCATAGTAGGATTTACAGTTACTGCGGTGTAGAAGTATGTAAAAGCAACTACCATAAGACCGAATATGAAATTATACCAGAAGCCTGTATAGTTACCCAAAGTGGCGGCTAATCCACGGGTAGCATCAAAGCTCGCAAATATAAGCGGGAATAACATCAGTGCTTGAGCAAAGATAATAGGCATAACTCCTGCCGCATTTATCTTTAGCGGAATATACTGGCGTACTCCTCCATATTGTTTGTTTCCAATAATCCTTTTGGCATACTGTACCGGTATTTTGCGTGTACCCTGCACAAGCGCTATTGTTGCCACAAAGACAAAGAACAGAATAATTAACTCGACAATAAGCATCAAGAAACTTCCTGTTGTCTGGTTCATCTTTGTTCCAAACTCAGCAGCGAGCGCATAAGGCAATCTCGCAATGATACCAATCATAATGATCAGGGATATACCGTTGCCTAAGCCGCGATCGGTAATACGTTCACCCAGCCACATTATAAACATTGTACCTCCAATAAGAACTATAGTAGCAAAAAAGTTGAAAGAAAAACCTTTTATTAAGAATGCCGTCTCAGGTAACTGAGCATGAAGGTTTGTAAGATAAGCCGGACCTTGAAGTGCAAGAATCACAATGGTTAGATAACGTGTCCATTGATTCATCTTCCTTCTCCCGCTCTCTCCCTCTCTCTGCATTCTCTGGAAATACGGAACCATAATACCCATCAGCTGAATCACAATTGAAGCCGATATATAAGGCATAACTCCCAACGCAAAGATGGAGGCATTACTGAAAGCACCTCCTGAGAACATGTTTAACAAACCAAGCAAACCATTATTTTCCGCTTGTGTCTGCAACGCATCCAATTGTGTCGGGTCGATTCCGGGAACAACGATAAAACATCCGAGTCTGTAAACGAGAATGAGGAGTACAGTATATACAATCCTCTTTCGAAGCTCTTCAATTTTAAAAATGTTCTTTATAGTATCAATAAATTTTTTCATTTCAAGCTCAGATTACGTTTACTGTTCCCTTAGCAGATTCTATCTTTGCCACTGCCGACTTAGAAAAAGCATGAGCAGAAACGTTCAATTGCGCTTTCAACTCTCCGTTACCCAAAATTTTTACTAAATCTTTTTTTGAGACCAAACCGTACTCGACCATACTATCAATAGTAATCTCATTTATTCCGTGCTTCTCGCTCAAATTCTGCAGAACAGAAACATTAATGGCCTTATACTCAATTCTATTGGGATTTGTGAATCCATATTTAGGCAAACGTCTCTGAATTGGCATCTGTCCGCCTTCAAAACCAGCCTTGCTGGAATATCCGGATCTCGATTTGGCACCATTCATACCACGGGTCGATGTTCCTCCATGCCCGGAACCCTCACCGCGACCGATTCTTTTTTCCTTAAATGTAGAACCTTTTGATGGTTTTAATGTATGTAATTTCATCTTTAAATCTCCTATTAGCTAATTTCTTCAACTTTTACAAGGTGTAATACCTTTTCAATCATACCCTTGTTTACAGGATTCAACTCCATCTCAACGGACTGATGAATTCTCCTGATACCTAAAGATTGCAGGCAAGCAATCTGGCGTTTTGTTGCACCATTTTTACTTACGATTTGAGTTATTTTAACTTTTCCCATAATTATTGCCTCCTTAACCTTTAAATACTTTATTCATCTGTATACCTCTCAAACCGGCAATTGTATAAGCATCGCGCAATTCAGACAATGCCATTACAGTAGCCTTAACAAGATTGTGAGGATTTGAGGAGCCTTTTGATTTAGCAAGCACATCGTGGATTCCTACCGATTCAAATACGGCACGCATCGCACCTCCTGCTTTTACACCCGTACCGGGAGCTGCAGGTTTCATGAATACACTTGCACCACCAAATTTTGCTCTCTGCTCATGAGGAATTGTCTCCTTCTGAACCGGAACCTTTACAAGATTCTTCTTAGCATCCTCAATACCTTTAGATATCGCGGTAGTAACTTCATTGGCTTTTCCCAATCCATATCCTACAATACCTTTCTCATCGCCAACAACAACTATTGCAGCAAAACTGAAATGACGTCCTCCTTTGGTAACCTTGGTTACTCTTCTTACGGCTACAAGTCTGTCCTTTAATTCGAGGTCAGCAGCCTTAACCTTTTTGATATTCATATTTGCCATAGTCAACTTAGAATTTAAGACCACCCTCGCGAGCGGCGTCAGCCAAATTTTTAACTCTTCCATGATAAAGGTAACCTCCGCGGTCAAATGCAACCTCGGTGATTCCTTTTGCTATTGCACGCTCAGCAGCAGCCTTTCCAACTATAGAGGCAACCTCCATATTTGTTTTTCCTTTTGTCTGCTCTGCTATAGTCTTATCCATAGAAGACGCAGCAGCGATTGTTACGCTGTTAACATCATCTATAAACTGAACGTATATCTGCTTGTTGCTTCTATATACGCACATTCTAGGTCTCTCAGCAGTACCATTGACTGCTTTACGAATACGATAGTGTATTCTCTTTCTTCTTTCTATTTTCGTTAATGCCATATACCTTCTCCTTATTATTTAGCGCTTGCCGATTTACCAGCTTTACGACGTAACTGCTCGCCGACAAACTTAATACCTTTACCCTTATAAGGTTCAGGTTTACGTAATGAACGTACTTTAGCCGCAACAACTCCAAGTAATTGCTTATCAAAACTTTTTAATACAAGGACAGGATTTGCTCCCTTCTTTACAGGTTCAGCCTCAGCTTTTACCTCTTTA
Organism: uncultured Muribaculaceae bacterium; assembly: GCA_964571395.1. Classification (GTDB taxonomy): domain Bacteria; phylum Bacteroidota; class Bacteroidia; order Bacteroidales; family UBA932; genus Egerieousia. The sequence continues at coordinate 3,091 of CAZNBA010000010.1, forward strand.
GGAATCATGAAATGAATATCATGAGAATAACCCAAACTCATTTCAAGAATCTGTCCCTTAACTTCTACACGGTAACCGACACCAACCAACTCCTGTTTAATAGTAAAGCCTTCTGAGACTCCTACTACCATGTTGTGGATAAGAGCGCGATATAATCCATGCATAGAACGATGGCGCGGTTGATTCGTAGGTCGTGATACGTTAACTACGCCTCCCTCCAGAGCGACCTTGATATCAGGGTCAACCTTCTGTGACAACTCGCCCAGAGGTCCTTTGACCTTAACCACATTATTAGCGTCAATTGTTACATTGACACCTTGTGGAAGGCTTACAGGTAATTTTCCAATTCGTGACATTTATAAAATATTTAAAATTAGTAAACAAAACATAAAACTTCGCCGCCGATATTCATCTCTTTGGCCTCTTTGTCAGAAATAATGCCCTTTGAGGTTGAAATTATTGCTATTCCCAAACCGTTAAGTACTCTTGGCATTTCAGCAACACCGGCATAGTTTCTCAAACCCGGACGACTGATACGTTCGATCTTTTTGATCGCCGGTTTCTTTGTCTCAGGATGATATTTGAGAGCTATTTTGATAACATCATAAGGTTTCTCTATAGATGCTCCCTCTATAACCTTGTAGCTTAGAATATAACCCTTCTCATGCAAAACGCGGGTTATCTCCTTCTTCATTTTTGATGCGGGAATCTCAACTGTCTTATGACCAGCTAAGTACGCATTACGAATTCTTGTCAGAAAATCTGATATTGGATCAGTCATATTGATTGAATTTTAATGTACCGACACAATTAAGTGCCCGATATCCAATTGTTAATAAATTATTTATTGAGGTTATTCCTACCAACTTGCCTTGTGAACTCCTGGAATCAGACCTTTACTGGCCATCTCACGGAATTGAATACGGCTTATACCGAAAATGCGCATATATCCTTTTGGTCTGCCGGTGAGTGAACAGCGGTTGTGCAACCTTGTAGGACATGAGTTCTTGGGCAATTTTGCCAAACCGGCATAATCACCTGCCTCTTTCAGCTGTTTGCGTTTTTCAGCATACTTGGCACATAATTTAGCGCGTTTTACCTCGCGTGCTTTCATTGATTCTTTTGCCATTGTATCTCCTTATTATTTCTTGTTGTTTTTAAAAGGCAATCCGAATTCACGGAGAAGTGCACTTGCCACTTCATCCTTATCGGATGTGGTAACGAATGTTATTTCCATCCCAAAAATTTTGGTAATCTTGTCTATATCAATTTCAGGGAAAATAATCTGCTCTTTAATTCCAAGAGTATAATTTCCTCTGCCATCGAATTTCTCACTTATACCGTTAAAATCCCTGATACGCGGAAGAGAAACAGTAATGAGCCTCTCTAAAAACTCATACATTTTTGTACCGCGAAGAGTAACTTTAACGCCGATAGGAGTTCCTCTACGGAGTTTAAAGTTTGAAATATCTTTTTTGGAGTAGGTCAACATAGCCTTCTGGCCTGTTATTACGGAAAGTTCAGCCTGAGCTACCTCGACAAGTTTCTTATCTCCTGTAGCCTGACCTATACCCTGATTGATTGTAATCTTCTCCAATTTTGGAACCTGCATGACAGATTTAAAACTGAAATTTTTCATCAGTTTATCTACAATCTCGTCTTTATATTTTTTCTGTAAGGAAGGAATATATCCCTTAACCTTAACCTGCTCACCCTTCGGTGCTGCAGCTTTTGTCTTCTTTTCTGCCATTATTTGATCTCCTCACCTGATTTTTTAGCATAACGGACCAATTTACCTTTTTCACCAATGCGGCGACCTATTTTGGTTGGTCCACCCTTAACAGGATCAACAACTTGTAGATTGGAAATGTGTATTCCGGCCTCCTGTTTTATAATACCTCCCTGAGGATTTTTAGCATTTGGTTTGGTATGTTTACTTACCATATTCAAACCCTCGACGATAGCACGAGACTTGCTTGTATCAACCGACATAACTTTTCCGGATTTACCCCTCTCGTTGCCGGCGTTTACAAAAACCATATCGCCTTTCTTAATATGTAATTTATTATTCATAATAATTCCTCCATTAATTTATAGTACCTCAGGAGCTAATGAAACTATCTTCATGTAATTATCACGCAATTCTCTGGCAACAGGCCCAAAAATACGTGTTCCGCGAACCTCTCCTTGATTGTTCAACAGTACACATGCGTTTTCATCAAATCTGATATACGAGCCGTCTGGACGACGAACCTCTTTCTTAGTACGAACTACAACAGCTTTAGAAACAGATCCTTTCTTTGCATCTGCACCAGGGATCGCACTTTTTACGGCGACAACTATTCTGTCCCCTACACTAGCGTAACGACGGCGTGTTCCGCCTAAAACACGGATACAAAGAACCTCCTTTGCACCGCTGTTATCCGCTACCATTAATCTTGACTCTTGCTGTATCATGGTTATTTAACTTTTTCTACTATTTCTACTAATCTCCAACATTTAGTCTTGCTCAAAGGACGTGTTTCCATAATTCTTACGGTATCGCCCTCGCTACACTCATTCTTTTCATCATGAGCTACAAACTTAGTGGTTTTATTTACGAACTTTCCGTAAATAGGGTGTTTCTCCTTAGTTTTTACGGCAACGACAATGGATCTGTCCATTTTGTTACTGACCACTACACCTACTCTTTCTTTACGAAGATTCCTTTCCATGAGCTCTATTTATTATTTTCTAATTGGCTCAACACGGTGAGCATTCTTGCAATATCTTTTCTTGATTTTTTAATAAGAGAAGTATTTTCCAAAGGAGAAATTGCATGGTTCAACCTCAATTTGTCCAAAGAAACTTTCTCGGTTTCTATACGCTCACGTAAATCTTTAGCGGATAGCTCTCGTATTTCTTTAATTTTCATATCCCAATCTCCTTTAAATTATTCTTCAACATAATCCCTACGAATAACGAACTTCGTAGTAATAGGTAATTTCTGGGCACCAAGGCGAAGAGCCTCTTTTGCTATTGCCAATGGAACGCCATCGATTTCTATCAACATTCTACCTGGTGTAACAGGAGCAATAAATCCCTCCGGACTACCTTTTCCTTTACCCATACGTACCTCAGCAGGCTTTTTTGTAAATGGCTTGTCAGGGAAAATTCTGATCCAAATTCTACCCTCACGTTTCATATAACGAACTACGGCCTGACGTGCAGCCTCTATCTGTTGACCGGTCAACCAGCAAGACTCAAGAGTCTTAATGCCGAAAGAACCAAAAGCCAACTGGCTGCCTCTGTGAGCCAACCCCTTCATGCGGCCTTTTTGCTGCCTTCTAAATTTGGTTTTTTTTGGTTGTAACATTGTTTCTACAATTTAACAATAATACTGCTGTATCTAATTCTTTAGTTTTCAAAACTTTAGCTGTAACGGAGCTAAAATTGTGGGCTGCAAATATACACAAAATATTTTATATGCAAACTATTTTGCATATTTTTTTACACATTTTGGACAATTTTTTTTAATGTTAAAATTACGATTTTCACAAACTTAGGAAAATGTAAAAAAAAGATAAATGGTCATTTTGGAAAATATCAGATTGCCTTAATTCCATAATCGCCAAAAAGTTTTTTTACCTCTTCCATTCTTTGTGCAGATGGCGTTGCCATATCAAACTTGCTACTGTTATAAACAGTGCCCAATCTTGCATGCTTGCCCTTTGCAATATCATGATAAGGCAGTAATTCCACTATCGGAGAGTCTCCTGGCAACGAAGCCAAAAACTTTGCCGAAGCAATAATATTGGTATCGTCAGAATTGACGCCGTCAATTAACGGAATTCTTATTATAAACTTCTTCTCTAACTCTGCAAGTACCCCGATATTTTTATGTATCAAGGTATTGGAAACTCCGGTATACTTTTTATGCAAAGCATTGTCCATTAACTTAAGATCCACAAGGAACAATTCACAATTTGCTGCAACCTCCCTCACAACCTCCTCCGAAGCATACAATGAGGTATCTACTGTTCTGTGAAAAGACTCCTTACCGCACTCCTTTAAAATAGAAAGGAGCAAATTGCGATGCATCAGTGGCTCTCCTCCACAAAAGGTAACACCTCCTCCAGACTCCTCAAAGAAGGGTTTTTCCTTGCGAATCTCCTTCATAATCTGATCAACAGAATAAATTTTCCCGGCCATCTCCATAGCCTTTGAAGGACATACCTCTGCGCACTTACCGCAACAAACGCACTTTGTTTTATCTGTAATTACTCCCTTACCTCCTTTATCCATAGAAAGAGCGCCGTTCGGACAAACTCCGATACAACTGCCACACCCTATACATTTATTAAGAGTATACATTTTGCTTTGAGCAGGATTCATACCCTCAGGATTATGACACCAAGCACAAGATAAAGGACAACCCTTAAAAAAAAGGGTTATCCTTATTCCGGGTCCGTCATTTATTGAATATCTCTTGATATCAAATATATAACTCTCCATATCGGCATTATCAAAATGTACTATTCTCAGTTCTCTTTATTATCTCCTCCTGATAATCGGTATTCATATCATTAAAATAGTCTGAATAACCGGCCATTCTCACAAGAAGATCTCTGTAGTTTTGAGGATGTTTCTGGGCATCGCGTAAAGTAGCTGTATCCACTATATTAAACTGAATATGATGGCCGTTCATTGCAAAATAGCTTCTGATGAGATGACCAAACTTAACAAGGTCTGATTCTTTCTTTAAAAGATTAGGAATAAACCTCTGATTCAACAAAGTACCCCCGGTCTTTGTCTGGTCGAGTTTACCCATAGACTTAATAACCGAAGAGGGCCCGTGAGTATCGCAACCTTGCGAAGGTGAAGTTCCGTCAGAAATCGGTAATGAAGCAAGTCTGCCGTTAGGTGTTGCCCCCATAACCTTTCCAAAATAGATATGGCAAGTGGTAGAGAGCATATTCATATGATATCGGCCACCTCTGATATTAGGCTTGCCGTCTATTACATTAAACAGATCATTAAATACCTTGACAGCAATCTCATCGGCATAATCATTATCGTTACCAAAAAATGGGGTATTGTTTATTATTCTCTGCCTCAGCACCTCTTTTCCTTTGAAATTATTGCTTACAGCACTAAGCATCTCCTGCATTGTCAAGGTCTTATCATCATAAACAAACTTTTTGAGAGCTGCAAAACTATCTGTCACGGTACCGAGACCTGTGCACTGAATATAGTTAGTATTATACCTTGCTCCGGAATCATAATAATCTCTTCCCTTTTTAATGCAGTCATCTATTAAAAGAGAAAGGAATGTTGCGGGTGCATATTTGGCGAACATACGATCTATATAATTGCTCACCAGCATCTTCTGAGACACAACATACTGAAGTTGTTTATAAAAAGCTTTGTATAAAGAATCAAAAGTCTTGAATTTCAAAGGGTCTCCGGTTGAAATACTTACCTGTTTGCCGGTAACAGGGTCAACACCATTATTTAAGGTAATTTCCAGAATTTTGGGAACATTAAGATAACCTGTTAGCAGATAAGCCTCCTTACCAAAAGCTCCCACCTCAATACAACCGCTGCAGCCACCTTCTCTCGCATCAGCAAGCGTTTTACCCTCCCTTACAAGCTCCTTCACATAACCGTCAGAGTTAAAAATGGAGGGATAACCATATCCTTTTCTTATAACTTTAGAAGCAGCCATAAGGAATTCATCCGGAGTATTCTTGCTGATATGAACGGAACTACCCGGTTGCAGAATATGCAATTCTTCAATTACCTGCAAAATAAGATAGGAGATCTCACTTACACCAGTAGAACCATCTGTTCTCACGCCGCCCAAATTAATATTGGTAAAGTCATTGTAGGTACCGCTCTCCTTGGCGGTAATTCCAACCTTAGGCGGAGCCGGATGATTATTAACCTTTATCCAGAAACACGATATCAACTCTTTCGCCCTCTCAGGAGTAATTGTACCCTCCTTCAGTTCCTTTTCATAAAATGGCTGCAGATGCTGATCTAAATGGCCAGGATTCATTGCATCCCAACCGTTCAGCTCGGTAATAGTCCCGAGATGTGTAAACCAATAGGTCTGCAATGCCTCCCAAACATTACGAGGAGCATGTGCAGGCACCCATTTACAAACCTTTGCGATCTCCCTGAGTTCCGCAACTCGCGCAGCCTTTCTCTTTGCGATTCCCGCATCAATTTTCTTACCAGCTGCCAACAGCTCTTTCTCTATTTCAGAGGCCTTTTTCTCCGCCAATACGGCATGCCTTTTAGCAAACACAATTGCAGCATCACATGAAATATCCATTGCAGTCAACTCCTCCTGCTTATCTGTAGCCTCAGGATCATTCATAAAATCAAGAGAATCGAGCTGCTGCCTTATCTGTTTTTTCAAATCGAGCATTCCGTATTTATAGATCTTGCCGTCGAGAGCAGTATGTCCGGGAGCACGCTGCTCCATAAACTCTGTAAACAAGCCCGCCTCGTAAAGAGAACGCCAACTCTCCGGAACATGATTAAAAATTCTCTCTCTCTGTGTCCTGCCGGTCCAATACGGTATCACCTTTTTACGATAAATCTCAATCTCCTCATCACTGATAGAGTACCTCTGAAGCTCTCTTTCACGTAAAACATTAAAATCCTCAACAGAATGACAGGTAAGCTCGGGGAATGTGGGGACCGCTTTCGGAACAGGTCCACGCTCCCCCACAATAAGCTCCTCATCACCTATATATATACTCTTCTTTTTGCACAAATTATAAAAATTTAGTGCACGCAAAACCGGAATAGGGTATTTCCCCTCGTTCTTTTTATAAAATTCGGTTTCAAGCAAAGCACGCTCTATCGACAATGACGGATGCGCATTCACCGACAACTCTCTTAAATTTTTTATTCTATTATTCATAGTTTTAATATATTTTGAACAAGCAAATTATTGAAATCAGATTACTTTATCCTTCCTATTTCGAGTACTTTAGCCCAAACTCTCATTAAATTTCCTCCCCAGAATAGCCTCAATTCCTCCTGAGTATAACCTCTCGCAAGCAGCTCTTTTGTCAGAGCCTTCATCTTAGAACAATCGTCCATTCCCACAACTCCTCCCCCTCCGTCAAAATCCGTGCCTATACCAACATGTTCAATCCCAACCAATTTCCTCACATAATCTATATGATTTGCAAGTATCGCGACACCAACTTGAGACTTTGGCAATGAAGAGAGAAAATACCTGCCTGTGGCTACCTGAATGAGACCTCCGTGCTTGGCAATTGCCACAATCTCGGAATCCCTTAAATTGCGTGGATTATGTTTGATAGACCACACACCTGAATGAGATGCAATAACAGGTGCCTTGCTATATCTTAAAACATCAGCCAAAGTTGCAGATGAAGAGTGCGAAACATCTATAATCATTCCAACCTCATTCATCCTTTGCACAACCTTTTTGCCAAAATCGGTAAGGCCTCTGGTCTTCTCACCCGGTCGCTTCTCGGTAGAGGATTCACAAATTAGATTGTTCTTGCTATGGCAAAGAGTAATATACCTTACTCCCATATTAAAAAAATCATTGATACGATCCACCCTGTCACCTATCCCATAACCATTTTCTATTGCCATTATCATTCCGCGTTTTCCGCTTTTTTTAAGGGACAGCAACTCTTTTGGTGCATGAATAATCACAAGGCTGTCTTTATGACTCTCTCCATACTCTTTTAAAAGAAGCAATTCGTTTTTACAATAGCTGTATACAGAATCGAGGGAATGTAAATCATTACTCTTTTGTTCAAGATAAACGGCAAAGAATGCGGCATCCAATCCTCCCTTATACATCTTTTCAATACTTACCTGACCTGTACTCAACGAATTATGCTCTTTAGGATGAAGCAAATACGACTCCGAATCATTATGAGTATCGATAGAGATAATTTCTTTATGTATCCTATTTACAGTCTCATTGGAGATTGCCTTACGTTGTGCATAAATCGGCTCTGGATTTGAATAAGTTAAAAACAAAACCGCAGACAAAAACAATACTGTGTAATTAAACTTCTGCATCTGAACAAAATTAAAAATATTCCGGCTATTTCATCATTCTCCTTAATAAGAGCAACAGCACGGAGATTATAATACAACCAAACATAAGCCAAGAGCCCATACCGTTTACAAACATGATAGGAACAAACGTTATCAGTAAAATCTCAACCGGCGCAATAGGCAAATAGGCAATCGCATAATCTTCCATGGTTTTGCTATTAAATTTGGGGTCCACTATCCTCAAAAGTGCAATTCCCATTGCCATCGTACCTGTCCACCATCCCCAGGCGAAAATCGAACGTTCAAACCAGTAAGAGGTAAGCAGTTTCTTCCCCAAATAAAAAGTTATAAGAAATACGACAACTGCCCCGAACAATATCAGAACGGCAAGAGGTGCCGCATATTTCAAAACAACATCGAGTTTGATTGAGGCAACGCCGCAAACAACAAGCAGATCTGTAAAGAAGCTGCTAAGCCTCTGAGTAGTCTTGACACAGACATAATCGCTTACCTTTGTGGCATCAAACAGTTTCTTCATAATCAACCCGGCGACAAAGGCACAACTGAATACCGGCAAATCAAATTTCGGATAGTAGTGTTTAACCCCAACACTCATTAAATAGCCTAAAAATGCCGCCACAAAAACAAGAGCCATATGAAATGTAAGGGAATCAATTGAAATGGAGGAGGTGGTAGCCTCTCCTATAGATTCGCGTTTTTCCTTTGGCACCAAACCATTTCTCAACTCATTCGGCAGGTCAGAAAAATCAGAGATGAATGAAGTGTATTTTTTTCTTGCCGCTATCTTAACAATCACGAGTCCTCCGATAATTGCAAGTATTATTCCCACCGTAGCGGTTGTCATGCCAAGACTTCTCGCCTCATCCCAACCGAGATTCTCGAATGAAGATCCAACAGCAGCCGCAGTTCCGTGCCCTCCATAAAAACCGGTAGGCAGCATAATCCCAAATGCCTCATTTAGATTAGGCCAGATGGCTCTAAGCACATAAATACCGAATATCCCCACAATACCCCATTGAAGTAGCATGCCCACCTGAGCATAAATCCATATTGGACCTACTCTGTGAGTCACCTCTTTAAACGATACCTTTGGAGAGGAAAAAGCAAGAGAACCAAACACAAGTGCAATCATTATTGCGGAATAAGTTCCTAAATTTCCTGAAAGCGGCAAGTAATCAAGACCGTTAGGACCAAGTGCAAGGCCAAGAATACCGGCAATAAGACTCGGAGGGATAAAAAGTTGCTGTATAAGCTTTATTTTGACCCTCATAAGTTTGGCAAATAGGAGCAACGCACAAATAATACCGAAATCTGTAAAAAGAGTCCATGGGGTAAAGTTGGAAAGGTCTAACATTTTAGAATAAATTAGGTAAGGTGTTGTTAAAAATTTGGAATGTTTTTCGCATTTGAATGTCAAAGATAATAAAAAGGAATTAATTTTGAGCCTCATTAATATGAAACCAAATATGAAATTATTTAAAATCACTCAAATTGGATGGATATTAAAAAATATATAGTCATACTACTCATGATTCTTGCCATGCCGCTTCACGCACAGCAAACAAAGCAGCAGAGAAATTTGCAGGAATTAATCCCGGATGTACTGCCTCCGGCCAAAGGAGGACTCATGGGGTTCAAGGTAGAGATGGGAGATACAGTCTATTTTGATAAACTCGCACCCGTATACGTATTTGACAGACCGGGGCACTGGACTAAAAGAAAACAGTGGAGAGACTACTACAGAACAGTGTATAATTTCAAGAAAGTATATCCGTACGCATTATTGGCTAAAAAGATAATACTTGAAACTGACAGTACCCTTGCAAACTCCAATTACAGCAGAAGAGAACGTAGCAAATATATTAAACAATATGAAAAACGGCTCTTTAAAGAGTTTGAGAAGCCACTTAAAAACCTGAGTTTTTCACAGGGAAGACTGCTACTGAAGTTAATAGACAGAGAGGTGGGACAAACCTCCTTCTATATAATAAAAGGATATAAAGGAATCTTGACAGCCGGGTTCTGGCAGTTTGTTGCAAAAATATTCGGGTCAGATCTTAAAAAACCATACGACAAATACGGAGAGGATAAGGTTGTAGAAGAGCTCGTTAAGATGTATTACGACGGTTCCTTCAACAGCCTGTACTACTCAATGTTCAGAGAGTGACCCCTGAACACCTGCAATATCTTATACAAAATAACTACAAGAGGCTGTCTGAAAAAATTCAGACAGCCTCCCCATCTATAATTGTATAAAAACACCTCCATACGAAACATGCGCATATCACATTATCAGCATTGACACAGGACTACTCCTTTAAGCAACGAATTGAGCATACCGAGTTTTCAGGTATCGAAACGCTTCGAACTTCAACTGTATTTGCCTCAAAGAACAAATACTTTGCTGGAGTAGTTGCATCATCGCCTGGAGTAGCTGACCAATAGTAGCCTCTTCCTGATGCATGATAATCACTTCTTCCCTGATCATTACCGGCTGCAGGAAGAAAAAGATTTAAACTACTTCTCTTAGTTCCTGTACCAAACCATCTTCCGTGCATAAGGTCGCTAATATCTGCATAATAATCTAAA
>CAZNBA010000010.1:13843-41666 GCA_964571395.1 uncultured Muribaculaceae bacterium
AGTAGTATCATCTATTGGCAGCGCTTTACTAATTAAATCTAAAAATGCTGCGGCTGTTGGTATCCTCCAACCGGTAGGGCACGGGTCGTGTTCCAAATTCTTGGTATTCCAGTATGGAGAAGCCGTACCCCACCATCCATTTATTTCACTTCGTTTGGGCCAATTACTATAGAAAACAGTAGGTATTATTCTTTTATAATTAGTAATAAACGGCGAAATATTCTCACCAGAATAATTATTAGTTTTATTATCTTCAGTACCGCTATCGCCATAAGGATAATTATACGCTAAGCCATATTTATTACCCCACTGGTACATTTTACCATATTTAAAATCTGTAGCATTGTATCCACAATTAACAGGTGCCCATGTAAATGATCCTACTGACTTACCTTTACCCTGGTTTATTCCCTGTTCAACATATACATTAGTTTCCCAACCTGCAGATACAGGATCTACAAGCGGCATTTTTATAATTTTGGAACGTACAAATTTATTATTAGTTGTAGCCGGAGCAACCTTGCTGTACGATGATCCGTCAGAGAAGAGCACTGTTATTCCAAATTGTGCATTATCACTTGCCGGAGGAACTGCTATATAGAAATCGGTTGCCGTACCGGAAAGTGTTACACCAGACGGGCCGCAATCCAGTACTACCTCAGTTGAACCACGGTCAGACATATATATTTTAGGATTTTCCTCTAATGGATTAACCACGCCTATTCCTGCTATAATGTTAGGAGAAGAGAGCCCTATCTGCTTTACCGTACCGCTTCCCGTAAGTGAAATCTTTACAACTCCACAAATATTCTTGAAATTCATAGTACTTCCATCAGTTGAATAACCGACAGCCGGATTTGCACCCTCACCAAAACTGTTCGCCTTATATGTTTGAACAAAAGGGATAAATACCCATAAACCTCCTTCTGCTTGACTAATTACATTTGAAGCCGGGTAATAGGCTATAAGAGGCGCCGTACCGCTCGCAAGAGTTCCCGTAAAAGGGACGCTCGCACCTGATTCGCCTGCTGTAAATATTGCTCCTGTAGTTTCAAAAGTAGGAATACCCTTAATTTCGCCAATGTAAGCGAACACCACGATCTGATCATTATTGTTCCATAACACAGCTGTTCCATCTGATGTCAAAGTTGTCTTGGTAGACTGATTATTACTTTGCATCTCACTTGGTTGTTCCACCGAAGCGGTAATTGTAATCTCACCTCCATTCCCCTTAAGATTTTTAATCTCCTTAATCTCTTTGTCACACGAACAAAAGGTAAAATATGCAGCAAATCCAACAACTGCAATCATAATACGAAACCTACTATTATTTATCATAGTTTATATTTTTATTTTAGAATAATACGGTTCAACAATAATTGCAAATTTACGATAATAAAAGACCGTAAAATATGGTTAAAACAACATTTGATATGGCTAAACGAACATTATCGCTAAATAATCACAACAATTCAACTTATAAACAAAAAAGTGTGATAAAATTATTCTTTATTGCCTCTGAACCGGTTTGGAGTAACACCTGTGGTCTTTTTGAAGAGAGAGATAAAATAGGAAACATCCTCTATACCGCAACAGTATGCAACCTCACTAACCAACATCTCCTCATGTTCATTTAAGAGCTTTTTTGCCATGTTAACCCGGAGATTGGAGATGTAGCCGGTGCAATTTATTCCGGAAAGAGCCTTGACTTTACGATTGAGCTGAACCTTTGTTATACAGAACTCCGACGCAATAGTACTAAGGTTGAATTGCTGCTGTTTAATTTGTGCTATAACCAGCTCCTCAAATCTATTTAAGAATTCGCTCTCATGAGAGCAAGCCTCCGAACGGCACTCCTTTGTATTTCCAGCCTCCTTTAAATATTTCTCCTGCAGAATCCTCCTCTGCTCGAGCAACTGCTCAACCCGGATATTAAGCTCATCGGCCTGGAAAGGCTTCTCCAGATAGGCATCCGCTCCAGCTTTGAATCCGTGGATACGATCCTCGTGTGTAACTTTAGCCGTTACAATAATAACCGGAATATGACACAACAACTCTGATGAACGCACTCGCCGGCACAATTCAAAGCCATCTATACCCGGCATCATAACATCAGTAATAATAAGATCCGGAACAAGTTGCATAGCCTTATTCAGGCCCTCATTACCATCTGATACATAATAAAAATGATATGACGGATTAAGTTGCAACCCGATATATCGGGCTACTTCACCTGCATCCTCCACTATAAGAACACGAACAGACTCTTCAGCATCTTCTATACCATCTTTGTCATCATCCTGCAACTGACAGGCATTATCAACAAATTTTACCTGCTGCATAGCCAAACCGAGAGCCTCCTCAGGCTTAAACCTTTCTGACACATTATTTTTGAGAGGTATCTCAACAATAAATGACGTTCCGTGGTCAGGAGAGGTGTGCACCTTTATGCTTCCCCCCATTGCATCGACAGCCAATTTGGTAAGAGGCAAACCTATTCCTGTCCCAATGCTTCTCCCATTACCCTGTACTTGATAAAACGGCTTAAATATATTGTGTTGCTGTTCTTCTGTCATTCCTATACCTTCATCTCTCACGTTAATTTGAAGAGACTCCCCACTCTTTTGTACGGATAGTTGAACAGTACCGCTCGAATTAGAAAATTTAATGGCATTAGAGATAAGGTTATGTACTATTTTATAGACATAATCCGGTATAAAATCCATCTCCACACTCTTTTCCCGAACTGTAAAAACAATACGAATCCCTTTTCCTGCGGCATATGCCTCATAACTTTCGCACATCATTGAGATGAATCCCACAATATCTCCATGCTTCCACTCCGGACGGGCCATTCCGGAGGTCATTTTAGCAATATCGAGTATCTGATTAATAAGACCTAACAGATTCTGCCCGTGAACCATAATATCAGTAACATCTCTGTGAATAGTCTCCTCCTTCCCGGCCTTTTTCATAATATCCTGAGCAGCCGATTGAATAATTGTGAGAGGTGTCCTAAATTCGTGCGTTATGTTGGTAAAGAAGAGATCTTTTGTCTTTTGCATCTCGTCCTGCAAAATATATCGCCGTCTGCGGCTACGAAAGGCATACAGAAGGAATGCTAATAATAAGATCAGAATGACCACAATCAATACCGCAATAACCAACACCACTCTCGCATGAGCCTGTTCACGCTCATTCTGAACAATAAGCTCTTCATTTTTATATTTGGCATTGTACCTGCTTAACATCTCTTCCAAATTATGGTGATATAAAGTATCTTTAATATCGGTATATCTTTGCAGGTGTTGGATAGCTTCTGCCTGATTAGTAGCCTTTAAAGCCTCATACAGACCGTACCTCGCTTTGCTTTCATTATAAAGATCTTTACGTTCCGTTAAAATAACAAGGGCACCTCTAAAATATCTCTCGGCTTGGCGATAATCCCCTCTCTTATTAAGCAACGCACCCATCTGGTTATAGCAGATGCCTAGCGACTGCATATTTCCAACCTCCTTAAGAATGGGAATCGCTTTCAACAAAGACTTTTCCGCCTCTCCTGTTTTTCCAATAGATATTTGAGCAGTTGCCATTTGAGAGAGGCGGATGGCTGATTTACCTTTATTTCCCATTCCCGTATCTATGTTATAAGCCTTTTGGGCATAAGAAAGAGCTTTGTTATCCTCCCCAAGGCTATGATAAATTTCAGAGGCCATCCCATATTGAATAGCTACACGGTTAGAATCACGAGCAGACTCACTGTTACCAATAGCTTCAAGAATATATTTTTCTCCCTCTTTTGGCTCTTTAGCGGCAAGGCAAATGCCGGCTATTGTATTTAGCGTACTGCTGATACGACTTTTATCACCAATCTTTCTGTTTGCCACCAAACTTTGTTTGGCATAGCTTAAAGCATGCGTATAGTCTGCCTTACGGAAATAAAGGATGGCAAGTAAATTTTCGCAATCGCTTTGTATTATCTGATTTTTACCTGCTTTGCATAAAGGAAGAGCACGCGAGGCATAGCTAATTGCCACGTCATACTTCTGCCTGTCATACAAATATTCACCGGCCCAATACCAGAGGTACATCTTAACACTGTCCTGATTGCTTTTAGAATTAAATTTAATGAGTTCATCAGTGAATTGCTCTTCATTAAGCAGCACAAAAAACCTGTTCGCAACGGCTATCTTCCCGGAACTGCTACCGTTGGTGTCAAATTCTTTAAGTAAAGAGTCGGCATTTTGCGCACGGGCATCAGTAAAGGCACATATGATAAATATGAATAATATATATTTAGCTTCTCGTATCATCAAAATCAGTATTCGCATGAGAACATCTCCATACCATTAAACACAAGGTAGTTACTCGTATTTATCCAATCCCCGAGAAGAAACATCTGCCCTCCGTTCTCCAATTTGTACAGAGTTTTATAATGGAAATGCCCGTAAATAAAGTAATCTATCTTATCTCCAGCAGGCTGATTTTTTTGCAATTTCTCGGAAAACTTTACAATTCTCTCTTCTCCGTTCTTAAAATCGTAAGGCAAATTCTTCACAAGTCTATTGTGTTTACTCCACTTGTGGGCCAGCATAAAGGCCCATCGAGGATGTATGCTGCTAAATAGAAATTGAAGAATCCTGTTTTTAAAAATCGAATTCATAAACTTGTATCCAAGGTCCCCCTCGCCAAGTCCATCCCCATGCCCAATACATAATTTCTTATCTCCCACCTTAAATATATATGGCTGTTTAAGTACCTCGACACCAAGTTCTTTCTGTAAATACGAATAGGTCCATATATCATGGTTCCCATTAAAAAAATAGACCTTAACACCTCTATCTACGAGTGCAGCAATCGCCCCCAAAGTTCTTGTATATCCTCTCGGAATTACATTTTTATACTCGTACCAGAAATCAAAAATATCCCCCAATAAATAGACTGCTTCGGCCTCCTGCGGTATCGCATAAAGAAAGGTGGAAAATCTCTTCTCCCGCTCCTCAGGCCCCTTATAATTTAGGCCGAGATGAATATCGGAGATAAAATAATATGTTCCTTTCTTGATCTGTGCCATGTCGTGGTACTATTGTAAAAAACTTTAAAAAAATTAACAACAAATATTGGAGATTACGCATGCAGCTCCGGCAATAAAACAATAAATTGCAAAGCCCCACAATTTAAGATTTTTCACCAGATTTATCATGAGTTTGCAGGCAAATAGTCCGGCAATAAAAGCAGAAATGAAACCGAGCAACAACGATGTGGCACTTATGCCCGATTCAGCAATTGAAAACTCACCCCCTGTCAATTCGAGAAAAGCCTCTCCCAAAACAGGAATCAACACCATGAGGAACGAAAACTGAGCTACCTCTGATCTCTTTACTCCAAGCATCAATCCGGTTGAAATTGTAGAACCGGAGCGCGAAAGGCCGGGCATAACTGCAACCGCCTGCGCCAGACCTATAATAAAGGCATCTTTGTAGGAAACGCTTCTGCCAGCCGAGTCTCCAGTACAGGAGCCAACCGATTTTTTTATCTGTCTCTTTGCCAATATTTCACTCAAAGAGAGGAGAATAGCGGTAAGAATAAGCATAAGACCAACAATAAGAAGCCCGCTGCCGAACATATCCTTCACAAAATCCTTGAATAACAGTCCTACAATAAGGACAGGTACCATTGAAACGCAAATTTTAAAGATATAATCCTTTTCGGGATTCATTTTAAGGTTGAACAACCCCTCTATCAGTTTCCATATCTCCTTTCTAAAGACAACTATCGTGCTCAACACTGTTGCAGCGTGAACAATTACCTCAAAACTGAGATTCTCTTTTTGAACGCCAAAGAGATTGGAGAAGATTGTAAGGTGACCGCTGCTGCTTACAGGAAGAAACTCGGTGAGTCCCTGCACCAGCCCCATTATTATTGCCTCTATTTCCGTCATAACTATTTAACTTCTTTACATTTGCACACTTTCATAATAGCTATAATCTCAACAGCAATGCCTGCCACAATTACAACCGGAGCAAGAACTATTCTCCTAAAACTGAATATTGCAGGGTTAAACACATTCATATTGTCCGAACCACCGCCGGCCATAAGGATATATCCTATCACCATTATGCCAAGTCCGGCCAAAATGTAAATAAAATTCCTTTTCGGTATTGCAAAGCGCTCTTCGGCTGCCTGCGTCATCTCATTATTTTTATTTGTCGCCATATTATATAAAATATCTTTCCAATCCTAATAGTAAAGATCACTGTTATTCAATGAAATCATCTTGTTAACAACAAAATAGGTGCAAATTACACAGATAAAAATTCCAAGCATTATCACTCCGCACATCACTGCAACAAGCAACCTTATATCCATCATTGAGAACATTTGAACAAATTCATTTTTTACCACAAAAAGTATCAAAAGCAGGGCTGTTGCTGCTAAAAGTCCGGCAATAAGCCCCTGGAAAACAGCCTTTATCACAAACGGAGCCCTTATAAAAGCCTTGGTCGCACCTACAAGCCGCATGGTATAAATGGAGAACCTTTTGGTATAGACATTCAGACGCACCGTATTATTGATAAGTACAAATGAAATAAACATCAGCAAGACAATAAAGATTACCAGAACCATTCCTATTCTCTCCATATTACCATTTACAAGTTTAATAAGGGAGTCTTCATAAACAACATCCTCCACTTTAGAGGTCTCCATAAGAATCTCTTTCACCTTTTTGAGGCTGTCTGGTGCAAAATAATTCTCGTTCAGACGAATATCAACAGAGACAGGAATAGGATTGGAATCAAATACCTCAAGAAAATCATCTCCAAGAAGATTTTTCATCTCCTCAGTACCCTTTTCTTTTGAAATAAACTCGGCAGCATGCACAAATGGAAGACGGCTGATTTCTCCGCAAAACCGCTTACCCTCATTGTCACTCACATTATCCTTTAATACTGTGGTTATCTTGATATTCTCCTTAAAGTACTTTGACACAGCTCTTGCATTAACGGCAAGAATGCCAAACACACCAACCAGCAACAAGACAAGGCTTATACTGATGATAGAGGACAAATACGAATGTATCAGTCTTCTGGCAATAATATTTTTATCTTTTCCTTTCATAATATTCAAACTTCAAAGATATACAAAAATCGTAAATTAAATTCTTTGAATTATTTTTATTACCTTTGTGGAGTGAAAAAATAATTATGGAAGAGATTAAGAGAGTTTTGTTTGTAAATTCTGAGATTTTCCCATATTCTCAAGAATCGCCGGCAGCAATTATCGGAAGATACCTGCCGCAGGGCATTCAGGAATCAGGAAAAGAGATTCGTTCATTTATACCGCGATACGGCACTATAAATGAACGCAGGAACCAATTGCACGAAGTTATCCGTCTTTCCGGTATGAATATCGTTGTCAACGATGTCGACAGACCTCTCATTATAAAAGTAGCCTCAATATCTGCTGCAAGAATGCAGGTATATTTTATTGATAATGATGACTATTTCCACAGAAAAGCCGTCTACCATGATCCCGAGTCTGGTCTTTTCTTTGAAGACAACGATGAACGTGCCATTTTCTTTGCAAGAGGTGTTTTAGAGACAGTTAAAAAACTGAGATGGAAACCCGATATCATTCATTGCCAGGGTTGGATTTCAAATTTGATTCCAATCTATCTTAAAAAAGTATATAAAGAAGATCCTATCTTCACTGAGAGCAAAATAGTCCTGTCGCTATACGATGAGATTTCACAAGAGAATTTTTCTCCTACAATGAAATCCAAAATAACAACGACAGGAATCAAAGCCAAAGATATTGAAATACTAAATCAAGCCAATGGCATAAATCTTGCTAAACTTGCCATACAGTATTCAGACGGCATTATTTACGGAAGTAAGGAGCTATGCAGAGAACTTACCGGATACATAAAGGAATCCGGGCTTCCGGTACTCCCATATCAAGAAATAAGCCAGACAAATACTGAATACTTAGACAAGTATAACCAATTTTACAACAAATTTTTAGAGAATGATTCACTATAGCAAAGCATTTCGTTTGCCGGCCGTATTTGTACTTGCTGCTGTTTCTGTAATATCTTGCATAACCGTAGACAAATCCTTGGGATCGGGCAATATCCCCGATGACCAGAAACTGAAAATGGAGACCGCCACTTTCAACATACCGGTTGAGTCAAAAATGGCTGACAGCCTACAGGGTGTCTCCACTTCCTATATGCTGGTCGGAGCAATAAATACTCCGGAATTCGGTCTTGCTCAATTTAGCGTGGCTGCCAATATTGTTCCCTACACGGCTGGTATGCGATATGGTCAGGATCCTGTTATCATCTCCACATATATACAACTTGTAAAATCCGCACTTTTATCAATGACCGATAATCAGGACGGCATAACGCAAGACATATCGGTATACAGATTGAAACAACCTCTTGATACAATAAATGTATACAATAACAGTATAAATTCGTCGGGGTACTATCCAACTCCGTTAAATAAAAAGGCCATAACCTATTATGGAGGAGATACTTTAAAGGTATATCTCGACAATGCGCTTGGAAAAGAATTGCTTACCGCTACCGATACCGAGCTCGATTCCCTGAATTTATTCAGCAAGAGATTTGGTGGTATATATATCAAATCAAATGTTCCTCCTGCCGGATTGAGTGGCGGCAGATTAAACCAATTCTCATACGGAAGTGCATATATGTATCTTAAGTATAATTTCCAGCCAACCTGGAAAAGCGGAATGGCAAGAAAAGATACGACAGTTGTCATGTCTATCGGGTATAATTTTTGTCTGAATCTCTCTTCATACAGTTCAAAGAATCAGGAGACTGCTGTAGTACAAACAGTGCTTCCGGTAGAAGGACTCGCCGGAATCAAACCATATATCAAAATGGACGCACTAAAGGATCAGATAGACGCATGGATTAAAACAAAGGGTTATGACAGAACAAAAGTACTTGTTTCAAAAGCTACAATAACCTTCCCGTTTGAGGCTCCTGCGAATCTCGATAATCTTACACATTATCCGTCATACCTGTTCCCAAGCTACAGGAAAAAGGATACAGATTACAACATAACATATTATTATACATTGAAAGATATCAATTCAAACGGGAATAGTAAAGGGGTCTTAAACAGATCGTTTTTTAACTACTCTGGAGATATCACGGCAGCAATACAGAATATGATTAAAAAGGAGAAATCAGCACTTGATAGTACCTATAATTTTTGGCTGATGCCTATAGTCTCCTCAACAAATTCTTATGGTTCTACCACCTATTCAATTGATGATTTCAATTATAGCGGAGGAAAACTAAACGGGCCTGCATCGGCAAATCCTCCTACAATCAAGCTATTCTACACGGTAATGCAATAATAGGTAATTGATAATTGGAGTACCAGTAAAAAGAGGAAGCACAAATTAAGAAAAGGGATATATTTAATAGAGGGTGACTAAAAAGTTGCCCTCTTATTTATTTTCTGAAAAAAAAATTTTAAGGTTAGACCTGTCTCTGTCAGGAAGATTTTTAAGGGGAGGAGCTTGTTTACAAGTTCCCCGCAAGTTCCATCAGCAATCTATTAATTCCTTTTGAGTTCCCTAACCAAATAAAAAAAGCACCTACAAAACGTAAGTGCTTGATTTTTAAAGTAGCGCGATCCGGGATTGAACCGGAGACCTCATGATTATGAATCATGCGCTCTAACCAGCTGAGCTACCGCGCCATCATGTAGTTGAGATACCAGGACTCGAACCCGGACCAAGAGAGCCAGAATCTCTTGTGCTACCATTACACCATATCTCAAAATATTCTATCCAAAGCTTTGCAGGCGTAAAATTACGGAGCACTTTAACTTTAGGGCTGCAAAGATAGAAATTTTTTTTAAAAAACCCTTAACTACGCGTTTTTTTTCAGCAAAACTGTAGAATAAGCTGCTACTCCCTCCTCTCTGCCCACAAATCCAGCCCCCTCGGTTGTTGTAGCCTTAACAGAAACAGAATCACAAGAGACCCCCATTACATCAGCAAGAGCATGACGCATAGACTCAATATATGGCGCCACTTTAGGTCTCTGTAAAAGAAGAGTGCAGTCTGCGTTTACAAGCAAATAATCACGCTCCTTTATAAGTGAATAGGTACGGGCCAGAAGAATTTTACTGTCGATATTCTTAAACTCCATTGAACTGTCAGGAAAATGCTTTCCAATATCACCAAGCGCCAACGCTCCAAGAAGAGCATCACACAGAGAATGAATTAGGACGTCTCCATCGGAATGAGCAATACAACCCTTAGTATGTTCTATCTTTACACCTCCAAGATAAAATGGCAGCCCATCTGCCAGCAAATGTACATCGTATCCGTTCCCCACTCTGAAATCAATTTCTTTCATCTTTAAAGGATGGTTAATAGTTAAATTTGAGTTTAGGACAAAAATAGTAAATTTGTTTCGATAATGAAATAGGATTTATGTTTTGATTAATCATAAAAATTTTATCTTTGCATTAATTATGGGACTAATATTTTTCAAACAACCGGGACACAGGGTCTTCAACTACCAGCCGCTCTTTTATAATGAGCGGAAGGAAAGGCTTGACAAAAAAATAGAAGAGGCTGAGATGAAGTCAAAAGGAGAATACGTGCCAGGAGCTAACATCAGAGGATCGTTCCAAAAGATGAGATATGAGTCAAAGAGAGGAAAGGCGATTAATCCCGCCAAAAAAGTTCTAAATCTTCTCACATTGGCAATCATCATCGTTGCCCTCCTTTATTTTATTAAATACTACGGGTTGCTCTTTTAGAAATGCTTAAAGTATTACCTGATCAGATTTCTAATTTGATTGCCGCTGGTGAAGTTATTCAGCGGCCGGCTTCTGTCGTAAAGGAACTCGTTGAAAATGCTGTAGATGCAGGAGCGGACTCTATCCAGGTAATTATCAATGACTCCGGTCGTACACTCATACAGGTAATTGATAACGGATGCGGAATGACCAAAGAGGAGGCCATGCTTTGTTTTGAGCGGCACGCCACCTCCAAAATCTCAAACGCAGAAGATTTATACCATATCTCAACCTATGGTTTCAGAGGAGAGGCTCTTGCTTCAATTGCAGCCTGCGGAGAGGTAACCATGAAAAGCAGAAAAGAGGGAGAAGAGACTGGAACAGAGATTCATCTTGCGGAGAGCAAAATAATCACATGCTGCGAGACAGGAACGGCACAGGGGACAAATATTGCTGTCAGAAATATTTTCTACAATATACCGGCACGCCGAAAATTCTTAAAATCGGATAATTCAGAATTCCGACAAATAATGTCGGAGTTCACAAAAATAGCTCTTACCAATACCGATATTGAATTTAAACTGATTCATAATTCGAGAACACTTATGCACCTGCCCGTTACAGAAAACATAAAGCAGCGCATAACACAGATAGACGGTATCAACTCCGCCAAAGATTTGATTAACATTAATGTTACCACCCACGTTGCAGGAATAAGCGGATACGTGGGCAATCCTCAACTTGCAAAAAAAAACCAGCCGAATCAATATATGTTCGTGAATGGCAGATACTTTAAAAGCTTTCTGCTACATCGTGCCATAATGAAGGCATACGAAAAGCTTATACCGGAAGGCGCTACGCCATCATATTATATCTATCTTAAGATTGACCCTACAGAGATGGATGTAAATATTCATCCTGCAAAAACGGAGATTAAATTTGAGAATGAATCGGTAATATTTGAGATACTTCTTGCTGCTGTAAGAGAGTCAATAGGAATGGGTGCCTTTATTCCCGTAATAGACTTCGACACCGAGGGAAGTCCGGAAATTCCGGCGGTAAAATCCGATTTCTACTCAAACAGGGAGAAATATATGAAACCGCCTAAAATAGACTACAATCCGCTTTTCAATCCATTTGAAAATGAAAATTTTCATAAAAACGACAGCGAATTTGCAAATGCAGGCGCAAATTTTGAAACGAAGAATCCATACGGACAGCATGAAGAGCCAATTGACGATACCCTCGATTTAAATGACAACTTTACAAACAGCACCGTATTGCAGATAAGGGGCAAATACATTATTACCACAGTTAAATCCGGGATTTTGCTGATTGATGTAAGAAGAGCTAAGGAGAGAATCCTTTACGAAAGATACCTCAATTCAATCAGCGACGAAAACCCACAGATACAGGAGAGCCTGTTCCCCGAGACAATCGATGTTCAGGCAGAAAATTATCTGCTTCTGATGGAATACCAGGAGCAATTAAAGCGGTTAGGGTTCGATCTAAGACCTTTTGGAGAAAACTGCATTGTCGTATATGGCATGCCGGCTGTTTTTGCACATGAACAGATTGCACCATCAGAATGTATAGAAAATCTCCTACATGACCTCAAAGAGTTGGAAAATGAGGGGAAAAACAATTCAGAGAGCGCAGAGGAGATGAAAAAGAGAGTGAAGGAAAAAATAGCAGCCGATATGGTAAAATCTGAAAGTTTGTATAAAGGAGAAATGAATCTACATGAAGCGCAAGAATTTATTGATTCTTTATTCGCATGCAAGTACCCCGACATCTCTCCCAATGGAAAGAAATGCATGATGATAATCACTCTCAATGAAATATCAGAAAAATTTAAAACAAGATAAAGAGAATATAGCTTATGTTTAACAGAATACCTCCGGTTGTAAAAAACCTCATCATACTAAATGTCATCATGTTTGTTATAACAATGCTGACAGGCAATTTCATGTATGAGAAATTCGCACTTTTTTATTTTCAATCTCCGCTATTTAAGCCATATCAGATAATAACCCACATGTTCATGCATGGTGGATTTGTACATATCTTCTTTAACATGTACACTTTATGGTTCTTTGGAAGCGTACTGGAAAACGTATGGGGTGGCAAGAAATTCCTATTTTACTACCTTGTCACAGGTATAGGAGCGGCCGTAATACATTCCCTTGTAATGTATGTGGAGGTAAGTAGCCTCGAATCGGCATACAGAGCAGGAGAAGTAATAGCTCAATCTCAAATAGTTGATATTTTCAGAACACCCACAGTTGGAGCATCAGGAGCCATTTACGGATTGCTTCTGGCATATGGGATGCTCTTCCCTAACAACGTTCTGCAACTGATAATACCACCAGTGGCACTCAAAGCAAAATATTTTGTGTTGATTTTTGGCGCACTAGAGCTTATTCTCGGCATCTCCTCACCGGGTAGCAATATAGCACATTTTGCCCACCTCGGCGGTATGATTTTCGGATACTTCCTGATAATATATTGGAAAAAGAATCACAGACTATACTAACATGGCTGCTCACTCCAGAAAAAAGTCACCTTTCCTCTTCGGGCTGGTATTTAGGATAATACTCATTGTGGCCGGGTCCGCAATGGTACTCTCATACATATCAATCTATGTGGATCCTTCAAAATTTGGAGTGCCTTTGTTTTTCGGTCTGTACTTTATTCCCATCCTGTTCATAAATATCTGCCTGATGATAATGGCAATAATAAACAGAAGCAGGTCAGTATGGATTCCTATAATTGTAATTCTGCCATCACTCCTCTTTACAGAGCTGTTTTTTAAATTCGGGAGTAACAATAATACTAATAAAGAGGGAATAAAATTAAAGATAGAGAGCTATAATGTCGGTATGTTTTCCTCCTCTAAGAAGAAACTGAACAGAGCGGAGTGCAGAGCTGCAATACTTGAATGCATCCATGGCAATAATGCCGATATTGTGTGCTGTCAAGAGTTCTATGTAGACAGCATTCCACAGGCTGATTCACTTTTGCAGGATTATAAATATAAATTCTACCACTTTTTCAAGGTTAAAAACGGGAAACGTTTCGGAAACATTATTTTCAGTAAATTTCCGATTATCTCCTCCGGCAAACTTACCTTTCCAAAGAGTACAAATCTCTCAATTTACATAGACATAGACCATTACGGCAGAAAAGTACGAATTTACAACAACCATCTTGAATCATACAATATCTCATTTGCCTCCATTGTACAGAGGCTGAGCGACAAAGCCAACAGAAACAGACGAGAAATCAGCAACGATTTCATTGAGGTTCATGAAAAAATGCTCGGGACTTTCATCAAACGCTCCGACCAGGTAAATATGATTTTGAACACCATACGCAAAAGCAACTATCCGACAATCATTTGCGGAGACTTTAACGACACGCCAATGTCATACACCTATCACAAACTCTCCTCCGGAAGAAAGGATTCATTTAAAGAGTCAGGAAAAGGATTCGGCAGTACTTTTACTATTCTTTGGCCTCTGCTGAGAATCGACTACATATTATTCCCTGAGAAATTCGACAGCACTAAACATATAATTGGTAAAGAAAAACTTTCAGACCACTACCCGATTATTGCAGAAATAGTAATTTAACAATTCAGAAGATGGCAACTATTGGTTTTGACGCAAAAAGAGCGTTTCTAAATTTCTCAGGACTCGGCAATTACAGCAGGGCCTTCATTAACTCAATGAGTTCCTACTACCCAGAAAACATGTATTGCCTTTTTACGCCTGAATACGACAAAAACAATAAAATATTCGATTTTGTCAAAAAGGAGAATATAGAGGTTATCCTGCCGAAAGGACTCGATTGCATTCTTCCACATTCTCTCTGGAGAAGTTTCGGTATTGCCAAGGATATTCTAAAAAACGAGATTGAACTCTTTCACGGACTGAGCGGAGAGTTGCCGGCATCACATTTCGATGCAAAAAAAGTAGTTACCATGCATGATGCCATCTTTATGCGCTACCCTCAACTTTATAAATCCCTTGACAGAAAAATCTATGAAAAAAAGTTTGCTGAGGCATGTCGAGATTCCGACAAAATAATTGCGATTAGCAAACAGACCGCCGATGATATAATGAATTTCTTTGGTGCAAAGGCCGATAAAATTGAAATTATTTACCAAAGTTGCGATAAAATTTTCTACAACTCACCCACAGAGGAGCAAATGTCTCAGGCAAAACTTAAATACTCTCTCCCAGATAAATTTATACTGAGCGTAGGAACAATGGAGGAGCGAAAAAATTTGGAGACGATTGTCAAGACCCTTCCGGATCTTCCGGAAGAGATCTTTCTTGTGGCATTGGGAAGAGCAACACCATACCTTCAGAAGGTTATTGCAACAGCCAAGTCACTTGGAGTAAGCAACCGAATAAAATATATACATAATGCCTCTTTCAGCGATTTTCCTGCAATCTACAAACAAGCAATAGCCTTAATCTACGTCTCAATCTTTGAGGGATTCGGGCTACCTGTTCTTGAGGGTATAACGGCAGGTGTCCCGGTAATAACCTCCAATCTTTCTTCAATGCCTGAAGCAGGAGGAGACGGAGCCATACTTGTAGACCCATATAATGCCGAAGAGATAGCCGACAATGTAAAGGAGATATACAACTCCTCCTCATTTGCAAAAGAAATCATAAGGAGAGGCTACCGACACGCAAGAAATTTCAGAGACTCGGAAATGTCTAAACATGTAAATGATTTATATTCAAATCTATTATAAACAATTAATATATTAAAATTTTTAAAACGAATCGTCATGAATTCGCAAATTGATTCAGCAATCAAAATTATGAAGGAAGGCGGAGTAATTTTATACCCGACCGATACTATCTGGGGCATAGGCTGCGATGCCACAAATGAAAAAGCAGTTGAAAAAGTTTATAAAATTAAACAGCGCTCCGACAGTAAAAGCCTTATTCTTCTCGCCGCCAATTTCGATATGGTGTGCAGATATGTTAAACAAATTCCGGATATAGCTATCTCTCTGGTAGAGGTTAATGACAAACCTATGACCATTATCTATCCCGGAGCGATGGGCCTCGCAAAAAATGTAATAGCAGAAGATGGAAGTGTAGGAATAAGAATTCCCGACAACGAATTTTGCAATAAACTTATATCGAGGTTCCACAAGCCAATAGTATCTACCTCGGCAAATATCTCTGGAGAACCATCACCAAAATCATACGATGATATTTCAGATGAGATCCTACATGCTGTGGATTTTGTCGTTGATCCGCAATTCGACAGTTCAACACACCAAGCATCGCAAATCATTAAAATAGGACTCAAAAACGAGGTTGAGATTATTAGAGAATAACTGACAAACAGCTATATCATAGCAAAATAAAGATTCGAAACGGCGGCTACAGCTGCCGTTTCTGTTCTCAGCCTCGATTCACCAAGATGTACGGGAATAAATCCATTGGTGATAGCTATTTCTATCTCACTTGGCGAAAAATCCCCCTCAGGGCCTATCATCATAATAATAAATGGCTCAACACATAGAGTATTGCATCTCAAAATATACTCCCTCACCACATCATTAATAGATCTCTTCTCTGCATCTCCACAGAAAGCTATCATTTTAAGCACATTACAAGTTAGACGCACCTCCCGCGCTTTTTGCTCATTTTGTGTCACTTCCATATCCTGTCCAGAACGCATATACTGCATTCCTCGTACCTCACCCACTTCAAGAATTTCGGCCCAATTCATAATAAACTCCCGCACATTTACAGCATTGTACAAACTAGGAAACATCGCTTTTTGTGATTGTTTTGCAGCAGAAACAATTATTTTTTCTTCTCGGTCGATATTAATAATCCTTCTCTCCGAGCAATCTCCTATCACAGGAACTACGTAATCCATTCCCAACTCCGTACCCTTTTCAATAAACCATTCGTATCTGTCAATATTTTTAGTAGGAGCCACTGCCATAACCAACTTGTAGGGATGAGACCCAAAATTGTTATTGGTAGACAAAACTTCACACTCCACAATGTCCTTAAGAATCTTAATCACCCTGCACGATAGTAATTTTCCCAACCCGTCAACAATATTAATTACATCTCCCACCTTGTGTCTCAAAACTTTTGAACAATGAATAGCCTCCTGACCATCCAAAATGCAAAGGCCTCCACAAATATATGTAGAATAAAACAGCTCCATATCCTATTTATTAACTATTATAGCTGCAAATATATCAACAAAAAAGATTAAATTTGTAAATTATAATTGATTATTCTCGTAAATAGATAAAATATGTTACAAGTTAAACCCAATCGTTATGTGGCTCTTGATGTTCTCAGAGGAATGACCGTAGCCGGCATGATTCTGGTGAACAATCCAGGCTCTTGGGGCCACATATTTCCGCCACTCGAGCATAAACCATGGGTGGGATGCACTCCTACCGATATGGTCTTTCCCTTTTTTCTCTTTGTTGTCGGAGCCGCCATGGCCTTCTCCTTCGCAAAATACAACGAGAGCCTGAGTGTGACAAGCGTCAAAAAACTACTTAAAAGAGGCTTTTTAATCTTCATTGTAGGTTTAGGATTAAATGCATTTCCGTTCTACCCTACCTCTCCCGATCCGCAACTCACTTGTGGGCAAAACTACATAGATTACCTGCAACATATCAGAATATTCGGAGTGCTGCAAAGAATAGCAATGTGCTACATATTAGGAGGCCTGATTGCTCTATGGCTCAAAAGACCAAAGAAAATCATTCCTGCCATGCTGATTCTCATGGGACTTCACTGGCTGATTCTCTTCCTTATTGGTAACCATAACGCTGAAATGGTAAATGGAGCAGCCGGAGCCTTTTCTCTTGCAGGACAGGGTTCAGGAGCTGTTGATATTTCACTTATCGGCGAAACTCACGTATATCACGGATACGGAATTCCATTTGACCCGGAGGGATTATTAGGCTCGCTCTCAGGAGCATGCACTGTACTGCTTGGCTTTCTGCTGGGCAACATGATCAGAACCACAGAACACAAGATAGATGTAGTTGCCAAATTATACACAACAGGCCTCATCTGCCTTGCTGGAGGAATCGTATGGGGAATATGGTATCCGGTAAGCAAACCATTATGGACCGGCTCCTATGTACTGTATGCAGGAGGATGGGCCACAATAATGCTCGCATTTTTTATCTACTTCATAGATATCAAAGGAAAAGAAAAGGCTTTCATTCCATTCAAAGCCCTTGGCATGAATCCGTTATTCGCATTCGTAATGGCAGGACTCTTTGCAAAGATATTCGGACGCGTCATAAAATGGACAACGATTGCAATGAACGATCAAGGCTACTTTACTGAGCAGACGGTAAACGTAAACAGCTGGTTTTACAAAAATATCTGCGTATCAATTGTCGGAACAAACAACGAGGTTTCCTCTCTAATTTTTGCTCTGGTATATGTCGCAATCTTTACAGGCATGGCCATGATCCTCTACAAAAAGAAGATAATAATCAAATTGTAAATTTAGAACCTCGACAATGACAAAAATAGGCCTCATATCTGATACACACTGTTTCTTTGATGATAAACTGAAGAGTTTTCTTGAGCCGGTTGATACAATATGGCATGCCGGCGATTTCGGAAATTTGGAAACTCTCGACACAATTTCCAAATTCAAGTCCATAACAGGAGTATACGGTAATTGCGATGACTATATGATAAGGCTTTCAGTACCTGAGGTACAGACTTTTATGATTGAAGAAGCAAAGATCGTTATGATGCATATCGGAGGCTATCCGGGAAGATACACAGGACAGGCAATGCAATATATCATGGCAGAAAAACCCGATATATTTGTATGCGGTCACTCTCATATATTAAAAATCATCTATGATAAAAAATTAAATCTGCTATCACTGAACCCGGGGGCGGCAGGTATTCAAGGCTTTCATAACGTAAGGACAGCACTCAGATTTAAGATAGAGGGAAAAAAAATAACCGATATGGAAGTTGGTGAATGGGAAAGGAAATATTAAACTTAAAATAAACAATAAATGAAACCGAACATAAAATTTTTTAATTGTAAAAACAATCTCTACAAATTACTGCTTAGTGCGGCATTAGCAGCCACACCGCTGTTATACAGCACAAAAGCATATAGTCAACAGCCTGTAACAAAGGCAAACTACGACTTGGCCGAAAGGTTTTCATCAAAAAAAATCAACAGCCGTGTCTTCTCCACATCAATAAGACCAAACTGGTTCAAGAATTCCGACAAATTCTGGTACACCTATAAAACCACCAATGGAGAAAAATACTATATAGTGGATCCTGTAACAGGAAGTAAAAGAGAGATTTGGAATATGGCTGAACTTGCAGCACAAATTACAGAGATCATAAAGGACCCGTTTGATGCACTTCACCTGCCAATCACTAACCTCGAACTAAAAGAGGACAAGGTATTTACCTTTGATATCAAGAGTACTTTACCAGACGACTCAAAAAAGAAAAAGAACGATAAAAAGGGAAAAGAGGAGAAAAAAACCAAATCCGGAGAGAAAAAAGTTTTTCATTTTGAATACGATATCAACTCAGGTAAACTTACAGATGTAACCGACAAGGAGCCAAAGAAAGAGTATCCACGTTGGGCCAATGTCTCTCCCGATGAAAAATACGCTATCTATACCAAAAACAACAATATCTGGTATATGGATATGGAGAACCTGAAAAAGGCTGTTGAAGAGGAGAAAGACTCAACAATCGTTGAACACAAAATCACTACAGACGGCATAAAGGACTTCTCTTACGGAAGAACCTCCTATGACAAAGAGGGCAATATAGATACTACAGAGAGAAGTTACTGTGGAGCTGCATGGTCTCCAGATTCCAAACACTTTGCAATAACAAGGAGCAACAGAAGCAATATAAAGGATTTATGGGTAATAAACGTACTTGCACAACCAAGACCTAAACTCGAAACCTACAAATATCTTATGCCGGGCGAACCGGGAGGAAAAACCTATCTCTATGTTTTTGATTTCGCAACCAAAAAATCCACAATCATAAAGACAAAAGCATTTAAGGATCAATCCCTCTCAATTGAGACAGCTCCCTCCACAATCAAAGATGTATATACAGACTATTACTCAACAAAATGGCTTGGAGATAATGGTAAATTCTATTTTACAAGACAAAGCAGAGACCTCAAAAGACTTGATGTCTGCACAGTAGAGATAGGGAGCGATACCTGCAAGGTTATTATCCCGGAAAGGCTCAACACCTATGTGGAAAGCAGAGAACTTAAACTGATAAATAATGGAAAAGAGATTATACAATGGTCAGAAAGAGATGGATGGGCACATCTTTACCTATACGATAATACGGGGAAACTTAAAAACCGTATTACCTCAGGACCTTTCCACGTTGCCTCAATAACAGGAGTGGATGAGGCAAAAAGAACCGTTTACTTTATGGCAAACGGAAAAGAAGAGGGAGAAAACCCATACTATTCGCATCTTTACAGTGCCACTTTAGATGGTGGAAACATAAAACGCCTTACACCTAAGAACTTCGACAATAAAGTTGAGATGAGTGAAGATGCCAAATATTTTATTACAAACTACTCAAGAGTAGATGCCGCCCCAAAATCCGAACTTTACGAAAACACTGGAAGAAGGATCAAAGAGATGGAGACAGCGGATTTAAGCAGCCTCTTTGCAATGGGATACAAATTCCCGGAAACCTTTACGGTAAAGGCCGGTGACGGCATTACAGACCTATACGGAGTAATGTACAAACCTTTCGATTTTGATTCTACAAAGGTATATCCGATTATAGAATATGTCTATCCTGGCCCACAAACAGAGGCAGTGAACAGTTCCTGGAGCAAGAGTATGAACAGAGTGGACAGACTTGCACAACTCGGATTCATTGTAGTAACAGTAGGAAACAGAGGAGGACACCCTGACAGATCAAAATGGTATCATAATTTCGGATACGGCAACCTCAGAGATTACGGATTGGAAGATAAAAAAGTTACAATTCAGCAACTTGCCGCAAAATATAAATTCATAGACGGCAATAAAGTCGGAATTCACGGACACTCAGGAGGAGGATTTATGTCAACAGCAGCAATCCTGTATTATCCTCATTTCTTTAAAGCAGCTGTTTCATGTTCGGGTAACCACGACAACAATATATACAACAATTGGTGGAGCGAGCAACATCATGGCCTTTTAGAGGAGGTAAACGAAAAGGGCGACACCACATTTAAATACAACATAACAACAAACCAATCATTGGCCTCAAACCTTCAAGGACATCTCATGCTCGTGACAGGTGATATTGACAACAATGTGCATCCAGGCAACACAATACGCGTAATCAACGCCTTGGTACATGCCAACAAAAGATTTGATATGCTAATTCTCCCAGGGCAACGTCATAGCTATTCAGATATGGACGAGTACTTCTTCTGGAAGATGGCTGATCACTTCTGCAAATATTTAATAGGAGACTATCAGGATAGCCCTGATATTAACCAGATGCACAATGATTAACAACAAAACATAACAATATTGTTTCATATATTATCCATACAAAAATGAAATATAACAGCTTAGTTTTAACAATTGTTTTTCTTACATTTGCAGGCTCCATCTCTGTTCTTATGGCTCAAAGCAATAAAATTGAATCTTTCCCAGGAGAAAACAATATTCATTATGCCAAAGAGATCATTACGGGAGCCCAAAGCATTAATGAATACTTACCTTTGCTAAAGGGTAAAAAGGTGGCTGTTCTATCAAACCAGAGTGGCATGATAAGGGAAAAAACTCACCTCGTAGATACATTGCGCTCACTGGGAGTAAATATTACCTGTATTATGTCTCCAGAACATGGGTTCAGAGGCAATGCAGATGCAGGAGAACATGTTTCTAGTTCTATAGACGAAAAAACAGGTATTCCTATTGTTTCACTGTATGGAGTAAAGCATAGTAATGCAGATCTGACAAATAACTTTGACGTTATGGTGTTCGATCTTCAAGATGTTGGAGTGCGCTTCTACACTTACTATGTAACTATGGCCAAAATGATGCAGGCTTGCGCGGAGGCTGGAAAAGAGTTTATCCTCCTCGACCGACCCAATCCTATCGGATTCCTTACAGACGGGCCTATTCTTGATATGAAATACAAATCGGGAGTAGGCTACCTACCTATTACAATTGCGCATGGAATGACTCTCGGAGAATTGGCTCAAATGATTAATGGTGAAAAATGGTTGGAAAAAGGTATTCAGTGTAATCTGACAGTCATCAAGTGTAAAAATTACACTCATGACAAATTATACAGATTACCCATTAAGCCATCACCTAATCTCCCTGATATGCGTTCGGTCTATCTTTACCCCTCTATATGTTACTTTGAAGCAACACCCGTAAGCCTTGGAAGAGGAACAGAAAAACCTTTTCAAATGTACGGACACCCCAACATGAAAGGGTATGGCTATCATTTTACACCGATCAGCACATCAGGAGCCAAAACGCCTCCTTTGTTGAATAAAAAATGCAACGGAGTTGATTTAAGAAAAAATCCATCAATTGAGACAATTAACAAGAATGGGATTGATCTCAGCTATATAATAGATGCCTATAACAACTTGAATATCGGAGACCACTTCTTCCGCTCCTTCTTTGAATTGGAAATAGGACAGGGATATGTAAGAAAAATGATTGAAGAGGGGAAAAGTGCTGCTGAAATAAAGGCCACATGGAAATCTGACGTAGAAAAGTTCAAAAAACAAAGAGCTCCATATATGCTTTACAAATAGAGCTGTGACACACATTCTGCCATGGATTCTAATGAAGGATGCGGAGTAGCCGCACCGCTTTTGGTGTTCCATAAAAGCCGGCAAAAAAGATATTTACCACAAAACAAAAATTTGCCCCTGCCACAAATAACTTTGCAGCAGGGGTTTTTACAAAACGGACTTTAGAAACTGCTTACTGACAGTTCTATTACTTGTTGCTCTTTTTAAGTAAAATCTCCTCCACTGCCTTTTTCAATTCACTTTTAGGAAGTGCACCAAGAGACATTTGAGGCTGACCCTCCATAGGGATGAAGATTAGGGTAGGAACGCTGCGGATGCCAAAAGCAGAGGCAAGTTCACTCTCTTTATCAATATCAACCTTATATACATCAATTTGTCCTTTATACTCTTCAGCTACCTCGGCCAGTACAGGTGCCAAACCTTTGCATGGTCCGCACCAAGTTGCAAAGAAATCAACTATTGCCGGTTTTTTACCATTATAAACCCATTTATCAGGGTTAGCTTCATAATTTGTGATTTTCTCAAGAAAATCTTTTTTTGTCAATTCTGTTACCATTGTCTGTTCGCTTTTTTTGTTTTCTTTTTGTTCCCTGTTGTTATTCCCATTCCCCGCATTGCACGAAGCAAATACAAGAAGTGTACACAATAACGCAGATAATGTTTTAAAAATATGTTTCATACTATTAAAAAATTTCATGTTTGGTTTCATACATTTAATAATTAAATTTTTATGATAGCTTGCACGATAAGTTGTTATATCAATCATGCTCAATCTTGTTGTAATATTATTTGAGTGCAAAATTCGTATATATTGAGCATGAAACAAATAGCAAAAAAACACGAACAATTGGCAATTTTTCCCGAACAGCCTTTAAACAGGTTCAAATTATCATTAAGACGAACTTGTAACTATTGTGGTAACTCACCTATAATTACGGAACGCGACTCATCCTCGTTCACAATAATCTTCACATATACCGTCTCCTCAGGCAGAATCTCCCTAATCTTCTCCGGCCATTCCATTAGGCACAGACCCTCTGAGGCAAAATATTCCTCAATACCAATATCATACGCCTCGCTGATTTTGTTAATTCTATAAAAATCAAAATGAAAAATCGGGAATCCCTTTGCGGCCCTGTATTCATTGATAATCGTAAAAGTTGGGCTGTTCACAACATCTCCTGCACCAAGTACAAAACAAACAGCCTTAATAAAAGTTGTCTTTCCCGCCCCCATGGGCGCCTCGAAAGCAAAAATATTGCTTTGAATGTCGGAATCAGAGATATAATCAACAAACTCCTTGGCAGCCTTATTAATTTCAGACAAATTCTTAATTAAAATAATATGTTCCATTATATTAAATAAATTTTACATTATTCATGTTCATAAAATCAGAGATAATTTTCCATAGTCATGTCGAGTTTTCTAAATTGTAGAGCCTCTGAAATATGTTTCAAAGATATAAATTCCTTGCCATCGAGGTCTGCAATAGTGCGAGAAATTTTAAGAATTCTACCATAACCGCGCGCAGATATCTTCAAACCTGAGATCATTTGTACAATGTAACGCTTTTCGCCGCCGCCGAGTTTGCAATAACTGTTCAACTTTGAGGGAGGAATACGTGAATTGGTATAAAACAGCTCATTTTTAAAGCGTTCGAGTTGAATTTTACGAGCAGACGCCACTCTTTCCGCAATACAACTGCTCGGTTCCTCCCTCTGAGCCGATACCAAAGCCTCCTCGGAAACTTTATGCAGAACAAGTTGAATATCTATTCTATCCATGAGAGGTCCTGAAATTTTACCCATATATTTTGCCACTGCAGAGGAAGAACAGGGACATTTTGAAGGCTCATCAAGAAGGTGGCCGCATGGGCATGGATTCATTGCCGCAACAAGCATAAACGAGGCCGGATAAACATACTTCGCCTTCACTCTTGAAATACTTACAAAGCCATCCTCAAGAGGCTGTCTGAGTATCTCCAACGCGCAACGTCCGAACTCAGGAAATTCATCGGCAAAAAGGACCCCGTTATGAGCCAACGATACCTCACCCGGCATACCATTAATTCCTCCTCCTACAAGAGAGGCAACTGTGGAGGAATGATGTGGTGATCTGAATGGGCGTTTGCGGCTAATTCCTTTAGAAGCATCAAGCAACCCTAATATCGAATAGATTTTCCCTGTTTCAAGTGCCTCATTAATCTCCATGGGTGGCAGAATAGATGGCACTGCCTTTGCGAGAAAGGTCTTACCGCAACCTGGGCTTCCTACCATAATAACATTATGCGCTCCGGCGGCGGCAATCTCAAGACCGCGCTTTGCCTCAGCCTGACCGATAATATCTGCAAAATCATAATCATAAATCACCTCCCCATCAGGCAAATCGTTTCCAATGGTAACAACCTTATCGCCAGCCTCCTCCGGAGAGAGCAGAATCTTTATAACCTCCCCAACATTATCGGCTCCAAATACTGTTATCCCCTCAACCTCTGCTGCTTCCGCCGCCGAAGAGGAGGGGAATATACACCCACGAAAGCCACTGTCACGAGCATGCATTGCTATTGGCAATGCTCCCTTCATAGGCCTTAACGAGCCATCAAGGGCCAATTCACCCATTACAATAAACTCATTAAGAGTCTCCTGAGCTATAGTTTTACCGTTTATCTGTCCTGAGGCGCAGATAATACCCAATCCGATAGGCATGTCAAAGGAGGAACCCTCCTTCCTGATTCCGGCAGGAGCCATATTAACAACAATCCTTTTCCCCGGAATACGATATCCGAACTTTGCTAAAGCACTTCCAATACGCTGCTGGCTCTCTTTTACAGCACTGTCGGGGAGTCCTACAAGAAAAAAACAAATCCCGTCAGAGACATCTGTCTCCACAGTAACGGTATAGGCTTCAATCCCATTACATGCCGCACAATAAACCTTACTTAACATCTCTCCTCTCCTTTTCAATTACACCTCATTTCTACTCCATATTATCTCCAAAATAAAACCTCTGCAATGATACACCTTATTACGTAAACAAAAAGGCTGAGGGTAAAAAAGATCTTTTTTACCCTCTATTAATTTTTTATTTTTTTAGAAAAACAGCCTAAAGATTACTAAAATGTAATCTTACAATTTGATAATTACCTATTTGACACAGCACTAATAAAGAATAAATTAATAACTGCTGTTGACACTACTTAAAATAGAATTTGCAAGTTCCAGAAGCTCAGTATCAAAAGTTTCTTGATAACTCCTTGAATTGCATAAAAGAGCACCGCATGTTGTAGAGGCTCCTCGAACCCATACGGTAGCAGTTCCGGCAAGATTACCTGTATGATACGCAACCCAATCGGTAAATACCGAATGATTTACACGCCAACCAAGCGCATAATGCGCATAAGAACCAGAAGGAGTATACATCTTGTCGAGTGTTGATTTACTTAGAAAATCCGGCACCTCTGTACCATAATCTATATAAGAGAGTAACTTTACCAATTCATCAGTAGAGGCTATAAGACCTCCCAGAGCCTTTATAAGCTGCATATCATTGTTATAACCCTCAGCTCCATCTTGCGAGTAATAAACAACCTCATTGCTTCTTCGCTCTGCCCTACCCCCACCGATATGCATATCTGTAATTCCGGCAGGTGCGTAGATTTCATCCTTTAAAAATTCGCCATACTCTTTACCGGAAATTTTTTCAATTATTTTTCCAAGAATGCCAAAACCTAAATTGTAATAGGAATATTTCTCCCCCGGAGCATAGGTCTGGGCAACGTTACTGACAACATAAGCTATCCTCTCCTCTAAAGTTTTTCCGGAATAAGTAGAGGAGTTTGTAAAGACCGGATCAACCGGACTACTTATCCAACCACTGTTATGCTGTAGGAAGTTTCTCACTGTTACGGTTTTGGCCGGTCCGGGCATAGCATCTCCAAACTCCTTCTCCAGCAAACCTCCCTTACCAAAAACAAAGTCATCAAGCGAAAGTTTTCCCTGTTCGCATAATTTCATTATACACAAAGCAGTTTGGCATTTGGTCATACTTGCAAGCCGGAACAGATGCTTGGTTGTCACACGCTCCTTAGAAGAGGTATCGGCAAAACCATATCCTGCAGCATAGGCGGAATGTTCGTGCTTTGAGGAGGAAAACGATATCCCCGGTATTTTGTACTTGGTCATAAAGGCATAAACAAGATTGTCAATTTCCGGTCTTCCATTCTTGGCACACACATAATAACCATTCTTTAAAGTACCCTGAGTGGTTTGTACAAGGATTGTCGCAGTACCAGAAAAATCACATTTGGTAACGCCTGATTCAATTTTTTTATTATTAACAAGTACCTCGACACCCAATGCATTGCTTGCTGCTTCCGCCACTGCCACAGATGATTTTCCCACTCCCACTGCTATCGTAGGCACAAGTTCAGATAGTTTTACCTTTTCAGGGAGAGTGACATAAATTGTATGTCCGTTAATTATCCCCCTGCACGTATATGGCAATGAGGGATTGGAAGAGGGTTCAAATAACAGGGAGGTAAGACGAGTGCTCAAAGTCTTATCCGGCTCTGTATTCGGCTCATCAATGGATGAACTTTTGGAACAACTTAAAAAAAAGGGAGCGATTAACAGTGCTAAAATCAGAAGCATATACGCCCCATAAGAGAATCTCGGTTTCATGTACTATAAAATATTTACTCTTAAATTCTACTCTTAAAAGTTTTTGCCTAATTTACCAAACCAACATGATTTTACGATTGATTCAAAATTTTGCTCATAAAATTCTGAGCATAAAATTTATCGTACTTTTTGTAAGAGCCCTCGATAGCCGTTTCGCCATTGCTCAACTCTCACATAATTTTCATGATTATTTAATATCTCTTTGAGTCAATTTATAAATTCATAATAAATCAACTCCAAAAGTAATAAAATAAGCATTAC
Source organism: uncultured Muribaculaceae bacterium (assembly GCA_964571395.1). Classification (GTDB taxonomy): domain Bacteria; phylum Bacteroidota; class Bacteroidia; order Bacteroidales; family UBA932; genus Egerieousia. The sequence goes on from CAZNBA010000010.1 coordinate 41,421, forward strand.
TAAATACTCTGTCCTCTATTATAAATTAAAAAAAACAACCAGAGGCCGACTAACAAATTAGTCGGCCTCTCTTGGTTTCAATCTGAATCTGTGAATAAGTAGCGCACGATGCTAAAAACTCTACTCCATGACACAGCGAACAGAGAACCCGTAGGCGCGAAGGTTGCTGCCCATGTCGGCATTGTCATTGTTGTTGCGATAGCCGGCAGCAGGAAGCATTGGGTAACCACTGAATTCTTGGCTGGA
>CAZNBA010000011.1:0-40535 GCA_964571395.1 uncultured Muribaculaceae bacterium
AGTAAAGGCAATAAATAAATAATAAATTTTTTTCATATTATTTTATAATTATAGGTTTTGTTTCACCTTACGTGTCATGTACGGGCTTATATAGAGCGTATATCTATTTTATCTCAAAGTTATTGATTTTTTTAATTTGTCAATCATGTTTAAGCATGTTAATGGATATGATTTATTTTTTCTATCTATTAATAAATACCCTTGACAATTTATACTAAAATTTTCAGTTGCAGATTATACCGTTTAATAATTTGTTTTCTGCAGTTCGGTAATATATATAGAACAATCTCTCTTCAGGAGGCTATTTTAGCACAAAATTTTATCAGAAATCAAATAATAAACCAATTATTAAACCAAATAGAGAGATAAAATGATACATAATAATAAACCAAATATGATATTATTTAATAGAATGAAGTATTTCTTTTTGAGTATCCTGGCAGCTGTAATCATAGCCTCATGTGGAAATTCGCAAAATTCGCAGGAGAAAAAATTTGTGGTAAAAACTGCAACAGCTACCTCATTAGCGGAGGAGGAGGGTAAAAGTTTCTCCTTTATTTCCAAGCCAAATCATACTGCGGAACTATCATTCCGAGTCGGTGGTCAGGTTAAGCATTTTGACACCTACCCTGGTACCTATTTTAAAAAGGGTACTTTGATAGCTGAAATAGATCCACGTGATTATTCTATTGTAAAGGAACGTGCTGCAGGACAATTATATCAGGCAAAGGCAGAATACAATAGGATAAAGGTGCTCTATGAGAAAAATAACATTTCTGCAAGCACTTATGACAAAGTTTATGCTGATTATGTAGCAGCAAAAACGGCCTACGAGAGCGCAGATAATAATCTCAAGGATACAAAACTTATTGCCCCGTTTAATGGCTATATAGGTCAAACCTATGTTGAACAGCATCAGGATGTAAAGGCGGCACAACCAATTGTCTCAATTGTGGAGATAGATCAAATACGTCTTGAAGTATATGTAAGTGGCGATATAGCAATGAAAGCCGGTTCTATTAAATGGGTTAATGTACGGTTTGATGCCCTTGCCGGTAAGGTTTATTCAGCAAAAGTTGTGGATATTTCCAAAAGCACAACCAGGAATAATTTATCCTATTTACTGACTGCACTTTTGTCTAATCCTGACTCCTCTTTGCTACCCGGGATGTCAGGAGAGATCTTTTTTGGCGAAAAGACAGTTAGTCCCGTTGTGACAGTACCGCAAATAGCTTTATCGCATCGTCCTACAGATGGAGATTACCTTTGGTGTGTTGATCCTGTCACAGGTGTAGTTTCAAAACGAAAAGTTAAGGTTGGCAAGATTATGTCCGATGGTAATATTGCTATTACAGGTAATCTTAATGAGGGGGAGGAGGTTGCGATAAGCGGATTACGTTTTCTTTCCGAAGGTATGAAGGTAATAGTGAATAAACCCATTAATTGAGATTAAGAGATGAAATTTATTACATATTTTTTAAAAAATAAAGCTGTCACAATTTTATTGCTTGCGTTAATTTGTTTTGGAGGTATTTTCTCCTATATGAAAATGGGAAAATTAGAAGATGCTCCGTTTACTATTAAGCAGGCATTGGTTATGACCCCCTATCCCGGTGCTTCGGCTGCAGAGGTTCGTACACAGGTTACTGATGTCCTTGAAGAGGCAATACAGTCATTAGGAGAATTATATTATCTTAAGACGGAGAACCGTGACGGCTTGTCTAAAATTACTGTTTTTGTTAAGAAGGAGATAAGGGCGGATCAAATGCAACAATTGTGGGATAAATTAAGGCGTAAGGTTAATGACGCTCAGGGAAAATTACCTGAAGGAGCTGGTCCCTCCATTGTAAATGATGATTTCGGTGATGTGTTTGGAGTTTTTTATGGTCTTACAGGTAATGGGCACACTTTCAGAGAGATGAATGATATGGCAAAAGTAATCAAGAATGATCTGTTATCCATAAAAGATGTAGCAAAAGTTGAAATTTACGGTGTGCAAACTCCAACTATAGAGGTGACAATGAGTCCTTCGGTAATGGCCAACAGCGGGCTTACAATGTCTGATATCAAACAAGCTTTTATTGCCCAGAATAGAATGGTTGATGCTGGTGCAATAGAGACAGACAAAACACGAATCAGAATAGAATCTACCGGAAACTTTTACTCGTTGGATGATATAGGTAATATGACAATTGTTTCTCGAACAGGAGAGCATTTCAAGTTGAGTGATATTGCCGAAATAAGTGAGAGTTACAAGTATCCTAAGAGTAATATCATGAGAATATGCGGAGAACCTGCAATAGGAGTTGCAGTATCAACCATACCTACAGGTAATGTGGTGGATATGGCTGCAATTGTTAAACAACATGTGGAGGAATTTAATAAAACTATGCCAGAAGGCTATAATTTAACCTCTATTTATGATCAGGGAGATGAATCTGCTGTTGCAAATGATGGATTTATCATGAATTTGATAGTTTCTGTAATAACAGTTGTTATAATTCTTTTTTTCTTTATAGGTTTCAAAAATGGCTTATTGATAGGAAGCGGTCTAATATTTTCTATTTTTGCCACTCTGATTGTGATGTTTGCCAATGGTATTGCGCTTCAACGTATGTCGCTCGCGGCAATTATTATTGCAATGGGAATGTTGGTTGACAATGCAATTGTTGTTTCCGATTCCGCGCTTGTAAATATGCAGCGTGGAATGCGAAAGCGTGTTGCCATCTTAAGGGCTTGTTCCTCTACCTCCCTACCCTTGCTGGCAGCTACAGTAATAGCAATTCTTACCTTTATGCCAATTTATTATTCTCCGCATATCACAGGTGAATTGTTATCATCTTTGGTAATTGTAATTGGTGTCTCTCTAATGTTTAGTTGGATTTTTGCTCTAACTCAAACTACCTATTTTATACAGGAATTTGTACGTAGACCTCGCCCCGAAGAGTTAAAAGGGGAACTGTTTGGCGGGAAGATTTTCGACAGATTCCGTACTTCTTTAAGATTTGTGATAAAACATAGATATCTTACTCTGTCAATCATCATAGTATTGATGATTATCTCGGCGTGGAGTTTTAGGTTTATTCCAAAAGTATTTGTTCCATCGCTTGATAAACAATATTTTACAGTAGATATGTGGCTTCCTGAGGGGGTTAAAATTGAGCAGACAGATGCCGTAGCTGATAAAATCAGCAACTACATTGAGCAATTCGAGGAGACAGAAAATGTTTCGAGTTATATTGGCCGTACTCCACCACGGTACTATCTTTCAAATGTCGCTTTTGGGCCTCAATCTAATTATGCGCAAATCCTTGTAAAATGTAAATCCTCAAAAGAATCTCGTAAACTTAATTCTATTCTTCAGGATTCAATCAGAGTGAAATTCCCTGAGCCATTGATTAAGGTTAATAAATTTGAACTAAGTCCTCTTACAGAGGCACTTATTGAGGCTCGCTTTTTAGGTCCAGATCCTGCCGTATTAGATTCTCTTGCTGGAGTTGCAATAGAAATTATGCGTAAGAATCCAAAAGTTGCTGATGCAAGAAATGAATGGGGCAACATGACAATGGTAACCAGACCGGTATATGATCCGGTAAAGGCCGGATTGCTGGGCGTAACTAAGGCGCAGATGATGGAGTCTATAAAATCTATTTGTGATGGGACTCCGATAGGCATATACCGCGACAATGAAGATAAGGTACCTGTGTTGTTAAAATCTGGTGAAACGGGAGTTACTACTCCTGAAGCACTTGGCAATTTTTCTATTTGGAACGGGTCAAAATCAGCTCCCCTTGTTCAGGCGACAAGCAGTATTATAACTTCTTGGGAGTATCCACAGATCAGAACCTACAACAGGCAACTTTCAATGGCAGCAATGTGCGGTGTAAAGGATGGGGCAACAATGTCCGAAGTACATGGCGAGATACGCAAAGAGATAGAAAATATTAAATTGCCAAAGGGATATTCATTTTTCTGGGACTCCCAATATAAGGATCAAAAGGAGGGGCTTGTAGCTTTGGCCAAATTTTTTCCTTTAGCATTTTTACTGTTAATTATAATATTAGTGGCGTTGTTTGGCAACTTTAGAGAGCCAATAATTATCCTATGTGTATTGCCTCTCTCTTTAATTGGTGTTGCCGTGGGACTTATTATTACCGGTTTTGAGTTTGGATTTTTCCCGATAGCAGGATGGCTGGGATTGTTGGGCATGATAATCAAAAATGTTATTGTACTTATTGACGAGATTAACATTCAATATCGCAGTGGAGTTGATCTGTATCTCTCCATTATTGAAGCTACAGTATCTCGTACACGGCCGGTACTTATGGCAGCAACCACTACAATATTTGGTATGGTGCCTCTGTTGTGGGATATTGCTTTTAGAGGAATGGCTGCAACAATCATATTCGGACTCACCTTTGCAACCGGATTGACTCTTTTTGTAACACCGGCATTGTATTCTATTTTTTATAAAGTTAAAGTTCGCTAAAGAAGATAGATAAATGAATGATTTATTAATTTATATGTTAAAAACACGCTAACAATGAGAATATTAAATTTAATAATTGTCTTGTCCGTTTCATGCTGCTCTGTTTTTGCACAATCTAATCCATTATTGGAAAAGTATCGTTCAATGGCACTCTCATACAACACCGATTTAAAGGCAGCAGAAAAAAATATCTCTGTCGGTAAGGAAATGGTTAAATCTGCTAAATATGATGCCAGACCAAGATTAGATGGTAACGGAATTTTCCGGTATACCGGCAATCCCACTGAACTAACAGTGCATATGCCATCTGCTACCTCTCCAATAACTTTTCGAGGCCAGGAGATGAATTACGGTCTCTCTGTCGCGGTACTCCAACCTCTATATACAGGGGGAAGAGTAGTTGAGTCAATAAGACTTGCCCAACATAATCAATCTTTTGCAACAAATAGTTACCGGATGGTTCGTTCAGATGTATGCTTTCAGACAGATTTGCAATATTGGAACACGGTTGCAAGTAATGAATTGACATCATTGTATTCCTCCTTTTATAAATCAACTCAGAATTTAATGACAAGAGTTAAGGAACGTGTGGATGTTGGGGTTTCTGATGTTCAGGATTTACTGATGGTTGAGGTGAAACTTAATGATGCACATTATCAACTGCTACGTTCGTTGAATACATTCCAGACTAATTGCATGACTTTTAACTCTCTTTTGGGAAATGAACTCAATATGAAAATCGATATTGATTCTACGTTGCTCTCATATACAGATAGTTGTTATATCTCATCTGTAATCTATAATGACCGTGCAGAGTTACGTATGGCTAACGATAATATCTTTATTCAAGAGAGTTCTCTTATAATTAACGATTCAAAATATAAACCACAGTTGTATTTTGGAGCTGAAGGAAGTTATTCTTCGCCCGGGTTCAATTTCAGGAGAGATATTGATCCCAATTACGCGTTTTATGCAAAACTTTCTGTCCCAATATTTGATTGGGGCAGAAGAAGGAGCGATAAACGTGCAAATAAATATAAGGTTGGTATAGCACAGGATAATCTGAATAGAATAATTGATGAGGTTGAATTGCAGGTACAAAGCGCAAAAATTAATCTGATGCAATCTACCGAAAGAGTGAAATTGACAGAAAGTTCTCTTGAAAAGGCGGAGGAAAATGAGAGTAAGGCTGTAGAGAGATACATCGAGGGTAACTCTTCTATTGTTGAGTTATTGGATGCCCGTTTTTATAAACTTACAGCAAAAATTAACTTTGTTCAGGCTAAACTTGCGATGCATATTAACTACTCAGAATTACTCAAAGCTGCTAATGCTTATTGTCTAAAATAAATTATAGCCATTATTATATGCTGATTACCGAGAGCCATCGTTAATCATAGTATAAAATTAATTGTATATTTGTAATGTTTAAGTCATTCATTTTATGCAGAGAAAGAGATTAAATAGATTATATTACTTTTTTTTATTTTCTACTTTGGGGTTAATTGCGTATGTGTTGCTTGCTAATGCGACTAATTTACCTACCGAGGCTGACTTATTGTATGAGTTTGTTTGGGGTTATCTTTTTTTTATAATCGCTTTTAATGTTCTTGGTTTTCTGATTATCAGGCTAAGCCTTTGGATAGGTCGTTACATAATGCAAAGATGGAAAATGGTGCTTCTTTATTCATGTGTGGCGGTGGTATTGCTATTTGTAAATTATGGTTTGCTTGTGCTTGCCAAGATGCTTGTTGGGGTTGACAATCCGTTTATATTTAATAGAGGAGGCGGAATATTAATAATTTTATGGCTGCTGGATCTTATCATTGTAGGCCTTTTGGTAGTAAATCAATCTGTGCGTCAGAATATGCTGATTCAGCAGGAGGCTTCTAAATTACGTGAAGAGAATAATAAGGCTCAATATGTTGCATTACAGGGACAATTGAATCCTCATTTTTTATTTAATAATTTAAATACTCTCATTGCGGAGATAGAATATGATCCCTCAAATGCGGTATTATTTACGCGTAATTTATCGGATGCTTATCGTTATGTGCTTCAGTGCCAAGATAAAATGTTGATTTCTATAAGCGATGAATTAAAATTTTTAAATGCTTATCTTTTTTTACATCGCGTAAGAATAGGAAATTTTATAACGGTAGAATATGATATTCCTGAAATTTACTATGATTCCAAAATTCCCCCTTTAACACTTCAACTGCTAATAGAGAATGTTATCAAACATAATATCATTTCTGAAACTTCACCAATGAGAATCACAATTGCTGTTTGTGATAATTTATTGGTTGTGAGCAACACCATAAATCCCAAAAAAGTTGTAGAAAAAGGCTCCGGCAAGGGATTGGAAAATTTATCAAACCGCAGCAGGCTGATGTCGAGAAAGGAGATCACAATTGTAAGGGAAGGAGATTTGTTTACTGTAAAAGTACCTGTTTTATATGAGTAAAATTACCGCCATAATCATTGAGGATGAAAAGCCGGCAGCCAGATTGTTGAAATCTATGATTGAAAAAATAAGACCGTCATGGAGCGTTTCCATTCTTGCAGGCAGTATAGAAGAATCGGTGCTGTGGTTCTCCCAAAATATTCATCCTGACCTTATATTTTTGGACATACAGCTTTCTGACGGTAATTCTTTTGATTTTATCTCTCGAGCACGTCCTACTTCAACTATCATCTTTACAACCGCATATGATGAATTTGCCTTGCAGGCATTTCGTGTTAACAGTGTGGATTATATTCTAAAACCTGTACATGAAGAGCGTCTTAAAGAGGCCATTGAAAAATATGAATCCTCTTTTATACGTCGTGATATTATTCAACAGGAGTATCTTAATAATATTTTGGAGACTATTTCCTCACCTCTTTCTAAAAGATATCGTACAAGATTTCTAATAGCTGGACCGGATAATTACATAACTCTTCAAGTTGATGAGATAGCCTATTTTTATTCTGAGAATCGCATTTCCACTGCCGTAATGCATAATTCAGGAGAATTCTCTGTAGATTTTACTCTCGATAAATTGATTGAACAATTAGACCCTAATAAATTTTTCAGAGCTAATAGACAATTTATTGTAAGTATAGATTCAATTAAAAATATAGAGCCTTATTTTAATCATAAATTGTGTGTGCATCTTTTTCCTGTTCCAAAAATTTCGGTAATAGTCAGCAGGGAGAAATTGGCAGCATTTAAGGCTTGGCTCAATTACTGATTTGGTTTGTATGAGACCTTATATGAAAAAGGGAATTCTGCAATTTGTCGGAAATTTTATGTAAAATGCACCCCTGCCGTTCATAATTATTCTCCGGCAGGGGTGCACATGTATAAAAAACCAAAATTACTTATAGAAAGTATTCAAACTATTTTTTTTGTTCCGGCTCAAATATCATTGTCTTGATGCTCTTCTGATTAAGAAGTTCCTTGGCGATCTTTTGTACTGCTTTTGCATTTACGCTGTCTATTGCCCGTTTATCAAGATTATTAATATATGTATCACCATCCATTTGCGCTATGATTATATTCACGGCCTGGCGGTACTCTTTGTTCTGTTGCTCAGAAATTTTGTAGTAGAATTTTTTAATATTTTCTATCTCTTTATCGGTTGGGCCGTTTTTAGCAATATCTTTGAACTCATCCCAAACGCAGTCAATCAATTCATCAACCATTTTTGGATTTGTCTCAAACTCTACATTGCAAACCAAGTAGTTATATGGCTTTTGATTGAAATCAGATCTCACTCCAACATGATAACTGCCGCCTTTTTCCTCTCTTATGGTTTTGATATATCTGTCCCGCAGAATACTTGCTAGAAACTTGGAGGCAATAGAGTTCATCATATCGTATTTCATCGTGGCGAACAGATCTATATTGACAAGCGTTCTGTCTCCCGCTACATCTTTGGCAATATAGCGTAAGTCTGAATTACCTTTCCTAATATAGAATTGTCTATCGTATAATTTTTTCTCCTGTGCAGCAGTTGCGGTTCCGGGCAGATTTGCAATATATTTTTCTATATATGATTTAATGTCGGAGTACTTTAAACCACTTCCTTCAAAGATAAAAGTGAAACCAGAAACATCTCCGAAATGCTCCTTAAACATCTCTTGTAACTTTGGAACTGTTATAAAGGAGGTATCGGCCATAATTGGACGATTTAGTAGGATATTTGGCTTGTATTCCAATATATTGCATGAATCTTTAAATTTCCGTTCTTCATCTGTTCCCTCTTTGAGCCTCTTTATATATGCCTCCTTATATTGCAGTAATCCTTTTTTGTCTATGGCAGAAGAGGTTACGTCTACATATAATACTTTAAAGAACTGTTCCATATTCTCTTTTGTAAAGGAGCCTCGCCATATATCGTGGGTATGGTCAATATCGTACATTACACCTATCCCATTGTTATTCTGATATCTTATGAAGTTATTTTTGTCCATGCCTCCGGCAGAAAAATTATTGGCATTGCCTTTAAGTATCCTGACACCTGCTACCATTTCATCGGTTACAGAGGAGAAGCCACCCCTTCTTACAGCCCTCATTCTTATAAACTGGTTTTCTCCCTTATTATTTACTACTACTACCTTAGCTCCGTTATTAAGTTCAACCTGCTGAATATCTGCAATAAAATCCGATATGCCGTTAAATTGCACGCTGACCGGGTCATTAAGTGTTACCGGTGTAAGGTTTTTATTAAAATTCAATTGAACTTTTGAGATATAATTATATGGCTCTGATGGAGCTTTTTGAAGCGAATCTGCAAGGAAAAGGATTCGTTTGTCATCTGGGTAGGTAAAAGGAGCAACTCCACTGCCAGAGAAGGCAATTATCATATTATTGTAGTTGAGATTTTTATCGATAAAATCCTTAATATATGTTGGTGTAATCTCATTTATGGCTTTTGCTACCATTTTGTAGTAACCTTGAATATCGTATAGCGGCTCGTTGCGTGTAAAGGCAGTTACGGCAACATTGACGTAATCCTCATTTGTGGGTTTTGCAAGTTTTTTTGCCTCTTTTGCATATTTTGCTTTAGCGGATAATTTGGCATCCTCAATCTCTTGATTTGAAAAGCCATATCTTCTCATCTGCTCGTAATCCTTTAAAATACTTATATAGGCTTTTTCCAAGTTATCCTTTTTAGGAGTGGCTACAAGTCTGAAATTTGTCCAGGCATAATAGGTATCACCTACTGTTGGAATCAATTTTTTGTATTCCGACATATTTTTTTCTGACTTTTCATTACCTCTTACCATCATCATATCTGCTATCAGACTACCGGCAATCTTTTGCTTGATTCCATCAATACTCCCCAGTGCTTCTTGTCTTGGGGCAGGATAGCGGGCAATAATTCTTGTTGCTGAGGCTTTAAGCTCAGGGTCAGAATATTTTCCAACATAAATATCGCCATTCTCAGGCATGGGGTACTCTATCCTTTTTGCTCCGTTTTTAACCTGAGGAATATCTGAGAAGATCTTTTCCACTCTCGACAGCATCTCTTGTGGATTAATATCACCTACAATAACTACTGCCTGCAAATCTGGCCTGTACCATTTATGATAATAATCTACCAAAGTTTTTGGAGTAAATGAACTTATTATCTCAGGCAGACCGATGACTCTGCGCTCAGCAAAGCGGGAACCGTGTTGTTCCATCTCAACAAGTGCGCTCATCATACGAGAACGAGCATCATCTCCCCTACGCCACTCTTCAAGAATCACTCCTCTCTCTGCGTTTACCTCGTCAGGCTCGCATGAGATAAATGATGACCAGTCGTGAATCATTAAGATTACGCTATCAGTCAGGGAACTTCTTTTCATCGGAACTGCAGCAATATGATATACAGTTCTGTCTTGTGAGGTATATGCATTTACGTTTGTGCCAAACTTAACTCCGTTTTTTGTAAGTGAATTCAAGAGATTCTTACCGGGAAAATTTTTGGTACCGTTAAATGCCATATGTTCCAGAAAATGAGCCAAACCCCTCTGATTAGGCTCCTCCTGGAGTGACCCAACATTATGAACTATATAAAAATCTGCCGTATTTGGTTGATTGGTTGTTTTTCGTATGTAGTAGGTTAATCCGTTTTGCAACTTGCCTGTAAGAAACTGTTTATCTGCAGGCATTTCTGAAACTATTTTCTCCTGTCCTAGAAGCATTATAGAGAGAAGTGAAGCTCCACTTGCAATTGCTAAAATTTTTTTAATCATAAAGATATTTTATTTTAAAGTCATTTCATTGAAAAGATAATTCGCTCCGGCGTATTTATCTATAATCCACATAACGAATCTGATATCTACGCAAACTGTTTTAAAATATTCGGGGTGGAAATAGACATCACCGCTCATCGATTCTCTGTTTCCGTCAAATGCAAGTCCTATAAGTTCTCCTTTTGCATTCATAACAGGGCTTCCGGAGTTACCGCCTGTAATATCGTTATTGGTAAGGAAATCTACATACAGTTCTCCCTTTTCTCCCCATCTTCCCCAATCCTTGCCGGCAAGTAGACCCTTCATCTTATCATTAACTCTGAAATCATAATCATTATTATTCTCTTTTTCTCTATATCCGTTTATTGTCGTTCTGTAACCGTATTCAACTGCATCTCGCGGATTTATACCGCCTACAGTGCCGTAAGTGATGCGCATTGTAGAATTGGCATTTGGATATTGAGGAATGCCCTTTTTATCCTTTAATTTATAAAATGCTTTAGTGTAAGTACTTTCCAAATTATCTGGTGTATCACCTTTATGTTTACAATTAATCTTGTACTCCTTTTTATTAAATCCGCTAATTTGGCAAGCATTTGAATAGAGAACTGCAGGGTCATTTTGTAGCTGTTCAAGTGTAAGTGTACCGCTTTCCAATCTCTTTTTCAATCCTTCTACTGAGGAGAATAGTGAATTTGAATAGATATAATCCACAATTTTTGAAGCATCGCCGTTATAACGTTTAATCCATGTATTTAGAGTATCCGAGCAATATTCGGCAGGTAGATGCTTTATAAAGAGAGCGAGTTCTGTTTTGAATAGTTCAATATCGGTTGCCATATCAAATCCCTTGCAATTTTTTACAAAAAAGGCATATTGGCTCTTCACTTTTTTATTATTTATACACAATGTATCAGACTTGCATTTCTGCATCTCCCTGATTACCGGGATGAATCTTCTTACAGCTCCTATCCAATCGCATGGCATCAGGTATGTCTCTCTGTACCAGGTCTTATCTCTTACAAGATCTCTATCATCGCTGTATATGCTCTTCATTCTTTCCAACAACCCTGGTTCGATTGTCTCAAGTTCCGCCTCTTCCTTTGCTCTAAGATTAATTACATCGTAACGTTTGAGACAAATATTCTCCCATTTTGCATAGTCGCAGTAGTTGCTTATTCCAAAATATTTGTCGGAGTAGAGGAGACGAAGTTTTGAATCTGAGTCCATGGCTTTTTTCCAAACATCGAGCCTGCTTCTGCGAGCCTCTACAATAATAGGGTTGGTGATATTTTGTTTCTGCTCAATTTCAAAAGATGAGGCATATCTGTTTGTGCGTCCGGGGTATCCCATAATCATTGCATAATCATTGGCTTTGACCCCTTGTGTACTGATTGTAAGATACCTCGATGGCTTATACGGCACATTATCCTTAGAATATTTGGCCGGTTTGCCATCAGGATCGCAATATACTCTGTAAAGAGCAAAATCGCCCTTGTGCTGCGGCCATCCCCAATTGTCGGTCTCACCGCCGAATGCTCCTATTGAGACGGGGGGAGCACCAACAAGTCTTACGTCTCTGTATACCTCATAATAGAAGAGATAATAGTTTATACCATTCCAAACAGAGGCGCACATTACTTCGTAAGGCGTTGCTTTGGAGTATTTCTGTTCAATCTCCTTATATGCTCTGCGCATCACCATGCCTTTGAATTTTTTTGCTTTAAGATCATCTACAATCTGCTGAACCTCGGCCGTTACATCGACCACCTTTTTTAAAAACAGAGCATTTTTACCGGGTATTGGTTTCTCCTCCTCATTCTTCATTGCCCAAAAGCCCTCTTCAAGATAGTTGTGCTCGTTTGTGCTCAGATCATGAATATCGCCATATGCACAATGGTGATTTGTAATCATAAGTCCGTTTGGTGAGATCATGCTTGCCGTACAGCCAAAATCAAGTGAGACGATTGCATTGGAGAGAGCCATGTTATTATCGGCATTATAGATCTCTCCTGCTTTCATTTTCAATCCCTTCTTTACCATTGCAGGATAGATGGATTTTTGGAAAAGATTTACCATCCACATCCCCTCATCGGCAAAGGAAAGGAGCGGCAGCAGCATTATAGCCACTGCCAAACCTATTCTTTTAATCTTCATATTAATTATATTTACTGTTATAAAGTTTTGCCCTCCTTTTTGAAACTGATTCTTGCGTCTATCTCCTTTTTTGAGTTATCATCAAGTACAATCACCCATTTAGCAGCGCTTACGGCTTTCCATAATGTAGATTCATCAATCACTGATTTATTATAGGTAATTTGGAATGCAAACTCGTTGTTCTCTGTAAGAGCTGTTTTAATTCCGACTATTCCACTAATTGTAGATAAGTATCTCGATAACAGTGGAATAGAGTTTTTAACTTTAGTTTTACACAGAGCCGGATAGATAATTTGATAGATTGCTCTATTATCCGGTTGGGATGTTATCTCGTTAGTCTCGTAAACCATTTCGAAATCTGGCAACTGGCTCTCAAGAAGTTGCCTTCTTGAAATTACGGTTGTTTGAGGCTCCATACCGATAAATTTGTAGTTAAGATCTATTTTTTTGTTCTCAGCTCCCTCTACAGGAATCTCGACGTACTCTTTTTCAACGCAACTCTTAAAAAATTCCTTGTCGAGGTTCTCATTAACATCTGTATAAATTCTTACAATTAACGGACAGGCATATTCGGTTTCAAGACCATAAATCTTCTTACCTGTATTTTTAAGTTGGAGGCTTAAATAATTAGGATCCAACTTATCGTACATATTCTCTGTCCTTATAGTAATTACTTTGATTATAGAATCATTTTCAGATGGCTCTGTAATCATAATATGAGTTGGAGTGTAAATGGCCTCCATAATTTTTGCAGGTGTAATCTCGGCAGGATTATAGTAAATGGTTGCTTTATGGTGTTTTACAAATGTTTCAACGCCGTATATACCCTCTATTTTCTGCAATTGTGCCGAGAATGCTTTTGAACTTCCAAAACATTTTACTGAACGCAGACCCTCTACATTCAGTTCCTTAAGATTCATCTGTTCAATATTTTCTCCCCATTTTTCATCTATCGTAGGTAACTCTATTGTTGTACCAAGATATACTGCAATGGCAAAAAGAACAATTGCGATAATGCCCGGTATCTGATTAAGAGCGCGTTTCCCGTTAATAGATAGAGCATTTTTTGTACATGAAGCAACACATTCGCCGCATAGGGTGCAATCTACACATTTCACCTTTTTTACATTCTGTATATCAATTGAATAAGGACATTTTTTCTTACATATTCCACATTGCGTACATAGTTCGTCGTTTCTTTGTATGTGAAGCAAAGGAAAAACCTTTGGTGATTTAAAAATAACCTCGTCAAGATATCCTATTAGGCATGTAATTGCAAGCGGGACCACATAACTCACATGGAGACCGGCAAATGAAATGATGGCATAAATTGCCAAAATACCGATAAATGTTAAGGTGAACTTAAATATATTACTTGCTGCTCCCAGCGGACAAATATATTTGCACCAGAACATCTTTACAAAAAGGCTGCAAATAATACACAATGCTATTGAAATGCATGCCATCCAAAGTGTCAGTTCTCCCTTGAAACCTGTTGCAACTGCATAATAGGGGTCAAAATTTTTGCAGAATAACTCAGAACTGGAGAGAGTGAAATAAAAGACAGTAAAGAGCAAAAGATATTTTACTGCACGCAGTACAATATCTGCAGCTGACCATTTTTTGATCTCCATGGATTTCAATCCCATAACTCCACCAAGTTTTCCAATATACTCAACAACAGTACCCACAGGACAGATATATGAGCAAAACAGACGGCTGAATAATATCACTCCAATTGCAAGCGCAATACCCATCATTATCTGAGTGGCTGTCATGCTGCAGGCCATTGAGCCTCTTACAAGGTAAGTACAATATGTTTCCAAGCCACCAAACGGGCAGTAAGATTCTGGGTCAAATGTTTTGTTACCGAACAGTTTAAGCGCAAACGCAACGATGGCCATTAATGTGCCCCACTGGAGCAGATATCGCAGCCATTTTTTAGAAAAATTCTTCATTATTTTCTCCTTTATATATTAAATTAAAAATTGAATCCTAAAGAAAAACCGATAAAACTCCTGTTATCTCCCTGAGAAAGGAGAACAGCATTGCTTAGCAGTTCATTTGCAGCTTCTGTTGCTCCATTTTTATAATCAGACCAGCCTGAAACTTTTGTATAATTATAATCCCCTTTTATCCAACATGACATTCCCTTCTCTCTGTTCATATAATAATTGTATTTAAGTGAAAAGCCTAAATTATAACGCTTAGCTGTGTTAAATGCATAATCTGTTGCAAGCAAATCTTGTTGCAGTTTAAGTGAACTACCAAGTATTGGGTTTACAGCATTTAACGGGGTTCCATTTCCATTCCTGAACGAGCCGTTTAGTGTAATAGACAGATAACCTTTATCGCACGTTGCAAAGTTCTTGCTCAAAGAGGCATAATATTCTCTTATAAATTGAGTTTGTTCATATTTTGCAGGATATACCTTGTGAATTTTATCGATATCATTAAATCTGAAACCGATGGTATACTCAAAATTTGGAAGATATTCATTCCTCTTACACAAACCGTTAAGAGCTATATGATATTCTTTTGTCAAGTCGCGATATCTGAGTGTGTTGCCGTATTCATAATATTGCCACAAACCGTTTTCGCCAGGGACCTCCTCATATATGTTTGAAATATTATAAAGTAAGTTCTCAGTACTGCTGAACCCCAAATAAAGGTTTTGTTCAAGTTTGTCACAAGTAGCTTTTAAGACTCCATTATACTTGTATTCAAGACCCTCTGCATAAGAATAACGTTTTACAAGCGATTTATCCTCGTAATTATTAGTTTTTGAATAATTTACATAGAAATTATTATAAAATGAGAGGGGTCCGAATACAAATTCTGCCTGCATTGAGCCGCCGAAACTATTTTTCTGATATCTCCTGTCCAATGTAATGCCAGAAGCAGTAATGCTTTTGTTGGTATACATGAAAAGGCCCTCCATATAATAGATGTATTTTCCTGCGGCATCACCAATGTATTCATAATTAATATTTTCTGTATTATATCCGTAATTGAAGGTCAAACCCAAATTCAGGTGAGGAGTTTTGTATGAGATGCCGGGAGCAACAACAAAATCTGAATAGGTGCTGCTATTTCTTCCATCCCTCTTCTTATTTGCCGTAGCATCTGTATAATCAAAAGCAATACCTGCCGCAAATTTGGAATTGATATCGTAGGCTATCTTTGCCGAGAGTATATAATCCTCCTTTATGACCTTTCCGGGGACATCCTCTACAATAGGTGCTAATGAAGTACCCTGATACACCGTACCCAACCATGTCTGATCCTTTTTAGTGGTATAATCATAATTGAAGAGACCGTAAAAGTGAAATTTTCCTAAATGATAGTAAGATTTGGTGGCAAGACCAAAGTTATTAAGACTCTTGGCGTCGTTGTAATTTCTCAATTTGCCATTTTCATTATTGAAATAACCGTAAACGCTCGAAAAGTTATCGGGTGTTTTATTAAAGAGAAGTCCAGCACCGTTATTTGAGGTAAGCCATGGGCTTATCTGCTCAATTCGTTCAAAAGTATAGTCAATCTTATGGGAGATCTTCTCCTGAGCATTAACAACTCCGGCAAAAGCCCCCATCGTTAACGCAACTACCAATATATATTTACTATGTTTCATTGTTTCTGTTATTTACCTGTTAATAATGCATTGTTTATAACCTCAAAATCATTAGTGGAGTTATTTGTATCCATATATACCACTCTTCCTCCAGCTGTTTTTGTGGCTTCCTGGTCAACTTTGCGCAGAACACTGTAACCTTGTCCTGAGCCCGGTGTCATTACATAACCATTGTCGTTTTCCGGTCTGAATCTTTTGGAATCTGTTGCAGATCTGAAACATTCAACTGCGTCCATTACAAAATTTTTGTCTACCAACAATACATCAAGATTTCTGTTTGAAGGTTGAGTTGGATTCACAGAATAACAGGATTTTATGAAGTTATTAATACTCTTCCCTCCAAGACTGTAAATAAATACTCCCGGGCTGATGAGAGAAAACACATAAGCAGTTGAACTACCTGCTTTCCAGAAACCGTCAAGAGTAATTACCCCTGCTTCAGGAACAGATTGTGTTTTAGTAAAGAGCGGATTATAAAGTGCAAAATATCCCGGTACTCCAAGATTTACAGAATTTGCAACAGCTTTGGTATGGTTTATCGCATTTAATGCTACAACAATTTCATGCCCGGGTTGCAACGGAATATCTTTCCCTTTGCCTTTAAACATCCAGCCAATGTTTGCAACCGGGACAGAATCTCTTAGTTCGGATGTGCCTGGTTTTACGAAATCAGATAACTTTCCATTTGTTGGCGCATTGTAGTTGTAAACCACTCCAACACAGAGAGAATCCAAATAAGCGATCTCGTCAGAATTATTGTATAGTGTAAAATATTGGTCTTTAGAGTATACTTTTCCTGTTTTCTCGTTTTTGCATCCACCATAGTAAATCTCTTTTATCACAATCTGGCCTGCTTGAGAGAATTTTAACTGTAATGTTGTTGTCGCACTGCCATCAGAGGGAGTAATTCTTATCCTGTCTGTTGTTCCGTTCAATATATTATAAACGCCTCCAGACCCTTTGGTTTTTGACTCTGCTGATGCAATGTATGTCCCATATGAAACTCTTGCAGTGGCAAGACCGTTTTTATCAGTTGTTGCAGAGTAGGCCAAGCCGGTTTGAGAATCGGTGAATTTGACAGTTATTCCTTCCAGAGGGAAATCATGTCCCTCAGCCATTTTAACTTGAAGCGAAATAACACCGCTGATTGAATCATCGTTAAAATCGCTCTTTCTCATCTCTTTCATGCATGAATAGGTCAGAATAACCACAGACATGCAAATAATTATATTTTTAATTTTCATCATATTCAATAATTATAATGTTATTCTAAGTTCAGCTCCAAAGTAAATATCGCTGTTTTTGCGATCACCAATCGCATTCGGTCTCGCACTATTTCTTATTATCGGTTTGGAGTTTGTAAAATTATTGGCATAGAAAGAGATAGAGGCATACTTTCCTATCTCTTTAGTAATCCTGATATTTGCCATGAAATACGGGTTATACGCATTCTTCAGGAAGAGATATGATTTGTTGGTGGATAATCTCATCATGCCAAGAGTTGTTTTCAACTGTGAATCTGTAGTAGTGTAGTAATCGGAAAATGGATGTACATTTCCGGCAGCATCCATATAATATGAAGGATCTCTATATATTATAGCATCACTTCTATTCTTATCGTATGCACCGAATACTCTGTTGCCGTTTTTGTCTATTTCATAGATTTGATTATCATCAAACTTATACCACTGTCTGTCCATCCATACACACTGTGTTGTAAATGAGACAACCATCCTTAACTTAGGAATGTTAGTTATCACATTTATGCTTGTAACAAGTCTGTCTCTGTTGTTTCCATTGCTCATATCAGCATCGCCGTTGAAGATTGAGACATAAGGAAATCTCTTTTTAGCATTAAGCGGGTCCTGTCCTCCTATATAATTATAAGCATCACCTATTGTGTAGTTTGTCTGTTTGTTATAGGCTCCATTTACAATTATGGAGGTGTTGATGGCTTTGATTCTTCCGAAATCAATGTCATACTCTATACCCCATTTATTTTGTTTACCTCTTGTATCTGGTCTTCTGTTAGAGTAGAATTCAGTTATCTCCGTATAACCATTTTCCACATAATTGCCCTTATTATCCTTTATCCACACCTTTCCATCTTCGAATTTTGGAGAAGCTGTAGTGGAAGCTACAGAGTTATAATATTTTACCGGTTCTGAGGTATAGAAGGCATTTTGGGATACGGCATTAGTCATCTTTTCATTATAATATGTAATACCTAAACGTACACCGCCTATATTCATATCAAAGCCTAGCTCCATATTTTTTGTCTTGGCCGGTTTTAGCTCGTAATCGAGCAATTCACTATTTATTCTTGTCTGAATAACCGATAATTTTTCATTGGTGGCGGAGTTTACATATTGGAAGACATTATAATCTTTATAAAAATCTCCCGCATAGAGCATATTCAAAGAGGGTAGTTTTTGCATAATTCCATAACCTCCTCTGATTGCAAACTCCCTTATCAGTTGTTTGCGGGCGCCTTTTATTATATTGAATTTTGCATTGAAACGTGGATCCAATGTAGGATCATAATTGTAATTATCAATATACATCTTGGTAAATCTTAAACCCGCACTCAATTCCAGAGAGGTTTTTTTGCTTGTCGGAATGGTTACTTTTTCCTCTGCAAATGCAGATAGATTGTTCATGAAGGGAATATCGCTGTACTTCCTTTCTCTGAAATTTTGAGGTTGCTCTCCAATATAATATTCACCCTTACCGTTGTTACCTTTGGTATTCCATTCAAAGCCGACAGCAGTTCTTGAAAGGGCTCCTCCTATTTTCTTATTCAAACTTCCCGATACTTTGGCATTCACATAGACAGGAATTTCATTCACTCTCATATCCTGATTGTATACGCCGGCAGTAAAGTAACCCTCTGCGATTCCCTCCTTCTTTGTATTTGTAGTTGGTGCAATGTCTCCGGCGATTGCAGTATATTCTCTATAGTTATTTTTTGCATATCGTCCGGTAAGATTGTAGGTCAGAGTTGAAATCCAACTTTTGTTGAGCATCCACGTGCCATATAAACTTGCTCCAATTTCACTATTCTTGGTCTTAGAAAAATCAACTTTCCCGGCATCAGGGTCGGATTTTTCATTATTATATATAAAACTGCCTGTTATGCGGGCATTGAATCTGAATGGTCTGTTATGTTTGCTAAAGGTGTTTGAATAGGTGATACCTATATTAGTTCTGTCGAATGTATTAACCGGAGATCTCATATCTGAAGCGGCTCTTGCATAATCCGCATCTATATTCATATAACCTCTCTCCTTTCCAAGACTGAATCCCTTATTTGCTGATACTGCTTTTGTCTTTGGGTCTGTTTTAAAACGAACCTCATATGGAGTACGTCCTGCTTTTGTGGTTACAAGCACAGCTCCGGAGGTAATATCGCCGTATTCGGCAGAAACAACACCTTTTAATACCTCTACAGACTCTATATTATCTGTTGAGTATGCTCTGTAGTCTGTTTGTGGAACAGATGCTAATCCTGATGTATTGGAGAATACCGATGCATCGCTGCTCATCTGAGCTCCGTTTATCATAAGAGCGGTACCTCGATAGTTATTTTCATTATTTGAGCCATTATTGAATCCTCGGATAGAGAGAACGTTTTTTGTTGTCAAATTTGGATTTGTTACAACAGAGCCGGGTATCAACTGCATTACATCTGAGATACTTGATGCTTGCAAATGCTCGATTGCCATTTTATCTATTTTATCTGAGGAGTTAATACTTCCCCCTTTTGTCGCTGTTACAACAACCTCCTTCAGTGTCAAATTATCCTCCTCCATTCTAATGAAGATAGATTGGATATCCTTTTTTACAACAACCGGAAGTTGGTAGGTTACATATCCAAGTGCCACGGACTCCAATGTGTATTGTCCGGGTAATACTCCGGATATTCTAAAGTGTCCTTTCTCATCGGTAAAGCCCCATTGACTAATCTCCTTAAGCACAATCTGTGCATAAGAGATAGGTTCACCGGTGCTCTTGAGAACTACAGTTCCCTCAACCGTAAAGGTCTTGTTGTTTTGCGCATGAGCTGTTCCAATTGCTGCAAAAGCTAACAAGAATGTGAACAAAATGTACTTCTTCATACAATAGTAATTAATTTTTTTAGGTGTATGACAACTACATGATAACTCTATAATAATCATTGTCGCTATCAATACGATTTGTTAAGTTAATATATATAGATTTGATTAGAATTGACATTAGGCCGGTAGAATACTCTCTTCTGCAACCCGTGCAAATATAATAATAAATAATCCCCGAAATATGCGCTACAGATATGCCATTCCATGACTTTTTATTACATTTTATATCATAAGATACCATTTGATAAACATGCAGAGATTTCAATCCAGTTCTATACCTCTTTGCTGCTCCATGCGGCAATTACGTTAAAATTGGAGTAGAAAATGCGAGTGCACTATTGTAACTCCGTTAATAATATGCGTATGCTCGAAAAGTGTCGCATTCGAACTGCTGCCATCTCTTCAAGTAGTTGGTTAATTTGGATGTTTTAACAATAATAATGTTTTTTTATTATTTTTGCAGCCAAACAAATATTGGTATGGATGAAAAGCAATCTATCGAGAGCCTTAAGGCAGAGATTCGAGAAAAACTCGGACGTTCTCTGGATTCTCCTACCGATTTCGACTATCTTGCAGTTCAAATCAAAGAGCAATTACATGAATATATAAGCCCGACAACCCTAAAACGTTTTTTCAACTATATCCCGAGTGATGTCATTCCAAGAAATTCCACGCTCTCTCTTCTTGCCAGATATGTTGGTAAAATGGGCTGGAAAGATTATACTCCCTCATTACGTTCTAATAATGAGGAATCGGTTCATGATAACTCACAAAAATTAATATCGGAGTTCTCCGACATTAAAAAAATTCATTCATCGGAGAATGGTATTACAGCTATTTATACTGCCATATACAATGGTAGAAAAGTTGTTATTAAAGGGTTACAACCGGATTATCAGCATAATGACGGGAGTCGTGAAAAATTATATGAAGAGTTTGAAACAAGTTTCTTAATTATACATCAAAATATTGTTGCCACTCTTGCTTATAAAGAGATAGAGGGCTTAGGAGAGTGTATTATATCTGAATATGCAGGAGATGAGACGATTCTTGAGCATATTCAGAAACGGAGAACAATTCCGGAAGAGATCTATCCTCTAATTGAGCAATTATGTGTTGCCGTTGATTTTCTTCATACTAAAGGAGTCTCTCATAATAAATTGAATTGCAGTAATATATTGGTCTCGGAAAACAACTGCTTAAAAATTATAGATTTTTCAGAAAGTACAAAATGTACGGCCTCAGAAGAGGATGAACAGAGAGATCTGAATGACTTGATATCTGTTCTTGAAACGATTAATGCTTCAATGGCTGCAAAGTTTAAAAATATGAGCAGTGTATCAAACAGATGCAAGAACAGTTCAGAGTATTCCAGATATATGTCAGCTGAGATGATATACAAGGATATTAGCAAGACCAAATCTTTGCCGTATACTTTTATCCTTGTCGCGAGCATACTCTTTACGGCAGTGCTTAGCTCGTTACTCTCTTATAATATAGGTCAGAATAGTAGTCATGATTATCTATATATCGACAGTATGAGAGTGGAACATAATAAGGTAACGGATATCTCCTCGAGCATAGTCATATATGATACAATATCAAAAATGGTCATCAGAGAGTCATACGCAAACTGCAGGCGTATTTTACATGCAACCGATACAATTCCTGTGACAAAACGGAAAATTATCAATTTTGCCAAAAATTACAAGATACTTCTAAGAGATAAGGAGGAGTATCCTCGTAAAATTCTTGATAAATATCTTCCAATATCCTGTCCAGAGCATAATTTATATATGACGAGCCTGGTAAAGCTTACTGAGGACATATATCAGAAATTCTTCTCAGAGACTCTCGATTCACTAAGAAGGATTCAATTAGCTGAACCCGTAGGAAACAAGTAGTAACAGAAGCTGTTAATGCAAATTAAAAAAGCTCATCGTTTCCGGTGAGCTTTTTCAAAAATTAAGGTTCGGTTTTCTATTTTTTAGACCCGTTCTCAAGAAATTTCACAAAGGATTCAACATCCAAATTATATCCTCGAGAAGGAACGATATGTTCCTCTGTTTCGGGATTCAGTATTGCATAATAAGGCTGCGCATTAACATTGAATTTAGTCATTGCAAGATTGGAGTTTATACGTCCGAGGTCTTTTAACACCTTCCCGTTCTCCAATGTAACCCAATCCTCTTTTGCAACCTCTTTTTTATCATCCGCATAAAGAGCCACAATAACGTAGTTATCTTTCATCAGTTTGAGAACACGAGGATCAGACCATACACGAGATTCCATCTCTCTGCAATTAACACATCCATGACCGGTAAAATCTACAAATAGCGGTTTACCAACCCTCTTGGCATACTCACGAGCTTCGTTATAGTCAAAAAAGGCCTCAATACCGTATGGCATATGAAGGAAATCTGCATATTTTCTATTGGCAGGTACTGCATTACTGTTTTGTATTTCTCCTGCTCCTGCCTGATATGTCGCGGTACTTTCTGCTGAAGATTCCTGTTGCAGTGCAAGGTTAAAATCTTGTGTTGTGATTGGCGGCAAGTACCCAGACAAAGCCTTTAAAGGAGCACCCCACATTCCGGGTATCATATAGACTACAAAGGTAAAATCTATGATAACCAAAATCAGTTTGAAGACTGAAAGATGATCCGACGGAGAATCGTATGCAAATCGTATTTTCCCAAGCAAATAGAGTCCTAATAGGAAGAAGACAACTATCCAGATTGCCAAATAAACCTCACGATCTAAAAGACCCCAGTGATATGTTTGGTCTGCTACACTTAAAAATTTGAATCCCAATGCAACCTCAATAAATCCTAATACTACTTTTACCGAGTTTAACCAGCCTCCGGATTTTGGCAGATCTTTCAAAAGCGATGGTACAAAGGCAAAGACTGTAAATGGCAGAGCAAATGCCACTGAGAAGGCAAACATGGTAATGATTGGTTCCCAAATCTCTCCCTGTGTGGATTTAATCAATACAGATCCTACAATAGGTCCTGTGCATGAAAATGAGACCAAAACCAATGTAACTGCCATAAAGAAGACTCCACCGATACCTCCCTTATCTGATTTTGCATCAGATTTATTCACCATCCAACTTGGCATTGTAATCTCGAATGCTCCAAAAAATGATGCTGCAAATAGCATGAAGATTGCAAAGAAAAGAAGATTGGGAATCCAGTTAGTAGCCAACCAGTTAAAGATATCTGCAGTTACCGCTTTCCCTCCAGCTAAATAGGTAACAAGAATGATTATTGCTATAGGAAGTGTATATAGCGCCACAATAGAAATTCCGTAAATTGATGCGAGAAATTTTCCTCTTGCATTCTTCTTTCCTTTTGCCTCTTTCTCATCCTTTTTCTGGCTTTGTTTCAGAAAGAAACTTACTGTCATTGGAATCATAGGAAATACGCATGGCGTAAGTAAAGCAACAAATCCCCACATGATTGCCTCCAAAATCACTCCCCAAATTGATTTTTTTTCTCCGTTTGGATCGCTTGTGGCAAGTTCGCTAAGGCTGAATGAACCTTTATCATCACTCTCTGAAACCTCACTTTTTGTAGAGTCTGCCGCTGTATTTTCTACTTGAGTTTGTTCTTCGCTTTCATCATTTTCCAAAGCTTGTTTGGCTGCAGTTTGAGCCTCTCCGGCGGGTGTTTTATCTACTGTTGTAGTAAGTGGTGCCTTACGTGCCGGCAGTGTAATAACAAGTGTCTCATCTGTTGGAGGAAGGCAACTTTGATCATCACATGCCTGCCATTCAATATTTATGGTAACCTTTGTTGTGGTACTCTTTAGAGCCTCAATTTTACGTACTATAACAACTTTTCCAGCACATGTACCAATCTCCATCCCGAACATCTGGTCAAAAGCCTTATGTACCTTTGATGTAATTTGCGTTTTTCCAATTAGTTTATAATCAGAAGATTTATTTATGATTAGTTTGGTTGGAGTAGGGCCTGTATCACCATAATTGGTAAGATCATAAATATGCCATTTAGGTTGATCAATTATTCCAATAACTTTAATTTCATATATATCTCCCTCAACAGGCGATATCTCAGCATCCCATGTGATTGGCTGAGCAGTCATCTGAGCCATCAATGGCATACTTAATAAAATGCCGAACAACAGCGATATTAGTCTTAATTTCTTCATCGTTTGATTCTATATATTTAAAATGTTATGTCGTTATGCTTTATTAATAACAAAATAGTATGGGAATACCCTTAATTTATTTTATTTTTTTTTGTGTTACTATTCAAATTTGAAACCATAACGGAAAATACAGTCCGTTAACACTCATTTTGATAATTTTTAGATAGTTTTTGCTTAGTAGAAAGAAGCTATTATAATTCATTTAAATGAAATTTGGCAACAAAAATAGGGATTAATTTGAATTTGGCAAAACATGTTGCCGCCCCAAAAAAACAGGGTCCGATTCATATCTGGACCCCTGCCTAATGTGTGCTGCCATGGTCAATTGGCAGCACACTACTACCTACTATATTAACTTAAAATCTAATAAAAAATTCACGTTAACTACTTATTTTCCTCTTTACTTTTGTATTTTTCTGCAAGTTTGTCACTCTCCTTTAACATCATTTCCATTGCTGACCTGAAATCTTTAATAAATTTCGCTTTGTCCGCATCGCTTACATTCTTAAATGAGGTATAGATACTGAGAGCAGTACCTGCCTCTCTCGGCGAACAGGTATATGCTATAGATCTCGCGTGAAAAATATAATTTAAATCTTTAACATTGTTATCCATATATGCCTTTGTGGCGCGAAGGAGAAGATTGTCAAAATAATTATCGTCAATCAAAAGAGTCATTCCATCGCAAGCCTTGGCAACAACCTCAACAGAAGGTGCAGTCTTTCCTGACAAATAAGAGACTATGCCGTTTTTGTAAGCAGACAATAATGCTTTGTCTACAGTCCCCTTACCTATTCTATTATTATAGGAAAACTTATTAGAGAGTATGTCGTTCAATACTTTAGGTCTGTCAAGAGAGATTGCGTTTGAAAGGTAAATCCACATCTCCTGTGAATATTTCTCGTATTTAAGACTATCGATGTTTTCATCAAAGAAATTTACAATCTCATTTGTCATATAAAGGTCGGTAACTTGCTTAAGATAATCGTATGCATATTTTGTATCTTTTGTCTCTTTATATCTCTTAAGAATATTGTTTACGTTATTTGCAGGATCTTTTGCTTTTTCAACTCTTTCTATAAATTCTTTCAGCTCTCCGCTACCGAGCAGACGTCCTATTTCGTTACCATCAGCATCAAGAATGAGGAAGGTCGGATAGGCTCTGATATTGTATTTTTTAGCAAGTTCTATGCCTTCACCCTTTTCCATATCGCACTTGAAATTCACAAAATTCTTATTAAAATAGTCTCCGGCCTCCTTTGTTGGAAACACAACATTGGCCATATGTTTGCATGGGCCGCACCATGTTGTATAGCAATCCATAAAGACTATCTTGGGACCTTTTTTATTATTTTTTGCCTTGTTTAAAACCTCTTTTAAAGAGGTTGTCTCCCATTTTACACCATTCTGTGCAAACGAGGCAATACTAAACATAGCTAAAACGGCTAATACAAGAATTTTTTTCATTTGTTTGTAAATTTTATTTATAAGTATATATTTAATAATTTATAATCATCAAATGATTTCGATGCTCCCTCTTTAGCAGAGTTTATCTTCTCACGTAAACGAGATGTTTCAATCTGTCTTAAACTCTATATATAATAAACAAAAAAGAATATGTTTACCCTAAAAAAATTGAATATTATTTTAATTTGTACAATTTTCAGAGGCATTTTAGGTAGCAGAAGCTAAACAAGACCTATTTGGCGAATTACTGTAGATACATTTCAATACCTCATTTTACAACTCTTGCATTTACATACATGCCCGGCAGAAATTGTGATTCCTTATCAATAATTTTTGCATACACTTGAGTTGCCCTGTTTAATTTATCTATATTCTGTCCCACAGAGATAATAACCGCATTGAATAATTTGTCGGGGATACCGTTTACCCTAAATTCTATCTTTGCCCCTACTCTCATCTTTGTTATATCCTTCTCATAGGTTGTAAGAGATAGCAGCATTTGGCTCTTATTAATAATTTCACAAATAGGGTCTCCAGGCTGAATATATTTTCCCAAATTAATTGTAACTCCGCTAACATAACCGCTTATAGGAGCCTTAACTTGCAATAATTGCTGTATTCCTGTTTTTTCTACAACAGATGGTGAAACTCCGAGCAACTTCAATTGCGCTGCAGCAGACTGAAGTTTACTCTCATTTGAAAGATATGCCGCCTTACTTGCCTGATAGTTTTTTTGCGAAACGGCATTACCCTCTTTCAACGCCTGCTGGCGGTCATACTCGCTTTTGAGATATTCAGATTGAGCATAACTATCGAGATAACTTTGCTGCAGCATAATAAATTCAGGATTCTGTAAAGAGGCGAGAACTGCTCCCCTCCCTACATATTGCCCCGGTAACAATGAGGTTGAACTAACGGTTCCGCCCATGGTAAGTGCTACTGTAGCGTGATGTTGAGGACTTTCCGTTATGATACCATTAAATAGCACCTCATTTGGTTTTGAGGTGGCAGATGAGACAGCATCAACTTTTACGGAATCTTTGGCTACAGGCACTGCAGCAGCCTTATTCTCCTTTTCTGATGTTGTATCACTTGTCTCGGTCACAGATGTACCGCATGATGTTACTATTATTACTGGCAAAATGAGAAGAAATATTTTTTTCATAAACTTCAATAATTTCATATTCTGGTTCATACTGTTAAAAATTTCATATTAGGTTTCGTACTTAAATTAGATACCTACTTATACAATTCATACTCTAATGCAGCTATATTATAATTATACAATGTCTCAATATAGGCTCTTTTTATTTCGCGGGCGGCATTCACCGATTGTATAAAATCTGCCATACTTGTTTCATTGTGTTGCAATTGAAGTTGAGCACTCTTTAACAATTCGTCAGCCTCCTTTAAAGCGTACTTTTTATAATAATTGAGACTTAACGAGTATCTTCTCAGAGAAGAGCGTAATTCATCTAATTTGTTATTAATTACGCGAATATTCAACTCGGTATCTAACTGTGCGGAACGCTCTTCGAGGCGTGCTTGGCGTATTTTGCTTGCATGGGGCAGGAAATAGATTGGGAAACTTACTCCAACCATCCATGCATTTAAATTCTTGAGCGGAAGAATATCTTGGCGAAGGTAGCCTATACTGACCTCAGGAAAGAAACGGCTCCGTTCAACACTGGTCATTGCATGTTTGATATTAACTTTGCTCTTTAAATAGTCTGTATAAAGAGTAGACGAGACGGCAGTATCAACCGGTATATATGGCATCTGCATAGCCATATCTGGGACAATACTGGTATCTGTAAAACAACACCAGCGGAATCTTTTCAAAGCAAGCTCATTCTCCTGTTGAGCCTGCATCAATTTATTATGTAGTTCTGAGGCACTTGCAGACATCATGCTCTTTTCGAGCAAACTGAACTCTCCCTTCTGATAACGTAATTCGGCTGTTCTAAGAAGTTCAGAGGCCATTTTATCCTGATCAACATATAGTGAGACAAGAGATGATGCATATTGACAATAGCTCCATGCACGTTTTACCTCTGCCTTTATCTCCATTTCAACCAGTCGTTTGTACAGTACCCCCGACGAAGTTTGTTTACGAATCAACGCATTCTTATAAAAAGGTGTGATAAGCGATCCGAGCCCCTGCTCGATGGTTATCTGTTTATCTTTATGTGTCTCACCGTTCAACTGTCCCCATTGATAACTAAAGGTGGTTGCAGAAGCCTCCAAAATCTCTCCGCGGGTAGCCTTAACCTGCTCAATTGCAAGAACTGCCTGCTTTAGACGAGGACTGTTTTTGCATGCCATCTCTATTGCCTCATTAAGGGACACCTGTTGCTGAGCTTGCATTGCCACCGGCAGACAAAGCAATAACGGCAAGAGAACAAAGAATGGTATATGAACTTTTTTCCCTGTCCGAGCCCAAGCATAGAAAGAATGAACTATATTGTAGAATAATGGTAAAATAATCAGCGTAAGTACGGTTGAAACAATCAGACCGCCAATCACAACTGTTGCAAGAGGACGCTGAACCTCACTTCCGGCAGAGGTTGCAATAGCCATTGGAATAAAGCCCAGTGAGGCCACCAGACCTGTAAGGCATATAGGTCTTAACAAGTGCGGTGTACCTTCAAATATTATGCGATTTGTAGAAAGATGATATTTGGTACTGCCCTTAATATCATTGAATCTATTTATCATAAGGATTCCGTTAAGTACCGCGACACCAAACAGTGCAATAAACCCTACGCCCGCCGAGATACTGAAAGGCATTCCCCGTACCCATAAGGCTAATATTCCGCCAATCAATGAGAGCGGGATTGTAGTAAATACCATAAGCGTATATGTAATGTTTTTAAAGGCGAAGAATAAAATGAGCATGATAAGCATCAGAGCTACAGGAATGACAATCAATAAAGTATGTATAGCATTTTGCAAATTCTCAAACTGACCACCATACTCGAAATAGTAACCAGGTTTCAACTTTACCTCCCTGTCTAAAACTTTTTGAATTTGGGCAACAACCTGCTGCACATCGGCGTCACGAACATTAACTCCGATTGCTATACGTCTTTTTGTAGCATCTCGGTTAATCTGAAGAGGGCCATTTACAAGTTCAACATTAGCAACCTCAGTGACAGGAATTTGTACTCCCTCTGCCGTTCTTACGAATAATTTATTAAGATTGAAATCTGCCACCTTCTCACTATTAATTCTCACAACAAGATCAAAACGTCTGTCGTTCTCAAAAACAACCCCGCTTGCTTCGCCGGCATATGCAGATCTGATTATAGTATTCAACTCCTCTATATTTACCCCGTATTGCGATATTCTGCTGCGGTCATATTTTACTACAAGTTGAGGTAAGCCCATAGTCTGCTCTACAACCACATCGGAGGCTCCCTTTACATTTTTTTCAATCAAATTTGCAGCCTCTTTTGCTTTCTCAGCCAGTTCATGAGTATCTTCTCCATAAAGTTTTACTGCTATATCTGCTTTAGCACCGGTCATCAATTCATTAAAGCGCAATTGTATAGGTTGAGAGAAGTTTACCTCTGCCTGCTCGGCAATCGGAGCTAACGCCTCTTTCATCTTTTCCACCATTTGAGGACGGGTTTTGGCACTTATCCACTCCTTAAATGGTTTCATCACAATCATTACATCTGCATCCTCTACAGCCATAGGATCAGTAGGAACCTCTGCTGTACCAATCTTTGCAACTACATGCTTTATTTCTGGAAATTTATCCTTAAGTATCTTTTCTGCCTCATTTGTAAGGGCTATGCTCTCTGAGAGAGAACTTCCTGCGGGAAGAGTTATCTGCATTGCAAAATCTCCCTCATCGAGAGTTGGAATAAATTCAGCACCGAGTTTTGTAAAGATAAAGAGAGAGAAAACAAGAGTAGCAACAGCAACACCTACAGTAAGCCATTTCCACTTCATGCAGCACTTTAAGGCAGTGTGATATTTAACATTCAGCCATTTGAAAAAGCGGTCAGATAATGTCTGTTTTACCGGCGCTGATCTTTTAAGGAAGAGCGATGCCATCATTGGAACGTATGTAAGTGAGAGTAATAATGCTCCTATAATACAGAATACGAGAGTTTTAGCCATAGGGGTAAAATACTTTCCCTCTATGCCTGTAAGTGTAAGAATAGGAAAAAAGACAATCAGTATAATAAGAACAGCAAAGGTGGATGAGGTTACTACAGTACCGGCTCCCTTCTCTACCTCTTTATCCATCTCCTCTTTAGTAAAACTCTTACCTTTAAATTTTTTGGAATACAAATGCGCTATTATCCCCTCCACTATTACAATTGACCCGTCTACAACGATACCGAAATCGACAGCACCAAGACTCATAAGATTTGCAGTAACTCCAAAAAGCCTCATCATAATAAAAGCGAAAAGCATTGCAAGCGGGATTACAGATGCAACAATTGCACCGGCCCTTACATCTCCAAGGAAAAACATCAAAACAAGGAATACTATAATTGCCCCCTCTATAAGGTTGTGAATTACAGTGGAGATATTTCTACTGACAAGCTCAGATCTGTTCAAATAGGGTTCAATTCTTACTCCATCGGGCAGCATTTTTTGTATTTTTTCTACTCGCTCCTCAATTTGTGCCGTCACAACATTGGCATTCGCTCCTTTTAGCATCATGGCAATACCTCCCACGCACTCTCCCTCTCCATCCATAGTCATTGCCCCAAAGCGTTTTGGTGATCCGAAACGAACCTGAGCAACATTATTGATATGTATTGGGATTCCACCCCTGTTAGTTATCACAATCTTCTCTATATCACTTAATTCACTTATCATTCCCTCCGAGCGAATATAATAGGCACGCTTTTCCTTTTCAATGTAGCTTCCGCCTGTATTTTGGTTATTCCTGCTCAATGCATCATAAACATCCCCGATTGTAAGATTAAGCGCAAATAATGCATCTGGGTCAACAACAACCTCGTACTGCTTGAGGTATCCTCCAAAACTATTTATCTCAACTATACCAGGGATTCCCGACATCTGCCTCTTAACTATCCAATCTTGAATTGTTCTGAGTTCCATTGCATTATATCTGTTGCGGTATCTCGAATCTACCTTTAAAACATATTGATAAATCTCTCCCAATCCTGTTGTTATTGGCATCATCTGAGGTGCACCAAGCTCAGAAGGTATCTCTTCCGAAACTGTTTGAATTTGCTCATTGATGAGCTGACGCGCATCCAATACCGGAACATGTTCCTTAAAGACCACCGTGACCACCGATAGCCCGAAACGGCTCACTGACCTTATGTCAATAACATTCATAATGTTACTCATAGCTATCTCAATTGGAGTTGTAATTAATTTCTCTACCTCTTGAGGAGCCAATGTAGGTGATACTGTTACAATTTGAACTTGATTATTAGTAATGTCCGGTACCGCATCTATCGGTAATGTTATCATGGCATATATGCCACCGATAAGTAAAAAAATTACTGTTAATCCGACAAATAATTTTTTGCGGACAGAAAATTCGACAATGGACTGCAACATAGCCTCACGTTTATTTATTGTTTACAAAAATAGGAAATAATAACTACTGTTGTACTATGTGGCGTTTAGAATTATTAAAATTTAATAAAATTTTAAAATCTGAATGAGATTGAAAGGTAAGGAAGACAATGATTGTTGATATAGATTGAATAAAAGTCAAGATTATCCTCTTGTGCCGGATTCCCGACAATATTATATAGGCCTATTCTGAAAAACAGTTTATATTTTGACTTGTCGAACTCCTTTGAATAGTAATAGCTTGCATCTACTCTGTAATTGCAATTCCATCTGTGGTTTCTGAACTGAATTTCATTTAAATCAGCAGGAACTGCTGTCAGGTCGATTATACGTCCGGATCTGATATTTCCACCCAGTGAAAGACCGGAATACGGAGTCATATTATATGTTACCGCAAGATTGCATATATGAGGAATATCGTACAGAGAGGGAACTTTCA
Organism: uncultured Muribaculaceae bacterium; assembly: GCA_964571395.1. Taxonomy (GTDB): domain Bacteria; phylum Bacteroidota; class Bacteroidia; order Bacteroidales; family UBA932; genus Egerieousia. The sequence goes on from CAZNBA010000011.1 coordinate 32,286, forward strand.
GATTATTCTTATACAATTTAAACCACTCTTTACTGCGTGACCATGTGTATGAGAATTGAATCGTAAATTTATGCCATGAACCGAAATAATGGAATTTTGCACCATAACTCTCCCCCTCTCCCTGCATAATATATTTATTCCATCTGCCATCCAGAGGAAAGAGATCTGGGCGTATTGCCATTATATTATGACGACGTTTATAATACAGAGAACTCTCTATGATTCCGCTTCTCAAAAAATATTTCCATCCGGCTTCATAATGTTCTGAACTGCTGGGTTTGAAGCCGTTGACACTTGGCATTCTGAAATCGGTGGGTAATGGCAGTGCATCAAGGCGAATATAGTGATAAAACTGTTCCATACGGGAAAAGTCTAAGTAAAGAAGGTGATTATTCAGCGGAGCATATTTTAAAGAGAATCTTGGTTGTATACTAAAATAATTCTGGTCATGATCTGGAATATATCCGAGTAAATTTACTCCCACCTGTGCATTGAACTTCTCAGTTATCATGATATTTGCTGCATAATGAAACGAGAATTGGGTTATCTCCTTTTTTGTAATGTTAATTGTATCTGCTCCGGAAGCAATATTGAATCTCTCACGTGAGGCTTTTATACCTCCATCAATTTTAAAGATATTATCTATATTTAATGTAAAGTCTGAGGAAAATAATAAATTTTTAATATCACTTTGTATATACTTTCTCTCTGTCAACCCTATTTCAGTACCATATATTCTATTTGAGTACGAGGTATATGAGAGTGTGGTTGAATTTGCTATCTTGCCAAATAATACATTGACTTTCAAATAGCAGGCATCATTTTTCCAGTTCAACACCGATTCCCTGTTCCTTTTCTCGGTTGGAGCATAATAATCATCGCCTGCACGGTAAAATCCTCCATGAATAGAGAATTTTTTATTTATATCATATGATAGCTTGGCATTAAGATCGTAAAATGAATGATTTACCTTTTCACTTTCAGAAAACATATTATCAAAAAAATCGAGCCAACTTCTTCTTGCACCAATGATATAGGAGAGTTTCTCCCGAATAATTGGTCCTTCAAGTACAGCAGATGCTGAGGGCATATCCAGAGAGAGCGTCTGCACATACTTCTTTTTATTCCCTTCTTTTAATTTAATATCCGTAACAGAAGAGAGACGCCCCTCAAAATTTGCAGGAAAATAACTCTTATGGAAGGTGACATTTTTAATTGCGTCTCCGTTAAAAACAGGTAACATTGAGTTCAGGTGGTTTGTATGGTAGATAGGCACTCCATCAAGCAATACAAGATTCTCGTCCCCACTTCCTCCATTAACTTGCAGATTTTCATTCGCTTGAGAACCTATAATTCCGGGTAATATCCTTATTTGTGAAAAAAAATCTGAACTGCTGAATGCAAGCAAATTGGAGGGAGATATTTCATTAAATTCCTCCATACTTATTCTCGGCTTCACCACAATCTCGTTCAATGGCAGTAATGCGGGTGAAATAGTGTAGACAGAATAGGTTTTGCCGGAGATATATACCTCTTTTTTAAAAGATTCACATCCGATGTAGTTAATAACCATCCTGTACGTATCGGCAGGCATGAGAAGAGTGAAAAAACCTCTCTCATCGGAGAGAGTACAATACTCTTTTCCTCCTGAACTTATATAATGGATTGTTGCTCCATATAGTTTTTCTCCTGAACTCTCTTCTTTAATTGTCCCGGATACTCTTATCGGTTTCAAACCCTTTATTTGAATAATGACTTTATTCTTTTCTTCCGTTAACAATTTGAACTCGTAATTATCGAGTAGTTCTTTGAGCAATATTTTTACACTTTTCTTCCCTTGTCCTATAGTTATAACTTTATTCATGTTTAGTTGTGAAGGGCTGTACGATAGAATAATTCCGTTATGTTGGATAAGCGAGAACCATTCACTTAAAGAAGCGGAAGGGTTCGTTATATTAACGACCGCTTCCGCAGGATTATTATAGTTTACTTGCTGAGCTTCAGCAGATACAAACCAAAATATCAAAACTAAAAGTAATTGGATTTTCAATCTCATCGGCATTCTTTACCGGCAGTAAAATTTATAATGGTTTTCCGCAATCTTATCATATTCGCAGTTGCAAATATAACTTAATTCAGTTAATATCTCCTGCAAATTGTCTATCTCTATTTGAGTGGTAACTCTGCACTCCTTACTTTTCTCATCCAGATCAATTTTGACATTAAAAATCACCTCCAATCTTCCTACAACCTCTGTCATGGAACTATTTTCGAATTTTAAATTATTTGGTTTTTCACTAAAGATGTACTCAGGATAAGTTATTGTGCTTTCTATCATTTTTTTACCAGAAACTTTAACTTGCTTTCCCGCTTCAAGAAGCACAGACTGGCTGTTCACTTTAACCTTAACAAGACCGGTTTTTACATGAACAGAAGCAGAATCTTTTCCACAAGCCTCAACCAAAAATGATGTTCCAAGTACCTCGATATTCATGTTATATGCCTCTATCACAAATGGCCGTCCGTCTTTAGTTACCTTAAAAAAGGCTTTACCGGTAAGCGCCACCTCCCTTTTCCCGCTTTTATCCTTTGCCTTATATTGGATATTTGCTCCGGGATAAAGATTAACAAAAGAGCTGTCGGGGAGCATTATCTTTTCAATTGAAGCGCTTGTATTCTCAAAAGAGAGTGAATCGGTACGTATGTTTCTGTTTAAAAGGATTGTCAATCCTATTAAGAGGAGAATAGAGGCAGCATAAACCAACGATAGAGATACAATTCGACTGCTAAAATGCATTTTGCTAATCAATTGCGGCTCAACTTTTTTCCATGCTACATTGCTGTCAAACACTATTTTAGAATTTTGTTCGATATCGGTTTCCCGCATTATGGACCTCAAACTGTCATATTCCTCTCTGTTTGCTGAAATCCACTCTTGCAATGCATTTTTTTGATTTTCCGTAAGATTTTCTCCGGATAAATCACGAGCCAACAGGCTTTCTATATCGTTTATATTTTTCATAAAATCAAAATATTATAAGAATGGATAATATAACTAAAAACATTAAGACAAACTTGTCTGATTGAACATGCATTTTCAGCAATTTAATTGCCTTTCCCATGTGATTTTCTACAGTCTTTTCAGAAATATTTAATATCTCTCCAATTTCTCGATATTTTAGCCTCCTTAATTTACTCATTATAAATACCTCCCTGCATTTTGCCGGTAATATGGCCAATAGTTCGGCAAGTTGTTCTTGGGGAGGTGGTGCTCCATGTTGTTCTATCTCCTCTTCGTTCGACTCCATAGAGAGAGAAGAAGGTAACATCTCCTCCATATAAACAGTTTCATGTTTGTTTTTTCTTAAAAATGAGATGCAATTGTTTTTTACCGCCATCACCATATATGATATAAACTCCTTTTCCGGCAAATCATCCTTACTTTTATTCCATACAGCGATAAATGTCTCTTGAACTATATCTTCGCACTCCTCATGGTTTGAAATATACTTAAGCGCTATTTTGCACAATAACGGATAGTAGTCATTAAATCTGCCTTTGAAAAGTTCTTTACGAATCGATTTCATGTTTGCGTAAAATTTGCAGTCTCTTTTATAATAGTTAAAATTTAAGACTGATGCCTGTAGTAACGAATCCTTTATAACCCAAACCAGCCTCAACGAATCCTGCAATATGCCTGTTCCCTATGCTGAAACCTATTGGGTTTACCTGAAATGCAAAATCTTTAGTTAATGTTGATTTATTTCCTGCTGGTGCTGTCGCGGGAGCATAATATTTTGTTGAGTTTCTGGTAAAATTAATACCTGCCTGTGCAGAACCGTATAATTCAATAAGATTATTCTTGAAATACACATATTCAAATGTTGGCAATATCATAAAATTCAACTCTTTATCCTTATATATTGGGTTAGTTTCCTTCTCATTATAGACTTTGCTCGTAACTTTAGCAAAACCCAAATCAGCACCTATTTTAAAGCGGCCAAGAGTATAACGGTATCCGAATGATAAAACTCCTGATGATTTTTGATCTGTACGTTTTGTTCCGGTAATGGCATCTGAAAGGCTTTTTCCCCAAAAACTTGCATTTCCGAGAGTTGTCCCGTCGCTAACAGATAATCTAAAATCGTGTTTATTGTTAATATGTGTCATTGAGTTATTGTTCTGAGCATTAGCCATAGTAGTTCCTAACAGTAGAGACAAAGATATTACAAATAATTTCATTTTCATCTTTAACAATTTTTTATAAATTAATACTTTATGTTTTCATTCCGGTATGCTAGCTGACCGAAATTCGAACATATAACGCAACTTAAAAAAAAACCCCTACTTTTTGAAATTATATAGGGGTTTTTTGTAGGAGTTGCGTTATAGGATAAAAACTTGATTAAAGCATAATCAATCGTAATAAACAGGATAAATCATGACACAGAATGAGATTTTAAAGCAGATCAATGATCTTTTATGCGAGATTTTGAAAAAAAATAATCTGACACTCAATCGAGAGACAACGTCAAAAGAGGTAGATGGTTGGGACTCCTTGATGCATATGATAATAATGACCCGCATCGAACAACATTTTGATATAACGTTTAATGTACGGGAATTGATAAGATTGAAGAGTGTAGGCGATTTATGTGATGTAATACAAAATAAAATCCAATAACGGAATGCAATTTTTATCGGGTGCCTTTGCCTCACTTTTTACCTTTACATTCTTACTATATTGTTTAACAGGAGCAAAATATCGGAACAGGATCCTTCTTGTTGCGACTTTTTTCTTTATTGGACTATATCATGTCTCATTTTTGATAACTGCAACAGTTGTGGCACTATTCACATTCTATTGGGCACAATTAATCGATCATAAAAGGAGAAGCATAGGTAACAAAGAGAATCAGAGCAGCACGAAGAGAGAAAAAGTTGTCGCGATACTATATTACTTAGGAATTGGCTTACTCGTGCTGTGTTGGTTATTTTTTCATTATGCAGCAGCTACAAAAGGAGAGATTAATTTACTGATGCCATTGGGGCTATCGTTTTATACATTTCAAGCAATAGGATATTTTACAGATATTTATTGGCAAGAAGATAAGCCTGAACGGAATATTATCGATTTTCTTCTTTACATGCTCTTTTTTATGAAATTCCTTTCCGGTCCAATTGAGCGATACGGAGATTTAATAAAACAACTGAGAACCCCTCTCCCATTTAACTATTCGAATGCAACAATAGGTCTAAAGTACATCTTGCTCGGTTTAATGAAGAAACTTCTAATAGCCAATTACCTATCGGCTCATACAGACATAATGTTCAATTCTATTCATAGCCTTTCTGGATTGCAATTGCTTATGACCTGTCTGATCTATCCTGTTGAGTTATATGCAGATTTTTCGGGTTACACAGATATTGCGGTCGGTGGTGCCTGCATGTTCGGTATAAAGTTGGTCCCTAATTTCGATCGTCCCTTTACTGCAAAAAGCACATCTGAATTGTGGCGAAGATGGCATATGTCTCTCTCATTCTGGGTGAGAGATTACATATATACTCCACTCGCAGCGGCTACGAGAAAGGCTCAAATGTGGGGAATATGTTTTAGCCTGCTAATTACCTTTATGTTATTGGGGCTTTGGCATGGAATAAGTATGGCTTTCGCACTATACGGAGCTATTCAGGGAGCAATTATTTGCTGGGAGATGAAAGTAAAGTTATTCTATAAAAGCCTCCCTAAAATAGTTGGCTCTCATATAGCAAATTGCCTCTTTATTGCACGTACCTATATTTTATTTGCTCTCTCATTGCTTTTCTTCAGAATCGCTTCAATTGAGGAGGCTATATATTTCATAAGCAATCTTTCACTAAAGCCAAAGGAATCCTGGAAAGAGATAAATATAGGCATGAGTGATCACATCTGCATAGTTACTGGTGCCTCATTCCTCCTTCTTCTACTTTTTGAATATTTTTCAAGAAAAGAATCACTCATTATACGTGTGGAGAAACTTCCTGCATGGGCACGATGGAGTATCTATTATTTTATATTATTCGCTTTACTTGCCTATGGCCGTTTTGGCGGAGAAAATTTTGTATATCAGCAATTTTAACTCTATCATTTGCAATATTTATATATGACACTCAATCATCTCAAACTCCTCTTTTTAATAAAACTACTGTTGCTTGCATTGCCATTTCTCTCCATAATAATACTTTATTTTATCAAGGACCCCGACATGGTTTTACGCAAGTATAAACGTTTCGACAACTCCTATGTTATCCTTAACGAGGCCTATGTAGGCTGGCAAAACTATATACAGAACCGTGATTCGATACAATTCGACTCCTTCATAATGGGAAATTCCTGCACAATGGCATATAAAACATACGAATGGGAAAAACATTTATCAGCTACTTGTAAAGCGGTACGTTTTTTTGATAACAGCGAGAGTATAGGAGGAGTACTTCAAAAGTTAGAGGTTTTGGAGTCAGAAAAGGCAAAATTGAATAATATCCTTATTATCATCGACAAAAAATCACTCATAGATACCCTTCCACAGAGTTCAACTGTTCATCTATTCCAACCCAAAGCAGCAGGTATTAGTAAAATTGAATTTCATATGAGATTCCTCCAGGAATTCTTTTATCCGAACTATCTATTTCCATATCTCGAATATCTGATAACAGGGAAATACAGCAAAAGAATGAAGAACATCATTAGAGAAAATGCCCCATTACGCGAGCCATATACAAATAATTGTATTAATCCGCGTGAGAAGGAGATAGCCGATAAGGGAGAAGAATATTGGAAAGAACATAAATATGAGTTCGCAAGAGAACGTGCATATGCCGGCATTGAAGAGGAACCAGTAATCAACAAGGCTCAGATAGTAATCTTGAGAAAAATAAACTGTATTGCAAAAAAACACTCAAGCAATATCATATTAATAATAGGCCCTGATTATTATCAAAAACGCATAAATCAAGATGATATACAAATGATGAAGAGTATCTTGGGAGAAAACTCCGTCTTTGATTTTTCTGGCATAAACAAAATTACCGAAGATTATCATAATTATTACGAGCCAGGACATTATCGTCCTGTCGCAGGTGCAATAGTGATGAATGACATATATAAATCACTAAAGAAATAGTGTAAAAGTTCCCTATATTTTGGCATAAGGTATTTTGAACCAGAATGTAGAACCTTTACCCAATTCTGAATCAACTCCTATTGTACCTCCTAATTTTTCAACTATGCTGTGGCATATCGAGAGTCCCACACCGGTTCCCTGTTTAAATGAATCAATTTTATAAAAACGGTCAAATACAGCCTCTCGTTTATCGCATGGAATACCGCTACCTGTATCGCTCAAAAAGAAATAAACGGTATTTTCATTTTGAAGCCTATAACCGAAATGGATATAACCCTTTTGAGTAAACTTAAGAGCATTGGTCATGAAATTATTCATTATCTGCATCAATCTGTATCTATCAGTGAATAAGATAAATTGCGGTATGCGTTCAGTAAATGAGATCTCTATCTCTCTTTTTTCCAAATGCAACTTAGAGGTGGATTCAAGGTCAGATAAAAGAGTATTAATATCTACATCTTCATAAAAAAAGTCCAGCGTTCCTGCCTCAATTTTGGAGAGATCCAGTATATCGCCTATCAATTGCAATAACATTTTATTATTCTCGGCTATTATTTTAACATATTCCTCCCTTTCATTCATATTGGAGGTCTCAGAAAGAATATTACTGAATCCAACAATGGCATTTAAAGGGGTTCGAATCTCATGACTCATATTGGCAAGAAATGCCGATTTTAATCTGTTGGAATGTTCAGCCGTCTCTTTCGCCTGAATCAAATCCGCTTCAAGTTTTTTCTGTTCATCAATAATCATTGCTGCCCCGATAAGGATCTCAGGTTTTCCCTCTTTATCTCTTTTGTATACCGATGTGTAGCAACGTAACCATATAAGTTGTCTACCCTCTCCAATATCCCACCATAATCTAAACTCATTATTGGTTGATTCCTCATCTCCTAAACTGATTCTTTTTAATTTATTCTTAACCTTTTCTCTATCATCTTTGTAAATTACCTCCATTATTTGATCAATGGTGAATGTATTGCTTCCTTCTGCAATAGATGGTAACAGATATTCATTGTCACAGAAAATCTCTGACCCGTCCTGAAATTTGTTTACAGTTTAAATAGACTTTTGAGTTAAAAGTCCT
>CAZNBA010000012.1:0-35395 GCA_964571395.1 uncultured Muribaculaceae bacterium
CTCGCAGCTCAACGGTTTTCAAGACCGCCGCAATCGACCACTCTGCCATCTCTCCCTCATTTTCGGCCTGTTCTGGCCTCAACGCCCTGCATCTATAATGCATTTTGGGACTGCAAATGTAGGTAATTTTTTTTATTTAAAAAATTTTCTTTGAAAAAGTAATAAATAAATAACCCCCACAGAGACACAAGAATCCGCAAAATTAAAAATAGGCCTAAAAAATACAATATTATCGCCGCCCCAGATAGGGAACCACTTGGGAAGGTTAGTGTCTATTATCGGAAAATAAAACATATCTACCACCTGTCCAAACATCATTGGTGCATAGCCCCCTCCTATCGGAAACAGGACAGCTTTCTGCATTGTATCAGAAGCACTGAAAATCAGTCCATAGAATAAACTGTCCAACATATTACCTACTGCGCCTACAAGTACGAGTGCAAGCCCTACCAGAACCCCGACAGGTACTTTTGTCGGTGTCTTGGATACCGAAGAGGATCCGTTATCTCTTTTAATAAGTTTATGCAGATACCAGATAAGTAACCCTATAAGTCCCAAACGAAGCAGGCTCAGAAAAAGTTTTCCAAATATGCCGGTTCCGAATTGCATCCCAAAGGCCATTCCGCGATTCTCGATAAAAAGAATCTGAAACCAGTCTCCAAACACATGAATGCTCTCGCCAACGGTCATATTGAGTTTAACCGCAACTTTGATGGCCTGATCTATCAATAGAAGTAAAATTACAAAAATCGTAACCTTTTGGCCTGTAGATAATTTCATATACGAAACTATTATCTTTTATTTTTTGCCTCAACACTCAATGTAGCATGAGGAACAAGCATAAGACGCTCTTTCGGAATAAGTTTACCGGTCTCACGGCAAATTCCATAACTCTTATTCTCAATACGAATTAGAGCAGCCTCTAACGATTGAATGAACTTATATTGTCTTGCGGCAAGCTGTCCGGATTCCTCCTTTGATAGAGAAGAGGCGCCCTCCTCAAGAACCTTGAACGTAGGTGAAGTATCCTCCACATCGTTGCTTGTGCTATGGGTAATGGCAGCCTTCAACTGGTCATAATCCTCTTTTGCCTTCTCCAACTTCTGTAGAATCAACTCTTTGAACATCTGCAATTCCTCGTCGCTGTATCTTACCTTTTCTAAAACAGGCTTTGCCGGTTTGCTCTCCTTTTTAACAACCTTTGCCGCAGCACTTTTGACCTTGTTTACAACATTAACAGCCACCTTCACAACTTTTGAAGCAGTTTTTACTGCAGGAGCGCTCTTCTTGGCAGCACTCTTTAATGCAGGCTCTGACTTTGCAGTTATCTTATTAGCAGACTTTACAGCTGCTTTTACAGCCGGCTTAACTGCCTGTGTAGTCTTCTTGTCAGCAGGTTTCGCTATTGATTTAGCCACAGGTGCACTTTTTTTCATTGAACTTTTTTCAACAGGTTTCTTCTCCTCTTTGATCTCCGTTTTTACGGCTTTAACGGCCTTAACAGCAGCAGCCGGCTTTGCGGCAACCGCTTTTTTTGTAGTCTTGGCCTGTTTTACTGTCTTAGTTGCCATAACATTTAAATATTAAAATGTATAAAGATAATAATAATCTCTATACCGCATTATAATTTTTCGATTTTAAGTTTCAAAACCTCATCTCCACCCCACTCAACTTCAGAGGCATCGCATAGATTATCAACAATATCTATTGAAATACATAAAGTCTGCGCACAAATATAATCTTTAAAATCAGGAAGAGCCTCCTCTATATCGGCACGCCTGCTTATCTCCACTCTTATTTTATCAGTAACGTCAAAATTCTTCTCCTTTCTTAAGTTTTGAATACGATTTACAAGCTCCCTTGCAACGCCCTCCTTTCTGAGAGCATCACTTACCGTAATATCCAGAGCCACTGTAAGTTTACCCTCTGTAGCCACAAGCCAACCCGGCATATCCTCAGAAATAATCTCATAATCGGCAGGCTCAAGAGTCACAGGACCAGATGCAAGATTAAGAAGATATCCTGCATTCTCAGCAGCAGAATCTCCACCGGAAAGAAGTCCGGAACGCTCAATCTCAGCAATCTCCTTCTGACCCATAGAGGCAAAAGCCGCAGCAATCTCCTTCATCTGCTTGCCGTATCTCTTTCCCAATGTCTTAAAATTAGGCTTAATTTTCTTTGTAATAAGGCCCTCGGTGTCATGAATAAACTCGGCCTCCTTCACATTTACCTCATTGAGTACAAGTTTCTGAATCATCTCAAACTGATTCTTCAACTTATCGTCGAGTACCGGGATAATAATCTTTGCAAGAGGCTGACGAACCTTAATATTCACCTTACGTCTCAAAGCGAGTATCATAGAGGAACTTAACTGAGCAAGATCCATTCTCTCCTCTAAATCCTTGTCTATAAATTTCATCTTATATTCCGGCATCATCACCATGTGAACCGACCTCTGTTGATGTCTGTGCGAAACATCGTTCAAATCGGTGAAAAGCCTCTCCATATAAAATGGAGCAATAGGAGCAGCAAGTACCGCGACAGTTTCAAGGCAAGAGTAAAGAGTCTGGTAAGCAGCTATCTTATCATCATCCATGCTTCCGCCCCAAAAACGTTTTCTGTTAAGACGAACATACCAATTGCTCAAATGGTCACAAACAAAATCTTGAATCTTTCTTCCGGCATCAGTCACATTATAATCCTCATAACACTCCTTAACCTCTTTTATCAAGGTATTGAGAAGAGATATAATCCAGCGATCAATCTCCGGCCTCTTCTCAACAGGAACCTCAACTACAGAACAATCAAATTTATCCACATTCGCATAAAGTGCAAAGAATGAATAGGTATTGTAAAGCGTACCAAAAAATTTTCTTCTTATCTCATCAACTCCGGCAAAATCAAACTTTAAGTTATCCCAAGGCTGAGCATTCGTAAGCATATACCACCTGAGAGCATCAGCACCATACTCATCTAAAGCCTTAAATGGCTCCACAGCATTACCAAGTCTCTTGCTCATCTTGTTACCATCCTTATCCAAAACCAGCCCGTTTGAAACTACATTTCTGTAGGCAACCGAACCGCTTATCATAGAATGAATCGCATGCAAAGTAAAGAACCATCCACGCGTCTGATCCACACCCTCAGCAATAAAATCGGCGGTCTGGCCAAATTCCGGGAGCTCTCTCTTTGCAAGTCCCTCCTGGGCATATGGCATAGCTCCAGAATCGAACCAAACATCTATAAGATCCGATTCACGCTTCATAGGAATACCCTTATCGGAGACCAATACATAATCATCTACATAAGGCCTGTGAAGATCAACTTTATCATAATTCTCCTTACTGGTATCACCAGGAACAAAGCCCTCATCCTTAAGCGGATTAGATTTCATCACACCGGCTCTAACAGCCTTTTCTATCTCATTATACAACTCCTCAACAGATCCTATGCACTTCTCCTCAGTACCGTCATCTGTTCTCCAAATTGGAAGAGGCGTACCCCAAAAACGGCTTCTGGAGAGATTCCAATCCTGCAAATTCTCCAGCCACTTGCCAAAACGGCCGCTACCTGTAGATTCAGGCTTCCATTTAATCGTCTTATTGAGGGCAATCAATTGATCCTGAACTGCTGTAGTCTTAATAAACCATGAATCGAGCGGATAATAAAGCACCGGTTTATCTGTTCTCCAACAATGAGGGTAAGAGTGAACATGTTTCTCTATCTTAAAGGCTTTACCCTTCTGCTTCAAATCCATACAAATATCTATATCCAATGAGGGGGCATCAGGCGCCAAAGTATCGTCATAGGCGTTTTTTACATATCTGCCAGCAAATTGAGCATACTCATCTATATTCACTCTCTCCTTTACAAAGTACCCCGACAAATCCTCTATACGGTACATTTTCCCTGTTCTGTCGACCATTGCCTGTTTCACATCGTCGCGATCCGTAACCATAAAGGGAGGAATCTTATTGACTTTAGAAACCTTGTCATCATCGGCACCAAAAGTAGGAGCAATATGCACAATACCGGTACCATCCGAGGTTGTGACAAAATCCCCTGTAATAACCTGCATCATACCTTGTTCAGGCTTCATCCACTGAATAAGCTGCTCATATTTAATCCCCTTTAGAGAACTGCCTTTGAACGGTTCACCTATAACCCGGAAAGGAATCAACTTATCTCCCTTTTTGTATTCAGAAAGAGCAATTCCCTCGGCATTCTTATTGAAATGATTATAAAGCAACTCCTTGGCAAGAATATAGTAGGCTTTCTCTCCGGAATAGGGATTAAATGACTCAACCATTATATAATCTATCTGAGGCCCTACACAAAGAGCTACATTGCTTGGCAATGTCCAAGGTGTTGTAGTCCAAGCTATAAAAAAGAGATCTCCCTCTCCGGCCAACTGACCGGCCATCTTAAACAATCCGTCAGAAAGATTATCTCTGATAATCATGAATTGAGCCACTGTGGTAGTATCCTTTACATCTCTATAACACCCAGGCTGATTAAGCTCATGTGAACTCAAACCTGTTCCAGCAGCCGGAGAAAAAGGCTGTATAGTGTAGCCCTTATAAAGCAGCCCCTTATCATAAATCCTCTTGAGAAGAGACCACAAAGTCTCCATATACCTGTTATCGTAGGTAATGTAGGGATCATTCATATCAACCCAATAACCAATCTTCTCCGTAAGAGCAACCCACTCCTTGGTATATTTCATCACCTCTTTGCGACATGCGGCATTATAATCCTTTATGCTTATTGTCTTTCCAATATCCTCTTTTGTTATACCAAGCATCTTCTCAACACCAAGTTCCACAGGAAGACCGTGAGTATCCCATCCCGCCTTACGCGGGACATAATATCCTGTCTGCGTTTTATACCTGCAAAAAACATCCTTAATAGCCCTCGCCATAACATGATGTATACCCGGCATACCATTCGCAGAGGGCGGTCCCTCAAAAAATACGAATCTTTTTGAACCCTCTCTTAACTTTAAAGTGCTTTCAAAACATTTTTCAGCTTTCCATTTCGCTAACACTTTGTTGTTTATCTCAACTAAATCTAATTTTTTATACTCTGCAAAACTCATTATTACATAATTTGAATTTGCAAAGATAAGATAAATACCTATTTTTGGAAAAAAATTAACCGTTTAGAATTAACCAGTAATAGTTTTGAATATCATTGACATAGTAATATTGATAATAGTACTCGCAACTGCTGTATGGGGTGGATTTAAAGGATTTGTAGCACAAATAACAGGCATTTTAGCTCTCATCGTTGGAGTTTGGTGTGCATTTAAATTGTCGGGATACTTTGCCCCGGACATAAAAGATCTCTTTTCGCTTACAATAGCAATCACTTCCATTAAGGTTATTCTCTTCATTATAATTCTTATTATAGCTATTTTCCTTGGAAAAATCCTCGGAGACGGGGTAGAAGGGCTGATCAAGATTACTATGATGGATTGGCTTAACAGATTATTGGGAATTGTTTTTGCCGCACTGCAAGTAATTATGGTATTAAGTATCCTCGTATATCTGCTTGATAATGTAAACGATAGTTGGAATATCTTTTCACGGGACACGCTAAACAAATCACGATCATACATTTTTTTACATAATTTTGCGATTAAAGTTTTCCCCTATTTAAAGGGATTGTTTTAAAAATTTGAAAGGACTGCCTATAAATTACATAATTGCTTAAAGTATTTCAAGAGTTGCTTGATTTGAAAGAGTTGTATAATAATTTAAGGAATTACTCAATATTATAAGGAGTTACTTCATAATTTAAAGGATTATTTTAAAGATTTATACGTTTATTTACACGTTTATACAATGAATATTTTCTGTTCAAATGGTATTTGCAGCAAAATACTTTTCCCCTCAAAAATCCTTGCAATTTCATTGCTGCTTGCAGCCTGCTCCAAAGATAATCCGGAGACAAAACCAAATCCCGAACCGGGAAATCCTACAATCCCTGAGACCCCCGCAGCCGAAGTACCTGGACGCGTAGTTGTAGCATATGTAACAAATTACGGGGCAGATATACCTGACCCCACCTACATAACCCATATTTGCTATGCCTTTGCAGAACTATATGTGACAGGCGGAGTTTATCAGGGGTTTAAACTTCAGGGCACAGAACAACGTTTCCGCAACATTGTAGACCTTAAAAAAGATAAACCCGGGCTAAAAATTCTCCTCTCATTTACACATCTTGTCAGCAACAGCGATAATTCTCAGGGTGGCGGTTTCTCTGCTCTCGCAAAAAACAATGAATACAGAAAGAGGTTCGCGGAAGATTGTCTTGCATTTATAAAGCAATGGGGTATTGACGGAATCGACCTTGATTGGGAATTCCCGGGAATATCATGGAGCGGACATGCCTCAGACCAGACGGTAGATGTACAAAACCATGTGCTGCTAATGAAAGAGTTGAGAGAAACGCTCGGCTCTTCATATACACTGACCTATGCCGGATACATTAAGGATAAACAAACTACCTCATCTGGCAGCAAATACATAGATATATCAGCAGTTGACAAGTATATCGATTTCGTAAACATAATGACCTACGATATGGATGCCGCCCCAAAAGCACACTCGGCACTTAGCGACAGCAGAGCCTATTGTGACTGCGAAAGAGCAGTAAATTCCTATATAAATGCAGGTATTGCACCTCAAAAACTTGTACTCGGCATACCTTTTTATGGCAGACACGCATTCTCAGGCACCTCCTCAGCTCTCTCATACAAATCTATAATTTCATTAAGCGAAGAGTACAAAATTGACAATTGGGATAACATTGCAAATGTCCCTTACGTTACAAAAAACGGAACATATTTTTGCAGCTACGACAACACCAAAAGTATTGGTATTAAGGCCGATTGGCTGAATTCCAAAAACATGAAAGGTATGATGTACTGGAATTCAGGTCAGGACGATTCAAACAGAACACTCACAAAAGCTGTATGGAATAATACGATGAAGCAATAATAGCTCGCTAATATCTAACCTGCTGTAAATAAGCGGTAAATAATTTTATAATTTAATTTTAAAAATAATAATCAGGGTAAATCGGATAATTTTTACCCAATAGCTTGACATTGCCTCTGCTCAAACTCATATTTGCATCAAAATTATTTAAAGATAAACGGAGGACAAAAAAATGAGCAGTACAGATCATCATCAAAATCTTAATCAAAAGCAAAATCAAAGTACTATTGCGGTTCAATGCAATCAAAATTTCAGGTGTAATAATCATTCAATAATTTCAGGCGATTCTTTTGACTGGCTGCTTGTTTCTTTGTCCGCCCGTTTTACTCCACTATTTATTATTGCAATAATTGCAGTGGCAATAGTATGCAGTGTCTCCTTATTTGTCATACAATCTTGGAAAATAATATAATTACCATACTTACGGGCGCCCTTAATATGTTGGAAATGGTCTCTACGGAGGCAAGAGGCCTGAGGAGTTGGATGATGTTTGGGCGCCCTTTTTTTAGAATAAAAATATTTAAGGTCAGAACTATTTAATGACATAAATGGTGCAAGAGCTAAAATTGCTCAAAGAAATAACCGGTTAAAAAAGTAAAAGGTTTAAGAGTAGAGAGAAATAATACAAACAGCATGAGAAGGGTGGTAAAAATCAGACAACAAGACAGCTACGACTGCGGTGCGGCAACTCTTTGCGCAGTTGCAGCATGGTATGGTGCCAACTATTCTCTTGCAGAGGTTAGAAAAGCCTGCGGTTGCTCACAAGACGGTATCTCAATAAAAGGGCTGATTCAGGGTGCTGAATCGCTTGGGTTATCTGGCAAAGCCTACTCATCGGAGATAAAAGATCTCTCTCCGCTTATGGAGATCAATTCTCCTGTCATAGCCCATATTACCACAGAAGAACGTATGTATCACTTTGTCGTAATATGTCGGGTTACTAAAAAACAGGTTGAAATAATGGATCCGGCATTTGGTGATTATAAAAAATTGCCTTATGATAAATTCGTTTCGCAGTGGAACGGACACATTATACTTGTCGTCCCCGGAACCGGTTTTGTGAGAACAAATGAAAAGGTTAGTAGTATAAAAATATTCATAAAACTGGCAAAGCTAAACGGGAATGACCTCGCACTTGCATTTGCAGGTTCTGCTGCACTGGTAGTTGCAGGAGTAAGCAATTCACTGTTTCTTCAACAAATAATAGATCACTCGCTACCTGAACGGGACAGTGGATTGCTTTTGTTTATTGCATTTGCGGTCTTTCTTCTGCTTGCATTATCGGCATACATAGGATACGCACGTACTCTGCTTCTCATTAGAAGCGGAATTAAAATAGACGGCCGACTCGTTACAGGTTACATAAAAAAAGTATTCGCAATGCCGGCCTCGTTCTTTTCACAATATTCATGTGGCGATATCAATGCAAGAATAGAGGATGCATTTAAGATAAGAACCTTTGTAACAGAGGGGATCATCTCGGTTTTCATAAGTCTGATGACATTATTTACCGTCTTTGTGCTTATGTTCACCTACTATTCAAAATTAGCATCAATGCTACTGCTATATATACCTGTATATCTTGTACTATACTATATATGCGATAAAGTGAATAAAAAATACAGCAGAGAGTTAGCTGTAACAGGGGCAAAATTCGAATCGAGAACAATAGATTCAATTCAGGGCGCGATGGCAGTAAAACATTTCGGAGCTGAAAAACTTACATTAAATAAAATAGAGGAATCGTATGTGGAAATGGCTCAAAAAATACATTCTGCAGGAAAAGCTGTTTCGTACATCTCATCTGCATCAGACACACTATCAGGAGCATTACTCGCAACTGTTCTCGTATCAGGAGCCTTTGCTGTGTTCGGCAATAATCTTACAACAGGAGAACTCGTTTCTTTCTACACATTATGCTCACTTTTCACCTCTCCGCTCAACAGCCTTATGAGTTTAAACGGAATAGTTACTGCAGCCACAGTATCAACAGAAAGGCT
Source organism: uncultured Muribaculaceae bacterium (assembly GCA_964571395.1). Classification (GTDB taxonomy): domain Bacteria; phylum Bacteroidota; class Bacteroidia; order Bacteroidales; family UBA932; genus Egerieousia. The sequence continues at coordinate 9,008 of CAZNBA010000012.1, forward strand.
TTTTGAAATAATGAAACTCAACACAGAAGAGGAGGAACAAGGAAATATCGTAGTAAAATCATCAGGGGCACTCGAATTACCCCAAAATATTGAGGTTAAAAATCTTTCATTCTCATATATAGGTAGAATGGAGCTGTTCAACAACATAAATCTCACAATACCAAAGGGAAAGATTACCGCAATAACAGGATGCAGCGGATGCGGGAAAAGCACGTTAGCAGCACTGTTCATGAGAGATTATATCCCGTGCAAGGGATCAATAGAACTTGGAGGAATAAATATAAAATACTTTCAATTAAAGGAGTGGAGAAACTACATCTCTATTGTAACGCAAAGATGTTCCCTCTTCAACGGTACAATTTTAGACAATATCACTTGCGGAGAGGAGTACCCCGATATGGGGTGCATCTCCAACATAATTTGCGAAACCGGCTTGGACGAAATGATAAGGCGATTGCCTATGGGGCTTCTAACAAACACCGGAGATGGAGGTGCAGCACTCTCTGGAGGAGAATTGCAGAAAATATCGGTAGCAAGAGTACTTTACAGAAGACCAAACATAGTTATTTTTGATGAATCAACCTCATCAATGGATGAAAATTCGGAAAATATGATTTTAAAGTCAATGCTCAAACTCAAAAAAGATGGCAAAAGCGTGATAATGATAACACACAAACTTAAAAATACCGATTATGCAGATATATCAATAGATCTTGATCAAATAAAATGTGTACACAAGGCGGATGTCTGCGCGCCGTTTCTGCAGGCAAACCAAAACTAATTGTTATGATGGAAAAGATGTTAAGAGAGAGAGGCTTTGTCCTTATGGACGAGTTGGGATTACAAGTGAGAGGAGGAGTCTCATTGAGATCAATTAGAGATGCTATAAAGAAAGCATTGGCGAAGATAGTGGATTATCTTCCCGATTTTATAAAAGGCTTCCGAGCCGGTTGGGAGGGTAGATCATGAGGAATTTTATTGAATTGACCGATAACAAATGTGCTTTTATTTTCGGAGGAAGAAAGGAGGCAACAGCCAAAGTTGTAAGAGAAATTGCAAGAATATTAGGCACTTTGGCAAAGGCTATATATAATATTAGACAATTTTTAAAAGCATGCCCGATATAATTAAGTAATAACTCAATAATAATGAATTAATAGTACCGCATAAAAGCAATTAAGTTTTTTTCTGCTTTTATGCGGTTTTTGACTATTTTTTGTAGCTTTGTTTTTTATTATACCAATAATAGTAAAATGAGAAAGGAGATTGGATTATCAATAATTTTATTATTTGCCTTCTATCAGGCTCATAGCCAAGACACAAACGTGTGGTCACTCAATAAATGCATAAAATATGCAATTGAGAATAACCTGCAGATTAAACAGCAAGAAATTGCCGTTCAACAGGCAAAAAACAACATCACACAGGCAAAGATGGCTTTTTTGCCAACACTTAGCGGTTCAATGAACCACGGTATGAACTGGGGACGTTCCGTTAACCTTCAAGACCTTGAAATAGTAAAGAATAAATTGAGCCAGAGCACATCGGCAAATTTGTCGGCATCTTTAAATATTTTTGACGGCTTTGTAAAACATAATTCTCTTAAGAGCGAAAAGAAAAGCCTTGAGATTAATATACAAAATGTTGAGAAACAGAAAAATGATATTTCAATCTCAATAGCCCAGGCTTATCTGCAAATTCTGCTTTCTGAAAAAATTCTGGAAACGGCATCTGAAAGTTATAAAAGCATCGAGGCACAGGTAGAACGCACCAAGAAACTTGTTGATGCCGGAAGTCAGGCCTACAGCACTCTACTTGAGGTACAGGCGCAACTCGGCACAGAAAAGGTTCAACTTGTAGCGGCAGAGAATGATGTAAGAACAAACTACATCGCTCTAAAACAGCTTCTCGATCTCAGGAACAGTGAGACTTTTAATATCATAACGCCTAACCTCTCAAATCTCATCTCCTATTTCGACGGAAGGGATATTGAGAGCATTTATTCCAAATCCCTCGGCCTCCCGCAAATAAAGTCAGCCGAGATTTCATTAGAAAAGAGCAGAATAGACTATAAGATTCAAAAAGGAAGGGCATACCCCTCTGTTAGTTTCAGCGCAGGATACGGCACCTATTACAGTGATAACTCACAGGCCGCTTTTTTTAGACAGTTTAACGATAACAAGAATCCGTCAGTCAGTTTCGGATTAAGTATTCCAATTCTAAACGGCTGGCAAAGCAACACTGCAATAAGAAATGCAAGGTTGAATGTAAAGAACGCAGAAATAGAACTAAAAATAAAACATCAAACTCTTTATAAGGAGATACAGCAGGCCTTTAATAATGCTCTTTCTTCATATGAAAAGATGAGAGCTTCCGAGCAGACAATGAAATCATCGCAAGAATCGTTTGATTACGTTGAGAAAAAATTCAGTGTCGGGTTACTTAACGGTACGGATTACACTGTATCAAAGGCTAATTTATTTAAGGCTAAATCCGACTATTACCAATCTGTGTACCAATATATTTTCCAGACAAAGATTCTGGATTTTTATACCGGAACTCCTATTACGCTATAGAGTTAAATAAAAAAATTACTTGTAGAAAACCGACATTAAATTATTCAATAGTATGAAAAAAGGTGGCAAAAAAAAGTTGTATATATTGCTCGCGGCAGCAGTTATAATTGTAGTTCTAATTGTTGTTGGCCAGCAAACCAAAAACAAGGGGGTTGGTATAATAGTGGGAACACCTGCAAATAAATCCATTGAGGAGGTTATACCTGCAAGTGGAAAGATTCAGCCTGTCGTGGAGGTAAAGATAAGTCCAGATGTTTCCGGCGAAATTATAGAACTCAACTGCAAAGAGGGTGATCAGGTTAAAAAGGGCGACCTGCTTATAAAGATTAAACAGGATGTATACATATCGGCAGTGGACCGCGCTGAGGCCTCTCTTAATTCTATAAAGGCGCAATATTCTGAGCAAAAAGTTCAGCGCACAAAAATTCAACTTTCTTTTAATCGTAATAAATCTCTTTACGAGCAAAAGGCTATTTCCCAACAGGAATATGAAGCCGCTCTTGCAGAATCTGAAGTCTCAAAAGAGCAGTTAAAGGCTGCGGAATACAACATTAAAAGTGCAGAGGCAGCTCTAAAAGAGGCTAAGGAAAATCTGATAAAAACTACAATCTATGCGCCAATGTCAGGAACTATCTCCAAATTGAATGTAGAACTTGGAGAAAGGGTTGTAGGTACAAGCCAGATGGCCGGAACTGAAATGTTGAGAATAGCAAATCTCGATGATATGGAGGTGCTTGTAAATGTGAATGAGAACGATATTATCAAAATCAAGCAAAGCGATACCTCGCAAATAGAGGTTGATGCCTACCCTAACAGAAAATTTACCGGTCTGGTGACACAAATTGCAAATTCTTCAAAAAACTCAGGAACTTCATCCACAACAAGCATAGACCAAGTTACAAATTTCGAGGTAAAGATCAGAATCTTACCTGATTCCTACAAGGATTTACTTATAAACAACTTAATCCCTTTTAGACCGGGGATGTCGGCCTCAGTTTCAATCAGAACCGAAAAACATAATAACGCACTTACAGTACCGCTGCAATCCATCACCACAAGATCTGGACTGCTTGATTCTCTAAAATACGGTAAAGGAATTAAAGAGCAGGTGTTTGTATATAACAGCAAAACACAAACCGTAACCCCTGTCATAATCAAAACAGGCATACAGGATATGGAAAGTATTGAGATTACAGAGGGATTATCTGCAAATTCACAAATTGTTACAGGTCCGTACAATGCAATAAGCAAAGATTTAACGGGTAATAGTAAGGTTTATGTAATAAATAATCAGGAAAATAAGAGCAAGGAGAAAAAGACAGATGACAAAAAGGGAAAGTAAGAGTGTAATCCTCTCCTTGGAAACGGCAACTGAATCCTGTTCCGTTGCCCTGTCTCAAGGTCAGGAATTAATTGCAGAAAAGTATATAAATGAACCCAAAGCCCACGCAACAGTTCTTGCACCATTTATAGAAGAAATTTTAAAAGAGAATAGCCTTACAATTCAAGATTTAAGCGCAGTAGCTGTTAGTGAAGGCCCAGGCTCTTATACCGGTTTGCGTGTAGGCGTATCCGTTGCAAAAGGAATTTGCTATGCCTCACAAAAGCCCCTTCTTGCAGTCAACACGCTCGCGGCCATTGCACAATGCGCCATAGACAATATTAGAGGTGGCAAACTTGGAACGGGATCATGCCACTTTCCTGAATCAGGCATCGCGACAATCGTTCCTATGATAGATGCCAGGAGAATGGAGGTTTATACGGCTGTTTTTAATTCAGATGGAGAGCAACTTACAACTACTGAGGCAAAAGTTCTTAACGCAGACAGTTTTTACAAAGAACTTGCCGATGGTGCAGTACTATTCACAGGAAACGGTGCCGCCAAGTTTGTAGAGTTACTTGCAAATGCACGCTCAGAGGGTAAAAAAATGACTTACTACAACAATATCTATTTTGCCGAGCAATTGCCACATGCCTCAGGAATGAGAATAAAAGCACATGAAGCACTTGTAAAACAAGAGTTTAAAGATTGTGCCTATTTTGAGCCTTTTTATCTGAAGGATTTTGTAGCAGGAAAGCCAAAAAAACTGCTGTAAGTATCAACATAACAGCCTGAACACCCAGAACTGAATGTGGTTGAATGCTCTGTTCTCTTTATGCAACTATTAATAATTTCACGGAGTTTTTCACTAATAGAAGATGGGCATTATTCAACAATCTGGGCACAGCCTTTCACAGATACTATGTACTCAGTCATGGCCCTTGCACAAAGTTAACAAAAAACAATAAAGTTGTCCGGAGTTCCTCATTCATAAGAAAGAGACCGGACAACTCATTTTCGCCGGTAACCACGGCAGAGACATTTTACAAACGGTTACACAAACATTTATATATAACTTCTTAATAAAGTTATCACCTCTTCCTCCCGCCATAAGTCAATAAAGAGAAAATGGCCGAAGATTCAGAAGGAATTCAGGCAAAATCACAGGAAAGAGACAACTGAAAAGGTTGCCAATTTTCGCCTTAATCCCGAAGCATAATACAATACGGAGACCGTAAACAAACGGCAGGTCTTCTGGCTTGCCTCCGCCGAATGCCTTCCCATATCCATAATACAGTGGCATAAAGAATTTCGGCGCCTTTAAGAGGCTTACAGCTGCGGGTACAGCTCCGACTTTTCATCGGATTCCCTTAACCGTTGCGACAAATATAGAAACAAAAAACCTATTTTACAATAGAAGATAAAATCGCCTCAAGCTTGGCCTTTACAAAAAGATCCTTCCCCTTTATATTGCCCTCTTTATCAAAGATAATCATAGTAGGCAACTTTGAAAGATTATATGTTACTATCGCCGGAGAATTCAGACCAAGACCATCGCATACATTAATCCATGGCAGCTTCTGCTCTCTGACAGTAGAAGCCCACTGAGATTTGTCAGTACCTATGCATACTGAATATACCTCCAAACCAGACAGATGATATTTATTGTAAACCTCCAAAAGATCGAGGTTGAACACTTTCTGATCCAAATTTTCAGAGGTCCAGAACAATAGTATAAACGGCTTACCCAAAAGAGCGTTAAGACTGCGCTGTTTGGAATTCATATCAGGAAGAACCATGTTTGGGAATGCAGTTTCAGCAGCAGTAGCCAATTTATCACTGAATACCTGAGAATTAGAATATTGAGCTATCTCGTTTTCAAGTACCCTGATATATGCTGACTGGGGATACAATGGCTTAAGAGAATCCCTTACTCGCTGAAAAATAAGAACATCATTGGCATCTGCAAATACCGGCAGCATACTGGTGAACTGCTGATAAAGAAGAGAGATATTAGTAAAGGAGTATGGATGCTCCATAACACTTTTAATGGCACTTCTTTTTTGTTTCACATATAGAGCGCCTAATGCATAACGTACTCTTTCTGCATTCTCTTTGTCACCTGTCCGGAGACAGTTTGTCAAAACATTCGTAAGCGAATCGAACTGATTTACGGAATTTCCAAATTCTTTATCTATCTTTCCCAAAAGCAAAGACTCGTCAGAGCCCTTTATTTCCAATCCGCTCCCGAGAGTATCGGTTAAGACCGTAACTCTGTCGCCAGGCTTAAGAATCAATGAAGCAAGCCTTTTGCGATTAAACGAAAGATAATAGAAGTTAGGCGACTTATCGGCAATCTCAAATTTGAATGAGGCCTTACCTGATTTGTCTGTCTTCATTGTATCTATAACCTCTATCTTGTCAACCTTCAATTGTGAAAATAAAATCTCTTTGGAATCAGCACCTTTAATCTCAATCTTGATTACGGCATTCTTTTTCCCGCACGATGCAACAAACAACGCAACGGAAAGAATCAGGAAAAGTTTCTTCATATTTGATCTTTATTGATAATAAACAACTATTGTTGATTCTGCCTGTAAACGGCAGCAATTTTATCGGCTATATCCTTAAACTCATCAGCCGAAAAAGAAAGTTTCGTTTTTTTGAAATCGAGGTCTCCCTCAGAATTTAACGGTACAAGATGTATATGCACATGCGGTACCTCCATTCCTAAAACGGCAACACCAACGCGTTTGCACGGTATAGCCTTCTCAACGGCAGTAGCAACCTTGCGAGCAAAAAGCCACAGTCCCTCATACTCCTTCTCGCTCAACGCAAAAAGATAATCGGTCTCTTTTTTCGGTATTACCAACGTATGGCCCTTAACCAGAGGATTGATATCCAGAAAGGCATAGTAATTTTCCTCTTCGGCTACTTTATAAGAGGGAATTTCCCCCTTTACTATTTTTGTAAAAACAGAGGGCATAATATATAATTTTAAATTGAAATATCTATAATCTCAAACTTAATCATACCACCGGGAGCCTGAACCTCAACTATTTCTCCCTTTTTCTTACCAATAAGAGCTTTGCCAATTGGGGTAGCTGCCGCCAATTTGCCCTCCTTAATATTAGCCTCGCTCTCACCAACAAGAGTAAACTCCATAATAGCCTTTGTAGCAAGGTTCTTTATTTTAACCTTGTTCAACATTTGTATATGATCGGTATTAATCTTGGATTCATCAATAACCCTTGCATTTGCAACAAGATCTTGCAATTGAGATATTTTTAACTCCAACATTCCCTGAGCCTCACGAGCTGCATCATATTCAGCATTCTCCGACAAGTCTCCCTTATCTCTCGCCTCACCTATCTGCTTTGAGATGGCAGGCCTTTCTACAGAAATCATATGGGCGAGTTCCGCTTTGATTTTCTCTAAACCTTCCGCTGTTAAATAATGTACTTTTGACATAACTAAAAAAAATTAAAAAGAATCTCGATATTCGAGACCCTTCCCTTTGTTGCAAAGATAATGTTTTATTATTACAAAATCAAAATTCTCGGAACTTTGGAGTCATTACCTCGGAAAAGATTATGATATCTTTCGGATTCTCCCTCATGCGCCTTTTAAAATCATTACTTTCCTCCCTCTCATTAATTTGTGCAGCAGACTTTATCTCTTTTGTCTGGAGATTAGGCTTCATCTTTCCCCCCGCCGATTCGGATGCCGAAACGGTCACGCTGATTCCCTCCTCCTGCGGCACCGATGAAATGAACGTCCCCTTACGACTACGCTCCACTACAGACCGAAAGTCTTGATGTTCACCATCATATTCTTTTACAAAAGCAGCTTTTGCTTTGACCTCACGTTCCAGTACTTTAGCATCCTTAGCCTTTTTTACGGCTTTGTTCCAAAACGCCTCCTCTTCATCCTCCTCAGCAATCTCATCCTTACTTTTTTTATCACTATCGCCTTTTATTGTATTTTTAACTTCATTAATGACAAAAAGCATCTTGTCTGTATTGTTTTTTAAATCAGCATTAGGATTTTTTGCCTCCTTTTTCATCTTTTCCACAGCACTTACCATACCGATTATCGCTAAAATGATAAACAATACAATGCTTACTGCACCTGATTCTAAAAAAAGTTTCATACCTATACCTCTTTATTATTAATTAATCTATATGCTCAAACACCTTAACACAGCCTTTACATAGCTCTATACAACCCTTTCAAATAATGTCCTGAATAGTTGATGGCAAACTCTTTGTCGCGTTCCAACTGCTCCACAAGATCTGCTCTTGATGGAAATTTCTGCTCTTCACGTATCTTGTACAGAAAACTGACAGTCATATCAAGTCCGTAAATATCCTCATCAAAATCAAGAATATGAGTCTCAATGCTTATCTTATTATCTTTACTGACTGTAGGACGTATGCCTATGTTGCATATTCCTGTGTAAATTTTATCCAATACTTGAACCTGAACCGCATATACACCTCTTCCCGGTACTACCTTTAACGGGTTATATAGCTGCATATTAGCAGTTGGGAATCCCAATTTTCGCCCAATCTGTTCACCGGCCACAACTACTCCGCTTATGGAATAGTTATAACCGAGATAATCATTGGCCTCCTTTATGTAACCCTCACCGAGCAAATTACGTATCTTAGTGGAACTTATAACCTTACCGCCAATGAGATATTCCTCCACTCTTACAGTTTTTATCCCGGCCTTATCGGCTATCCTGACCATCTCATCCTGTCCAAGATTGGTATCATGTCCAAGCCTATGATCATATCCGATAATCAAATCACTAACTTCATATTTATCAACAAGGTACTCTTTAAGAAAATCTGCAGTTGACAGAGTACTGAACTCCTTTGTAAAGGGAATGACAATGACTTTATTCACACCTATTCCCTTTATAATAGCCTTCTTCTCCTCCAAGGTAGTAAGAAGGCGCAGCGCATAGGCATCCTGCTGCAAAACACTTCTCGGGTGAGGCCAAAATGTTATGACCGCACTTCTCTTGTTTTCGCTGCGCGCAAGAGTACATAATTGCTCCAAAACCTTTCGGTGTCCTGTATGGACCCCGTCAAAAAAACCTGTAGCCGCTACAACCATTTTACCAATTCAAAATCTTGTCTGTGAGGAAGCAGACTATTCTTAGCATAAAGTCTGCCCGCAATTCTATAATTACCCGTCATATCGGGCACTATTTTGCAAATATAAGAAGCTTTCCCCTCTTTATACTCTTTCAACTTAAATTCGAATACCTCTTTTATCAACATTTTGCCATTATTACCTTGACAGGCAATCAAAGTTTCAATGCCTATCTCCTCCGGATCAATCTCTCCAAGTTCCATATCTATCTGTGCAATATACTCGTTACCAAGTAATAGCGTAGCAGAAAGGGAACCAATCGTATTATTGATAATCTCTATTGAAGGCCACAATCGTCTCATCCTCTTTTTCCAATAGGCAATTTGTTTGGCACAGCCGAAATCATCCGCACCCAATTTGGCAGTACGGGACGAAAGCGGAAGATAATATTGCCTCATATAATCCTCCATCATTCTGTTAGTCGTAAAGTTGGAGGCTACATCGGAGATACAATTCTTAATAATATTAATCCAGTCTGGAGATATGCCCTTCTTATCTGTATCATAATATATTGAGGAGATTTCTGACTCTATTAAATTATAAAGGGTGGCGGCATCAAGCTCATCCTGGAAATCTTGATTATCGTATGTCCTCTCCATTTGAAGAGCCCACCCTGCACCCTCCTTATACCCTTCAACCCACCAGCCATCGAGTACTGAAAAATGCATCACTCCATTCATAACAGCCTTCTCACCGCTTGTACCAGAGGCCTCAAGAGGTCTGGTAGGAGTATTCATCCATACATCTACACCCTGAACAAGGTATTTTGCAAGAGTAATATCATAATTGGGGACAAAGACAATCTTACCTATGAATTGAGGCATCTTTGAGATCTCCACTATACGTTTAATAAGATCCTGTCCGGCTTTGTCGGCTGGGTGTGCTTTGCCGGCGAACAGGAACTGAACCGGTTTATCCGGATTATTGACAATATTAGAGAGTCTGTCGAGGTCTCTGAAAAGAAGATGCGCACGCTTGTATGTGGCAAATCTTCTTGCGAATCCTATTGTTAGAACATCGTCTCTAAGGGTTTTACAGATCTGAACAATCTGCTGAGGTGAGTAATAGTTGGCAGCAGCATTAGCAGAAAGGGTTGTTTTTACTTTCTCTATCAGCTTTGCTTTTAGCATTGTACGAACCTCCCATATTGACTCTGAACTTAATTTGCGGACTCCGGAGAAACAGCTCCTATCGTAATGGTGTGACGCAAATTCATCTCCAAAAACTCTTGCATGAAGAATCTTCCATTCAGGAGCTGTCCATGTAGGATAATGCACTCCGTTAGTAACATAGCCAACATGTAACTCCTCCGGCAAATACCCCGGCCACAAAGGGGCAAAAATCTCTCTACTCACCTTGCCATGAAGCCAGCTAACTCCATTAACCTCCTGGGATAGATTGGCAGCCAGATTGCTCATAGAAAATTTTTCTCCCTGATTATATGGATCTATCTTGCCCAAAGCCATCATTGCGGTCCAATCCATCTTCAACTTCTCAGGGAAATGAGAAAGGTATTTTCTAAGCATATCCTCAGAAAAAGCGTCATGTCCTGCAGGAACAGGAGTATGCGTTGTAAAGAGAGAGGAAGCTCTTACCATCTCAAGTGCCTCGTTAGAGGAGAGATTCTCATTTTGAACATATTCTCGCATCCTTTCCAACCCGGTAAAGGCTGCATGCCCCTCGTTGCAATGATATACAGTTGTCTTAATTCCTAAATTTCTAAGTGCTCTTATTCCTCCCACGCCAAGTAAGAGCTCCTGTTTCAGACGGTTTTCCCAATCTCCACCATAAAGCTGATGAGTAATTGTTCTATCCTCCGGTGAGTTCTCCTCAATGTCAGTGTCAAGCAGATAGAGTTCTATTCTACCCACATCAACTCGCCATATTCTTGCATAAACATTTCTGCCGGGAAAAGCGATTGAAGTCATCAGCCACCTGCCATCCTTGCCTACCACTGGTTGAGCGGGTGTTTTAGAAAAATCCTGAGGATCGTAAATCGCCACCTGATCTCCCTGCGCGGAGAGTTTTTGGGTAAAATAACCGAATTTATAAAGTAACCCGACAGCAGTCATTCTCACATTCATATCGCTCGCCTCTTTTAAATAATCACCTGCAAGAATACCTAAACCTCCTGAATAGATTTTCAAAGAGGTATCAAGCCCATACTCCATACAAAAATAAGAGATTGAGGGCTCCACAGTATTTTTCTTCTCATCCATATAGGATTTGAAGACTGTGTAGACGCCATCCATTTTTGCAGTAAATTCATCACTCGCCGCAAGGTCATTATATTTCTTGAGGCTTATCATATCAAGCATGGAGATTGGATTTCCACCGGAGAGTTCCCACAAATCGGGGTTGATGGATCTGAACAGTTCCACAGCCTCCTGATTCCAACACCACCAAAGATTTTTAGATAATGTGTCGAGGTGCTTTAATCTTTCAGGTAATTTTTTATCAATCAACAGATTTCTCCATACAGGAGTATTAACACTGAAATGTTTATACGGTTGCTCCTTCTCCTCCATGAACTCGGGAAAGGCCCCCTTTCTCAACACCACCTTCTGGAGACAACGCCTATAGGCATCTGCATAGTACTGAATATTATTCTCCCATAGAGCTATTTTTGAAACATCGGCAGCATTGGCACTATACTCGGCACGTTTGGCATCGTCGAGGCGGGTGATTTCACCTATTTTTGCCACAACTCCCTCAACAACAGAACTATAATTAGTATCATTTCTTTCAAGTATCTCAATACCCGGATGCTTTGCCTTATAGTGATCATTTACCCATAATCCGAATCCGGCAACAGAGGTAGTAATGGTAGGCACCTTAAATGCAAGGCTCTCAAGCGGAGTATAACCCCATGGTTCATAATAGGATGGAAATACGGTAAGATCCATCCCAACCAAAAGATCGTAATAGGTGGTATTAAAGACTCCGTCGTTGCCGTTCAAGTATGATGGAACATAAACTATATTTATATCATCGCTCTTACGGAACGGGCCCGCACTGTTAATCTTACCCATAATAGCATCATACTCAGGCTCAGCAAGAATATGTGTGGAGATAAAGTTACGATTGACTCTTCCCTGAGGACTGAGTGCGGCAACAAGTTCCTTGTCAGGACCGTTATTCGCAGCCGGAATCATAAGAAACGCAAGGATTTTTCTACCTTTGTATCCCTCGCTTTTTATCTGTAACAGCGCATCAAGAAAAAGGTCTATCCCCTTGTTCTTGAATTCATACCTTCCGCTTATTCCAACAAGCACAGTCTCCTTCGGATACTCAATACCGTGCATAACGGAAGCTACTCTAATGAGTTGCTCTCTTGCCTTGCTTCTGCATCCATCGTACTCCTCCTCTTTTGGAGTAAAACTGTTTTCGAATCCGTTAGGGGTTATAATATCGGGAGTCCTGCCCAAAAACGCAGTACATTCCTTTGCTGTAATATCGCTGACAGTTGTAAAAATATCTGATTGTATCGCAGAGGTCTTTTCAAGAGAATGCTTTGCCGTAACATTGAATTGGCGTGCCTTCTCATCGGCATTATATTTAGGCAAAGAATCGTATAGAGGCAGATTATTACCTGAAATACACCTTCCTACAACTGTTGCATGAGTTGTAAATACAGTACCCACCGACAGATTTTGCTCCTTGAGATACAGTAATCCTGCACCGGTCATCCATTCATGGAATTGAGCCACAGTCTTATGGTACGGTTGCAAATTATGTTTTATGAAACTTTCAATCACTTTACCAGTCGCATATCCGAAAAGTGCGGATTCTATATAGTCCCATCCTCCGCTGATTGAATCAAGTCCGAACTTACTCCATAAATCAGCGAAAATTTTATCTTTATCAGCAATAAACGGAGTATAGTCTACAAGCAGCGCTATCGGTTTTCCTGCAACATTCCAATATCCAGCTCTAACCCTCAAACCCTCATCCGCCGCCTTTTTTCTCCACCTTTCAAATAAGGCAGGATCCTCCGTAAACTCCGGATTTTTTGCCGTCTCCATCCACACTTCAGGTCCTATAAGTATATGATTATGCCCATATTCCTGATTCATATTAAGGGCTTTGGTAGCAATTACCGTATGAATGCCGCCAACTTTATTGCATACTTCCCAACTGACTTCAAATAAATAGTCGGGTCTTTTTATCTTTATTTCTGACATCTTTTCTAATTTATTATCTCTTGACTCTCTTTTCCACTACGCGTTTATGATCTGCCCTCTTTTTTGCAACACTCGTTATAGAAATCTTTGCAGTACTCTTTGCAACGCTCTTTGCAGCACCATTTTCGGATGCCAGGACTGCTTTATCAGCATTTGTGCTCTCTTTAACAGTGCTCTCTTTAACCACTTTCTTTACAACCTCTCCGGCAACAGCACTTTTGTCTGCATCCTTAATACCTCCCTTTGTCTTTCTCTTTGCAGGACTCTTTTTCACTGCCTCTGCCACCGGAACCTCAGTCTCCTTGGCACGACCAACCGTTTCTGAACTCTTTTTCACCCTTATCTGGAAATCACTGATAACATTCATGTAGTTTATAAAGGCCTCATATGGGGTATCATAAGGATTAAAATATTTATGAACCGCACCGTCCGAAAAGAATTTCGTACACATGTAATAGAAGTGGTCACTCTCCTGCAACTTCACAAAATCACGTATCAGGTTTTTATCTCCACTTTGCATAACCTTCTCTTCGAGCTCATATAATTTATGAAAGGCCTCATTCTGCAACTCATTGCCAATCCATGCACTTGTATCTCTCTCCTCGTCAGCCCAAGAGATTGCAAATGGTACATGAAGGGGAGCCACAGGCTGATGGACAGATGTCACCTCCGAAGGGGTACGGAATACCAAAGGCGTTCCCTTCAACACAGCACACGGCAAAGCCTTCATAAATTCCAAAATTCCCGAAGATTGTGGCTGATGCTCACCAAAGGTTTCATAATCCATAAACAGATTGATTACATCTGAATCCTTTATGCTTTCCATGAGCCATCTTGCATATTTTTCACTTGTTATAGGCCAATTAGGATTGCTTCTATCGGAAAATCTGAAGGCAATATCGTCGCTTAAATTAAAATTTTTCAAGAGCAGTCTCAATCTTGGATTAGCTGCATTCGTGTAAACAAAATTGGGACTTTTCCATCCAAGTATGTGTTTTGCCCCCTCGGTCAGCATTGTGGTATAGCCCATAGAGGCCACTGTTATGCCAATCTTATCGGAATAGATTAACTCGGTATTTCTAAAAGCCGCAGGTATTACTCCAAAATATCTCCTTATAGCCGCAGCATGTTCTTTTACCTGTCTTATAAATTCCCTTTCAGAGATGAGAGAGGCAAGCGAATGAGAATAAGTCTCTGCCAGAAATTCGACACAGCCCGTTTGGGCAAGTTTTCTAAAACTCTCCATCACCTCCGGAACATACTCATTGAACTGATCGAGCGCAACACCGGAGATAGAGAAACAGACTTTAAATTCTCCCTTATATCTCTTTATTAGATCCAATAAGATTGCATTCATAGGAAGATAACATCTTTCCGCCACTCTCCTGAGAATTGTTCTGTTGGCAAATTCATCAAAATAATCAGAACTGCTTCCAATGTCAAAGAAGCGATACAGCCTCAGTCTGTCGGGCTGATGCACCTGAAAATACAAGCATAACGATTTTTCCATATTATCCGATATTAATTTCTTTTTGTCACCTCTTTATAAATATCATTCAACTTCTTGGCTGCATTCTCCCATTTGAGGGAATTTACCTCATCCATACCACAACGCACCGTCATCTGAGAAAGAGCAGGATATGCCAAAAGTCCGTATATCGCATCCGCCATTGCATCAATATCCCAAAAATCTATCTTAATGGCATATTTAAGCACTTCAGCAACCCCAGACTGCTTTGAGATAATGGTTGGTACATTAGATTTCATAGCCTCAAGCGGAGAGATTCCGAATGGCTCCGAAACAGAGGGCATAACATATACATCTGAGTATGCGAACATTCTTTTCACCTCATCTCCCCTGAGAAAACCTGTAAAATGGAAGCGATCAGCAATACCGAGCTTAGCCACTCGCCTGATTGAGCGGTTCAGTAAATCACCATTGCCCGCCATTACAAATCTGACGTCGGGGTACTTAGAAAGCACCTTGTTAGCTGCCTCTATAAAATACTCAGGCCCCTTCTGAAATGTTATTCTTCCGAGAAACGTAACTATTTTTTCCTTTACTCCACGCCTCACGTCCATTTGCTTGAATTCATTAAAATCCACTGCATTATGTACAGTAACCACTTTGGCTGGATCTATTCCGTACTTGTTTATTACAATATTTCTCGTGAGATTGCTTACGGTTATAACCTTATCAGCACACTCCATTCCCATCCTTTCAAGATCATACACCTGTCTGTTCACATTTTCTCCACTTCTGTCGAACTCCGTTGCATGAACATGAATAACCAAAGGCTTTCCAGAGACCTTTTTTGCAGCAATACCGGCCGCGTATGTAAGCCAGTCATGAGCATGAATTACATCAAAGTTATTGTTTGAAGCTATTGTGGCCGCAACCATCGCATAGCGCGAAACCTCCTCCATTAAAGAACTGCCGTACTTGCCGGAAAATTTGTATTTACTCCCGTATCTGATTCTGAACTCTTCGTACTCCTTTTTTTTTAAGGATTCCGACACGACTCCACCCCAAACATCGGGATCTATGTAGGGAACCAGATCTGAGGAGACTCTGATAAAATTCACCTTATTGAAAAAGTCTTTTACATCGGTCCAACTTTGCATAATAGAGACATCGCTCGCGTTTAGTATCTTAACCGCAGACTGATCTTCATCGCCGGTTGCCGATGGCATGACAAACAACACCTCAACCCCCTGCTTATAAAGCCCTTTTGTAAGACCGTAACAAGCGGTTCCGAGACCTCCGGCAATATGCGGAGGAAATTCCCAGCCGAACATCAATACTTTCATCTTCTTGACTTTATATGGTTCAAAATATTCTTTATTCTTATTATCTCCGAAACGCTGACAGCCGAGGAGATACATCCGTGAGGCTTATGAGAGGGGTCTCCGTCATAAAGTTCGGCAATCGAGCCTATTCCATGTATGGAGATATCCTCCTCAAAAGCATTTACAAGCTCAAGGCCCTTCTCTTTAAAGGTTTTGCCGACAAGTTTCAATTGCGAATCGATATACATCCCAAGTATAAAAGGAAAGGCACAACCATTGTGATGAGCATTATCGCGGGCCCTCTGGTCTCCCTCATACACACCTTTATACAGAGGATTTTTAGGAGATAATGTTCTGATGCCACGGATTGTAAGCAACTCTCTTTTGACGCCAGACAAAATCAACATCTTATGCTCATCGTTGATAGGAGAAAAATCGAGACAGCAAGCCAATAACTGATTTGGTCGCATAAATATATTCTTCCCGGCCTCGTCAACATAGTCGGCAAGATGATTCCTCTCAGGAACCCAGAAGTAACTCATAAAGTTATTTTCTATTCGTTTTACTGTCTCCTTCCATCTTTGGAGATTCTCATCTCTTTTCGTCATCTTTATTGCAAAGCACAGGGCGTTGTACCACAGCGCATTCATCTCCACCTGGTATCCTGCACGTTCCGTTACAGGTTTACCTTCGCAATAGGCATTCATCCAAGAGAGAGCGCTGCCCTCCTTCTTTGCCCATAACAATCCGTTCTCATGAAGCGTAATATAGTTTATCTCTCCATCGAGATACCTCCTCAAATACTCCTTAACCACCTTCCCGTATCGCTTCCATACACACTCCTCAGAGGCTCCGTATGTGATATGTTGTTGGAGTGAGCGCACGAACCATAGCGGCACATCAGGCTCCTCACCCTGATCAATTGCATCATCAATTTTTGCAATGGCATTATCAATCACATTTTTAAACTTCTGCTCATCATCACCGTTGTACAAAGTAAGGCCTGCAGCAGAGATAAAGGTATAGCGTAAATCTTCATAATCCCATGTATAGCCGGAACAGATGCTGTAATTCTCATTTTGCTTTATAACAAATTGTTTGGCAGCAAGTTTCAGACAGGCATCATAGCTGCTGCGACTGCCATCCTTTTTTATCATCTCCGCATCAAATCTCTCCTTCAACTCTCTATAGTCTATCTTCTCAGTCGAGACTGAGAGGATAATGCTTTCGCCTCTCTTTATTGGCATCTCAAAATAGCCGGGGACAAATAAATCCTCCTTATCCGCAAAACCGCGACGGCTCTCCTCCTTGTAGGTTACTCCATAGTACCAATCCGGACAGGCAATCCAATCCGCCTTTTTGCTTGTCTGCATATTCAATTGAGGAAAGTCTTTGTACATCCTGAAAGCGACACCGCCCTCAATCTTTGTGAACTTTGTGCAGGCCTCCGGGTTAGCGTTAGTTAACGCATGAATATTTCTAAAGGCCAAGAAGGGCTTTATTCTCAGTGTTGTAGGAGAATGAGCTTCAAGAAGGGTGTATTTTACAAGCAACTCCTCAGAAGAACGGGCAAAAAACAATGTTTTGCTTAACTTCATTCCTCCAACCTGATAAGTTATGGTTGAAGCATAATCCATTTCAAAATCCACTATATACTTGTGACCCTTTGGGTTATATACCTTTCCGTATGAATTAATTCCAAGATTGAAGCTCTTCTCATGCTGTATGAGTGACTCATGCAGCGTAGAGAGCAGAATATGTTTCTCTCCACCAAAATGATTTATCGGAACAACAAGAAGACCATGATATTTTCTTGTGTTGCAGCCAACTATCGTTGTGTTGACATATCCGCCGGCTCTATTGCACAAAAGTATCTCTCTCTCCAGAGAATATTCCAGGTTCACCAACTCCTGTTTATTGAACTTTAGATAAGACATATTGTTAATTTTTAAACTTTCAAATGTAATCATTTTTATCTTTAGTTATCACTATAGCTGTTTTGGCTGGCAAATAAAGAGATAGAGTAGATGAATTTTGCTTACAAATCGTAAAATGTTTTAAATTTCTGTCATTTCTTCCAAACCCACCAAACTCCTCCCAATCCGTATCCAAAACCACCTGATAAACCCCCTCTTCTGCATTGAATTCATATCCCTGATATGAGTTACCGGTACTGAAATTAAAGAGGAACAGATAACCTCTTCTCTTCAGAATCATTACCTGCGCCTGATTGTCGTTATAAACAGAAAGGGGCGATTCTTTCAGAATCATGTTCTTTCCAAACAAAGAGATCATTGCAGCGTCAAAATTCATAAGGTCACCATATCTTAATTGAGAATTCCTGCATAAGGACCATTGTCTTCTCGCGTAGAAGTAGGACCAGTTGTTTCCTTCTCTTGGAAAATCTATCCACTCCGGGTGGCCAAACTCATTGCCCATAAAGTTGAGATATCCGTTGCCAGCCGTCGCTATCGTAGCAAGTCTGATCATCTTATGAAGAGCTATTCCTCTATCTATGACAGGATCAGAACTACTATGGCTCATCTCTGTATACATTTTTGCATCCAATAGTCTGAAGATTATTGTTTTGTCACCAACAAGAGCCTGATCGTGGCACTCAGCATAGCTTATGGTCTTTTCATCGGCCCGCTTCTTTGTAAGTTCTCCATATATTTCACTCATGTTCCACTGTTCGTCGCGTTGCTCCTTTATCCACTTAATCCAGTGATCCGCTATCCCCATACTCATTCTGTAACTGAATCCGTTACCATACTGCTCAAGGGGAGCGGCCAAACCAGGCATTCCACTCATATCCTCAGCTATTGTGATTGCAGCAGGATTAATCTCCTTCACGAGCATATTGGCAAGTCCAAGATAAACAAGGGCATCCTCATCGGTATTATCGGAAAAATAGTCCTCATAAGAGGTAAAAGCTCGTCCGAGTCCATGGTCATGATATAGCATGCTGGTAACTCCGTCAAATCTGAAACCGTCCAAATGATACTCTTCCATCCAAAATTTACAATTGGAAAGCAGGAAATAAATCACCTCATCCTTCCCGTAATTGAAACAGTAGGTTCCCCATGCAGGATGTAATCCTCTCTCTCCTTCGTGAAAATACAGTGCGCGGTTCCCGCACAAATTACCTATCCCCTCCGCCTCGTTTTTTGCCGCATGAGAATGAACTATATCCATTACCACCGCAAGGCCTAGTGAATGAGCCTCATCTACAAGAGCCTTAAATTCGTCGGGGGTGCCGAATCTGGAACTTAGCGCATAAAAATTGGAAACCTGATACCCGAACGACCCGTAATAAGGGTGCTCCTGCAAAGCCATTATCTGCACTGTGTTGTATCCGAGAGAGACTATATGAGGCAGTACATTTTTTCTAAAATAGGTAAAATCGGCAACCTCCTCCTTCTCGGAGGCCATTCCTATATGCGCCTCGTAAATCAGAGGAGCTGCGCCAAGTCCTTTGAATTTATTCCTCCATCTGTACTGTTTGTCGGGGTTCTGAATCACCGCGGCAAAGAGTTTAGTATTTTTATCCTGAACGCAACGAGTGGCATAAACAGGCAACCTCTCTCCCGCCCCGCCGTTCCACTCCACATACCATTTGAAAAAAGTCCCTGGATCAATCAATTTTTCAGGGAGGCGCAACTCCCAGTTGCCGTCTCCGATACTAAGCATGAGATAATCCTTATGCCTTTTCCATCCGTTAAAATCTCCTATCACATATATTGCGGTAGCATTAGGTGCCCATTCACGAAAACACCATTCACCGCCCTCAAGGTGTACTCCGTAAAAAAGGTGATTATTGAGAGCTGCTGAGAGAGTACCCCCATAACCTGCTATCTCCTCTCTCTTGAGAATCAATTTGCGGTAACGGTTGGTAATTGCCTTCCGATACGGCATGAGATATGAATCGCTCTCAAATATCATATTATTAATACTTTATGAGTTTATTAAAATCTTGTTCGTAGCCATTTAATTCCTCCTTGCAGAGTTTGATAAGTTCTATTGCTTTTTTTACTTCATCCTCTACCTCGGAAAGGGGCAGATCTGGGTTCTCAATCTTATCCAATACAGACTCCAATCTCTTTAGAGCCTCAGCGTAAGTGATTTTTTGTTCCTTTTCCATAACATATCAGTTTATAGGATAATATTTATCCGGAAATTCGTATCCCCAAAAGTTTCATGACCGGCTTCATTCTCTTTTATGTCTCTCTACATCTATAGCCTTAAAGCTCACGCTTCCGTCCGTCATGAGAATCTCCAAATCATCCCCCTCATTTATCTCGGAGATCTGTTTCGCTCTTTTTCCATTAACGTAGACAACTCCGAATCCTTTTGAAATAATATCGGCAGGAAGTGCGGATTTAAGTCTATCTTCAAATCTTCCTAATTTGTTACGTTCCATGACAATCCGGCTTCTGACAGCATTTTCAATACGGTCACTGGCTCTCAACAGCAATCCCTGCTGCTCCTTAATTTTACCGGACAGCGCAAGGGCCAGCCTTGTCGAAAGGGAGCCAATATAGGCCGCCTCCCTTTGAAAAATCTCCAATATATAATCGGCAACAGCTGTGGGAGTCTTTAGCCATTTGTTGGCAACCATATCGCATATATGAAAATCTATATCATGGCCAATACCGGTAATGACCGGAATAGGAAATTGGGCGATATTTACAGCCAGATTATAATCATCAAAACAGGCGAGATCCATAGCAGCACCTCCGCCTCTCACCAATATTACTGCATCGTATTCCCTTTCATTAACAGCTAATTCTGCCGCTACCTCATCCAAAGCATTGATTATTCCTGCAGGCGCCTCTTCACCCTGCATCGGAGCCGAAAACAGTTTCGTATAAAAAACAAAGCCCTCTTCATTTTGCGCAAGATGCCTTGTAAAATCTATATAACCCGCCGCAGTTATAGAGGATATTATTGCAAATCTTTTCGGCAAAACAGGGAGCTCAAGAGAGGAATTCATATCGAACATACCCTCCTGCTTTAGACGTGCAATTGTCTTTTGCTTCAATAGCTCCAATTCACCAACGGTAAAGGAGGGGTCTATATCATTGACAATAAGGCTCAATCCATAAAGATTAGAATACTGCACCTGCACACGCATCAACAAATGCATACCCTCTTGCAGAGAGGAACCTGTCGAGGTCTCAAAAAAAGGTTTTAAAACTTTATAAGACGAACTCCATATAACAGCTCTCGCCTTTGCCAAAACTCCGTTGCCATCTTGAGAATAATCAATAAGATCCAAATAACAATGGCCATTGGGATGCTCCTTCACCTCTCCTATTTCTGCCGTTATCCAAACATAATCAGGCAATGCTTTACCTATGGCATTTCCTATCATCGTCTGCAAATCGGAAAGTGTTATTTTTTCCATCTTATACTCCCATTATATGTGGGTTCAATATACAAATTTTTAGCCAAATCACCAATTTTTTTTGTCAAATTACCGCCATTTTTTAGTTAAATCCATCATGCTTTTGTAACTTTGCAAAAAATAGATTATGCAAATTGAAAAAGCAATATTTAAACAGAGTTGCCAATTTTTAAAAGACAAGCCGGCTGAAAAATTGCCCGAATTTGCATTCATCGGGAGATCGAATGTGGGGAAATCGTCGCTAATAAATATGTTATGTAATAACAGTAAACTTGCGCACACTTCATCTACCCCGGGAAAGACCATACTTATCAATCATTTTCTGATAAACGACTCTTTCTATTTTGTAGACCTTCCGGGATACGGATATGCTAAACTCTCAAAAACAGAGAAGGCACGCATCTCTAAGATGAATACCGATTATGTGTCGGGGTCTAAAGAGATGGAGTTAATCTTTGTCTTGATTGATTCGAGACACGATATTCAGAACATCGACATGGAGTTCCTCTTTAATCTTGGAAATGCGGGACTGCCATTTGCCATTATTTTCACAAAGGCCGATAAACTTGGTAAGAACAAGATGGCAAGCCAGCTTGCAAGCAACAAGAGGCTGATATTAGAACATTGGGAGACCCTTCCTCCTTTATTTATAAGCAGCTCCGAAAGCAAGGAGGGTAGAGAGGAGATTTTAAATTATATCGGGGAGGTTCTAAAGATAATAAGAGAACAATAACTTAATATATATAGACTTATGGAGCATACTCACACAATAAAAATCTTTTCATGCCGGGGGTCCAAGTATCTCGCAGAGAAGATTGCGAAATCACTTAAAATGGATCTCGGCAAATCTGTTGTTACTGTTTTTAGCGACGGAGAATTTCAACCTGCCTTTGATGAAAGCGTCAGAGGAGCAACAATTTTTATAGTTCAATCCACATTTCCGCCGGTTGAGAATCTTTTTGAACTTCTGCTTATGATAGATGCTGCCAAGAGAGCCTCAGCATATAAGGTGATTGCAGTAATGCCCTATTTCGGATGGGCTCGTCAGGATAGAAAGGACAGACCGAGGGTCTCCATAGGAGCAAAAATGGTAGCGAATCTTCTTGCTGCATCTGGTTGTGACAGAGTAATGACTTGCGATCTTCATGCCGATCAGATTCAGGGCTTCTTTGATTTTCCTGTAGATCATATCTATGCAAGTTCTATCTTCCTGCCTTATGTAAGGAATCTGAAACTCCCTAATCTTTCTATTGCAGCTCCTGATATGGGGGGTGCCAAAAGGGCAAATGCCTATTCGAGGATTCTCAGTTGTCCTCTTATTATCTGCCACAAATCAAGAGAAAAGCCTAATGTAGTGGGTTCAATGACAGCAATCGGAGATGTTGAGGGCAGAGATATAGTAATTGTAGACGACATGGTTGATACTGCAGGTACACTTTGTAAAGCTGCAAATATGTTAATGGAGAAGGGGGCCACAAGTGTGAGAGCAATGGCAACACATGCGGTACTTTCAGGTGCCGCATACAACAATATCGCAAACTCACAGCTCACAGAGCTCGTTGTTTCCGATACCATTCCGTTAAGATGCGCTCAGGGAACAGATACCTCAAAGATTAAAGTTCTTTCTGTTGCGGAGATTTTTGGAGATGTAATCAATAAAGTTTACAACTACCAATCTATCAGCGACAGTTTTGTGTTTTAAGCATCCGCCATATGGAATCCGACAAAATAAACATTGCTACAATACACGACCGCCTTATTGAGGGAATTAAAACTTTTTTCAATCAATGCGGAAGTGAAAAAGCCATTATCGGCCTCTCCGGAGGCATCGACTCAGCTGTCGTTGCCTCCTTGGCCGTAGAGGCATTGGGAAATACCAATGTTCACGGCTTCATGATGCCAAGCGAGTTCTCAACTTTACACTCAATTCAGGATGCAGTTGACCTAGCCGAAAACCTCAATATAAAATATCATGTCGTGCCAATCGGAGAGCTATATGACAAATTCATGAAGGAACTCTCACCGGTATTTGGAGCGGAGAGCAAATGGAGTGTAGCTGAGGAAAACCTTCAAGCAAGAATACGAGGCACATTGTTGATGGCTTACTCTAACAAATTTAACGCACTCCTTTTGAATACCTCAAACAAAAGCGAGTTGTGCATGGGTTATGGAACGCTATACGGAGATCTTGCCGGCGCTGCAATGGTCATAGCAGATCTCTACAAAACAGAGGTTTACCAGCTTGCAGAATATATAAATAGATCAAGCACCCTGATACCCGTTTCCACTATGACAAAAGCTCCTTCCGCTGAATTGCACATTGGACAGAAAGACAGCGATTCTCTTCCGGAGTATCCGGTTCTTGACAATATACTACACATGCTCCGGGAGAAAAAAATGAGCCAAGAGCAGGTTCTTGCAAACGGTGTAGATCCTGATCTACTTAATAAAGTGGTACGACTTATGCAAAGATCCTCCTTTAAAGCTCATCAGGTTCCGCCACTGTTTAATATAAGCGATTGTCCTGTAGCTTACAGGGAAAAGTGGCTCCTGTAAAATTGGCCGCAACATAAAGAGAAAAACCGATGAAACTGATTCTGCTGACAATTATTATTGTTGCCTTCTGTATATTAGGCCTTTCATTCAATATAATATTCAGAAAAAACGGCAAATTCCCCGATGGTGAAATAGGCCATAACAAAGCTCTTCGAAAAGAGGGCATAAATTGCATGAAGACGGAGGAGCACAAGTTATGGGGAAAAAACGGCAGCATGAAGAAAAAAGGAAAACAATCATCTCTTGATGAGGGCGAATGCGACACATGCGGAGAGATTGGCTGTATAATAAAAAGCCTCAAAGAGGAGAAGAAGAAAAAAGAATCTGCAAAAGAATAACAATTATGGGAATATTGGCAATAGTAGGAAGACCCAATGTGGGC
Source organism: uncultured Muribaculaceae bacterium (assembly GCA_964571395.1). GTDB lineage: Bacteria > Bacteroidota > Bacteroidia > Bacteroidales > UBA932 > Egerieousia. The sequence goes on from CAZNBA010000012.1 coordinate 33,390, forward strand.
AAATCAACACTTTTCAACAGATTGGTGGGGACGAGGCAGGCAATAGTTGATGAAACAGCCGGTGTAACAAGAGACAGGCACTACGGAAAAGGAGAATGGTGCGGTACGGAATTCTCCGTAATCGACACCGGTGGATATACCACCAACTCCGAGGATGTATTTGAGGGCGAGATCAAAAAACAGGTAATGCTGGCCATAGAGGAGTCTGATGTCATTCTATTTCTATGCGAAGTAGAGACAGGAATAACAGACTACGACTCAGATATCGCAAAGATATTGAGGAGCAGTAAAAAACCGGTCGTATTGGCCGTGAATAAAGTAGATACAGGAGAAAAGATGTATGGAATATACGAGTTCAACAAACTTGGGCTTGGAGATCCTTTCTGCATCGCAGCTGCAGACGGCAGCGGTACAGGCGATTTGCTCGATAAAATCTGTTCCCTGTTCCCCTCTGAAAAAAAGGCTACATCAGACAAAGATGGACTGCCTAAAATCACCATTGTAGGCAAACCAAATGTCGGGAAATCCTCAATGACAAATGCTCTTCTCGGAGAGGAGCGTAATATTGTCACCCCTGTTGCCGGTACAACAAGAGATTCCATCTCCACATACTACAATAAATTCGGATATGAGTTTATGCTGATAGATACAGCCGGACTCAGAAAAAAGAATAAGGTTCAGGAGGACCTTGAATTCTATTCAACAATGAGAGCCATCAGATCTATTGAGGCCTCCGACATCTGTATCCTTATGCTGGATGCGGAAAAGGGAGTAGAGGCACAGGATATGGCCATTTATAATCTTATTTCCAAAAATAAGAAGGGAGTGGTTATAGTAGTGAACAAATGGGATATGGTAACCAAGGACAACAATACCATGAAGGAGTTTACAGAACTCATCAAGAGGCGTATCGCCCCATTCAATGATGTTCCAATCATCTTTACCTCAGTTATCAACAAGCAGAGGATTCATGATGTGGTAAAGGCTGCAAACGAGGTATATCAAAACTTCACTCAAAAGATTCCTACCTCCAAGATCAACGATGCAATGCTCCCGGAGATTGAGAACTATCCTCCGCCTGCAACAAAAGGCAAGTATATAAAGATAAAATATATTACACAGCTGCCTACAAAAAGCCCCGCATTTGCATTTTTCTGCAACCTGCCACAATATATTAAGGATCCATATAAACGTTTCCTTGAGAATAGATTGCGTGAGCATTTCAAATTAACAGGATGCCCGGTTCAAATAATTCTACGACAGAAATAATTCCGGATCCTATATAGTCTTAGAAAGCTAAGGAGATTTTGCACAGTACAAAACTTAGTCTGCGGACTTAAAGAGGGGATACAGTTTGCATCTCTAATTGACATAAGCAACAAAACAGTATTTATGTTTTGAATCATGATAATAGCCGAAGCGATATTTTCTTGTCGTGAAGACGGAGACAGATTTCAAATATTCAACTCTCAAGTACATTGCATTGTCGTAACTACTATTCTTTGTACTTGACCAATAGAAGCAGCTGGCACCACGATTGCCGGCACTGCCACCGCTGCTGCGGTAACCGGCAGCAGGAAGCATTGGGTAACCACTGAATTCTTGGCTGGAAGAAAGTAGAGTGCGGTCTTAAAGCCAAATTATATAACCGACGACAACTGACGACAAACCGATAGAAGAGTTGAGCTTGCAATAGGGTTATTGCAATCGGTAACTTTGCAGCCCCGGATTTCGGAAAAGTTGATTACCCACTTTAGAAGGAAAAAAAGCATTCATAACTTTGTAAAAGAAAAATAACAAAAAAAATCATGAATGCTTACGAACTCACGAGTCCGCAAAAGAAACTCGTTATGTGGTACAAATGTACAGAATTATTCAGTAAAAGCTTTACAAAAGCACAAATTAGCCGGGAGTTAGGCGCATCTGAGGCGTTCAGCTGGCGCTGACCTCAGTTAACAGGCTTGCAGCCTGAGGAGACAGCACTGCAGAAGCAGTGCCGCTGCTGA